>CAZMMQ010000004.1:78850-116798 GCA_964567435.1 uncultured Saprospiraceae bacterium | reverse complement strand
GAAGGTGGTGAAGATGTGAAGGGTGAAGAATGGAGAAAATGACATTTTTATGCCGAGCATATAGAATCGCAACTAGGAGAGTGGCGCATGCGGGTAGCAAGAAGCCGCCGAGCAATTGCCAAATCATAGTGGGCAGAGGGAGCGGCACAGCGTAGAGCATTGATTTGGCTTGATTTTTTGCGAGTTTTTTTATCTAAGAAAAAAGCGGAAGAACTTATATAATGAGGACTACTCTTTCACTATTAATAAATGTTGTATAACCAGCAGGGTCAGCAAGTCATGGCGTATAGAAATACTGGCGCTATGGACATGAGTGCATTGGAGAATGGGATTTACTTTCTGAGGGTAGGTGAGCAGGTAATGAAGGTGGTGAAGATGTGACTTTGAAATGTAGATCCTTTATAGCATAAGGACCGAATCCCATTTTTGATATTCTTGTATTTCTAATACAAATAGAAATAGAAATAGCTAATCAAATCATAGTTAGGCTTTCCGTGACCTACAATAAATTAATGTACCTTCAGACCTCTGCACCAAATAAACCTCTGCATCCTTGGCATGCACCTTAAATTACTCCTTCACTATCTTCCTCGTCACAATCTCATCCGCACCCAATATCCCTCTAAAAATGTACACTCCCGAAGGCAAAGAACTGATGTCAAATGAGAATTCTAATAGGCCCTTCTTTCTTGTCCTGTCATTATGAAATACATGAATAGTTTGGCCTTCACTGTTATCCAGAGACAGGTATAAGAAATCATTTCTTGGTAAATCCATATTAACAGTCACAATCTCAAAGGCTGGATTCGGAAAGACATCTAGATTAATATTCTCAGGTATAGGATTGGATGTAGATGACTGCTGTCTCTCAGATTCAGAAAGCGCAGCCAACCAGGAGCGCGATCTATTATTACCATCTGGAAACATACTGGAAACCCATACTATGCCTGGCTCATTAAATTGTCGTTGGCATCCGATATAATCGCCCCAGCGCTCAGTACCCCCTTGAAGCATATCTAGAAAGCCTTCTCCTTCCTTCACACTAATCCACTCTGAGGCTTCTCCATCTTGGTCAAGGTAGAGTGCTGATATCCCCGCAAAAGTTTCTGTACTAGAATGTTGTGCTACCACAATGGCATCATACTCATTGTCTTCTATTCCCGTCCATGCTATACCTGGATAACCGAGATCTAAGTCAGGATGATCTAGTATTTGACCCCTTATCATACCTGGATTATTGACATCTGGTATGATACCATGATATACGCCTGAGCTATTACGATTAGGCGCTAATGAGTTACTAACAAATTGTATGTGATCTCCAATAATAAATGCGTCCAAAATTCTCGCATCGTTCGTATATAACATAGTACCATCTATCTGTGGTGAATCAGGAGAGACACTATAATTAATATCTGATCTTAACTGTGAGAACTCCAACTCAGGATTATCCATACCACCAGTGAGCTTAACCATTATCATAGAATCATTTTCTATTGCAAAGTTGACATTGGATAATAGGTATAATTCGTCTTCTAGAGTAGAATCAGCTGACTTGACAGGATGTAAGTACCTGATATTTGTACCTTCAAATTGTATCCCGTCTATCATATTCAATTCGAATGATTCTCCAGCATATGCTTTCTCTTTATCCATCTGGTAGATTAGGGTCTCTGAGAAACCTGTCTGCCAAGGCTCACCTTCCCTGATAAGATTTATTGTAAGTATGAGTTCGCTATCAGTCAGAGATATCATAGGATAATCTGACCAAAGACCAGGACCTTGAGGGCTGCCATCTATAGAATATAGATTCCAAGGTTCTCTGACATCATCACTTGTAGAAAAGGCAACAATAATTGTACTTGATTCACTATTAAATCCTGCTAACCAAGTCATAGCATAACGATTTGATTCAGGGTCAAAAATGACTCTTGGGTCAAACTTTCCAACACCACTGGCAATAGACACTGAGAAAGAGTTAAGAGAAAAGTTTCTTATTAGGGAGCCATCCACTGCCCTAAATTGAAGATTGGAATTGACGGCCGTGATGTTAGTCCCATCATAACCTATAGCCATCGTATTATCAGTAGGTGTATTAGCTTGCCTAGGATTTGCATCAAAACCAGCTTCAATTATTGGGGGTTCTGGTACAGATCTTCTTTCCAGTTGGTTGCCCTCTTTTCTGGGAAAAATTTGATTGATTTCTTGCTTGATTTCTATGATACGGCTGCCCACAGGATCAGGCGCTTCTTTGTAAATAAAAACCGGAAAGAAATCATTTTCAATAGCCATAGGGTCTACAACAGCACTGACTTCTAAGGTCCCTAGATTGTGTACTTCAAAATTTGACTGTCCCAATACACGATTTCCTATAGACAATAAGAACATAACATTTAAGACAAAAAGAATAGATTTCATAGCCGATTGCATTATTGTTATTAACAGGTTATCATCTAAGATAATCAATTCTAATTATAATAAGGACTGCAAGCTCTAGGATTGTGATAAAATTGTCTTTTATCATATGACTTGAATAAACATAAAGAGTCCAAATACAAGGAGGATAATGCCAGAAAAATTTGAAATGGTATTGACATGTTTGGCATTGAGACTGTTCTTAAGAGAACTAGCCAGTAGCACCTTTCCTGTATCTGAGAGGATGATTACACAGAGAATTGTGCCCAAGAGTACCAGAGCTTGGTTGTGGGTAATATCTCTACCAATGATGTAGGTAGAAATGACACTCACCCAAAAAAAGAATGTAAATGGATTAATCGAGTTAACCAAAAATCCCTTTAACCAAAATCCAATATAATTTTTGTAATTGTGTTTTTGTATCGTGTAATCAATTTCTGGTTTTTTAAGTATCAAAAAAAGTCCAAAGCCAACCATTACAATAGCACCAGAAATGCCCATCCAAAATCGAAATGTGTCGCTTTCAATATCATTCTTGATAGAAGATATAAAATTATAAAACAGGAAAAGGAAGAGTAAATCACTTATCCAAATACCTACTCCAACGGTTATACCAGGCCACACTCCTTTCTCGATCGACGTCTGAGTCAATGCTATGAAGATAGGTCCAAGAGATACGGCTAGACCTATCCCAAAAATCAATCCTTCAATAACATAAGGTAGCATAATCCCTCAAGGTAATGATTTCCTATCACCTATGTCAAGTTTTATATCTGTGGTATCATCTGATTATGGTTGCAACAAGTCGGCGCCTTGATGGGTTACTCCTAAACTCACAGAGGTATATTCCTTGCCACATTCCTAATGCAAGGCGGCCATCAATTATCGGTACCTGAACATGAAAACCAACCAGACTAGCTTTGATGTGAGCAGGCATGTCATCTGGTCCTTCAATAGTATGCTTAAGAAATGGTAAATTTTCGGGGACAAGCTTGTTAAAAATACTCTCAAAGTCTATCCTGACATCAGGATCGGCATTCTCATTGATCGTTAACCCTGCAGAGGTGTGCTGAATATACACATGGAGATATCCGATATCCGGCAAATGTGAAAGTGCATTGACAACCTGGTCAGTAATAATATGAAAACCCCTTGGATAAGAAGGAAGTGATATAGGGAAATGTTTTACCATTTGAAAATTCTGTTCTAAAAAACATCTCTTGTAATCGGTGGACAATTGAGCTGACCAAAGTATCTTAGAAAACCTACACTCAAAAAATAGACTTGATCCCTACTGAAGCCATCTCCTCTTTGCGTACCAGGGGCCCCAAAATTAGTATCTCCAGATCGGTTCGACAAAGCCGCAGCTATAGGGTCTGCTGGTGCTCTACTTGGAAAATCAGTACTGACATCATCCACATAATCATTGAATAATCGTCTACCTGAGAGGTAGATATTTATATTGTAATCTCGATTGATATCCCACTTGAACCCAAATCCATACACCCAACCTCCAGACGATAGGCCATAATTGACACCTTCTGTATTGAAATCTCTTAGCTCATAAGTGACATCATCTAAGTCTGTCATCGGATTAAAACGACTTACAACAAAACCACCGAATAAATAAGGGGTATAGCTAAAGTCCTCACTGCCATGTATGTATGGAAAGAAATTAAATTCAAAAGTAAAGTTGGCCTCTAGATAGTTAGATCTGAAGTCGAGATTCCTTGTTCGCTCAAAAGAATTAAATGAATTGCTATCGGAACCAGATATCCTACCATAATCAAGTCCCATTGCAGCACATAGTCTTTCGTTGAAGTTTCTTCGAAAGGTTAATCCTGCTTGAAAACCAGGATCTGAAATCGTAAAAGTTGGATTGAGATCTCCAAAGTAATGTGATAGCCCACCATGCACTCCAATCTCAATACCCTTCTGGCTTAAGCACAGAGTACTACAAATGCAACACAAACATACTGTAAGGTAGATTCTGAGATTCAATAAGATATCATTATGATTTATCACCATCGATAAGAAAAACGCCAAATAAGCTTAATGTCGTATGTATTCTGGCCCTAGTTTGGGTTATTTGAATACAATTTTAGATTTAAAGATTACATATAATATGCACAATGATAATAAGGATATCAGAATAAATGGTATTCGGCGCTTATTTCCTTGTTGCCCACTGATGACGATTTGCTCTGCCACATTGATGGTCACAGGTTCTGCATACATATTCATTCCGAAGATATCGTCTTTAAATTTTGCTGTAATAATATAATTGCCGCTCTTCTCTTCATCTAATACATAAACATTTTCAGACTTCCATTCAGACAAATTACGTCCTTCGTTATTGGTATGGAAAGTATAGGTAATGTTATCTGTCCAGTGATTGGATGCCACATAAGTTAGTGCAATAGGCATCTGGTCAATCTTTACAGAATAGTCATTGGCAACCTGTTCTGGTAGTATATTGCCATCCTTATCTTCTGCCTTTAATAAAATCATGGATGGCTTATAGATAGTAACTGGGTCATCAATGTTAATCTTAAAAATAGACTTCTGCCCCACTGCCCATAATTCCTTATCAGATGGTTTATGTAATTGTCCTTCTTCCAATGGAAGGTAGGTTGGTATGACCTTTAATGTTCTGATTATACCTTGATATAGTTGTGATTTGTCTAAGGCAATCATTGATTTCTCACAAAGCAACCATACGGAGGTTTCTGTCTGCTCAATGTCCAATATTCTCAGAGGATGCATTCCAAGCTCCTGTATACTCTCATTTCGTGTATTAACTAACTGGATACTGTGCTCTTTAAAGGTCACTAACTTGTCTATTAGCACAAACTGATTAGTCGAATAAGGAAAAGAAGAATTATAACCAGCTAATAGTGGTTTTAACTGGTCATCTTCTAATCTGTAAATACCTTTTTGAGCAAAAACATAATCTCCATTGATTGTATGCAGTACATTGTAATAGGTATCCTCCTCATGACTGATTAGCTTGAACCCACTATAATTGGAACTGTACAAATTAGTTGCTGTCGCATAATACTTCTTATTGTCTATCCTTATAAGGTTTTGTAGATTTTCTCCTTCAGGAACATTGACATTATACTTCACTCCTGCATGATTGCGATCAATACAAGTCCCTCTGTTGTTTTTGTAAACAAGAATAGGATTGTTTCTTACATCATGAACTATTGAACGAGGAACTTTTTTCTTTCTATCAGCTATCCAATCACCCTCCTTCTTATCTAATTTGTATACATTTTTTGAATCCGAATAATATTGGTTACCTCTTATCTGGTAGAATGAGACTACTTCCTTTTTCGGATTCTGATTTCTAATATTATATTTTTTTAAATCTGTATTAGGCAGAATTAGCACCCTATTAGAAGTAAGTACATAGACATTTTGGTCCTTAGCAATAAGTAGTGAAACTACCTTTTCGCCAGGCTCTAAATCTATTTTCACATTTGTAGTCTTTCCGTCTTGATAAGAATACAGGCCTTCATTGGTTAAAAACCACGCTTTGCCATTATTATCATGTTCTATTTCCAGAATTTTGGCAATCGGACTTCTAAGCTTTAGTTCTACACTCTTTACGGAATTAGGCGTAATTATACTTAAACCGGATTTGTGCCCTACAAATACAGAACCATCACCAGCGATAGAGATTGTAGTTGGATTATCATCATATAGTCCATCCAACTTTGTATAGTTTCTTAATTCTTTATTTTCATCCACTTTGACCACACCTCCTTTCTCATATATGAGCCATAGCTCGTCTTGATATGTTTTTCCATCTTTGATGTATCCAGCTTTAGGACCTACGGACTTAGTAAATTGCCATTTACCGTGAAGATGTTGGAACATGGAGGTATTTACCAGCCATTTTTTGCCACTTCTGGTAACCAAGATCAAGCCTCTATCTAAATCTCCAGATTCCTCTACTCTCAGTTTCTGATTTCTGTCCGAAAAGATAAAGTCACCCATTTTGAGTGGGTAATAGCAGTGATTATCCAGTCTAGTATAGGTCTGAAGTGGATGTTGAATTGGATCTTCAGCATTTACCAATTTTAGCGGACTTGGTATGAGGTCATTGAAGTCATATATACCTTTGGAAGTAACCAAGTGAATATGCTTATTATTGAAAGAAACGAGATCAATGAGTTCATCTGGCAAGTCTATATCAACTGACTTGTATGACTGACCAATCAGGACGTTGCACATAGCACATCCTGCTAATAACAGCAATAAATAGGTTTTCAGTCTCAACGAATTATGAATATAGAGTCCATCTAGCTTATTCAAAAAAGATACCACATTTGGTCTTTCCGAGGAATTACTAATATATTCAGATCTTTACTCTATAATTTTTGATTTGAATTAAACCAGAAGGTATTCTAAATATTAAGATTGGACTTTAGTGTACAATTTCTAGAATTATGCTGATTTAAGGCCATTACCGAATAATTTAAGGTTAGTAAACTAATTATACTCAAGGTTGGGCGCAGTTAAAGCACGCAATAGTGCGCTTTTGTTCATCCTGAGTAGATGTGTAGAAGTAGTGGCTCGATTGTATTATTTGTTTTTAACAAAAAAGATATGCTTAACTCAAAGGAGCGGCAATTTGTAAAGGAGTTTTGACCAGCAACTTTATAAAAATTAAGCCAGAGATTTTCTCTGGCTTTTTCTTTTTGTCAGTAGATGACGCTATGGAGTCTATATAGGTGTTTTAACTAACACTGAAAGAGGTACTAAAACCTCAGATCTTCTACATGAACACCTTGATATAGTGACGCATCAAAGCTAAAAGTGCCATCCACCGGAACATAGCCTTCATTATGTGACGTGATATTCATTGTATATCGACTCCCATCTTTTCCGAATATTTTTAATCTCTTGACTTTCAATCCCTTATCTATGATTGTGAGTCTCATCTTGGAATATTCAGAATAGGGATCTGTAGGTTTTCCTTCTATCTGCGTGATGGCTTGACCTTCTTCTTCCAATTTACTTGCCAATGCAAAAATATACTCCCCTGAAGTATGCAATTGGAATATATCAGACGGTGAACTAAAACTTGTCTCATCTTCAAAGTCGGCATCATTAATCTGGACTTCATTTAAGTCTTCCATGTATAGCCAGACTGTCTTACCATTGGAGATAATCTTACGACCTTCCATTTCTAATACGAACTGGTCGCCTTGCTGAATTAACTGACCTTTCTGAGTCTCTTTACCTTGTGCTGTCAATTCTATGTCCAAACTGAAAGATATTTTATGCGCTGAGCTTTGTTGGTAATTGTCGCTAATTCGATTAAGTATCTCCATTGCTTCTGGATCTGATACTTCATTGGTATCTGATTGTGACTGGCCTGCAGATATCCAACCCAAGAGAATCAGAATGAGAAGCATTAATTTGTAAGTCGACATTTTCATAGGCTTTGTATATACATCAATAACTATAATACCAACCCAAAAGTATGTTTTGAAGTTGTTAAAAAAGCATATAAATGGGCTAGATCTTGGAATCAGAGATTATTCACAATACGATGTGTGCTCTCTCGACCATCAGAGATTAGTGCTATGAAATATACGCCTTGAAAAGGGAGTTCTATTCCACTTTCTAAATATGTGCCCTCTGAGATTAGCAGACCTTCCATACTGAATAATCTATAAGTCAAATCATGCGTAGGGTTATCTACAAATGCCACACCTCTTGCTGGATTAGGAAAGATTGTAGATTCATGGCCACCCATTATATCAATCACGTCAGTACCATCTCCTTGAATTATGGTATCACAAGGATAATCTACAAACCGAAATGAGGCTGTTCTATTCTCAAAACATCTGAGTCGCGTTTCTTCTGCACTGACAGGGTCAGCTAGATTATTACAGAAATTCAAGTAGCCAAAAAGGCCACCATAATCATTCCCAATACCATCGTATACACGTGATGGGATAAATCCACTAGATGCACACTCAGAATTGAAATCTGCATCAATCTTTCTCCTGGTTATCAATTGTCCATCAGCAATCTGTACAGTCTCTATAGAATCTATAGGTGCAATACATTCAAAAAAATCATTAAGCCTTGCACACTGAATACGAAAAGTGTCTACAACATCGAAATCATAAATCAACTGAAAACCATCTTCCAATCTATTGTCTGGAACTAACACCTTGTTACCAGATATACACATAGTCGCTGTCGCCACTTGATTTCCATTTGGTAAAACTTTGTCTACAATGAAGCAAGAGAGACTATCTATAGTGAGGGTGTCCATCACCTCGTAAGTCACAAAGTCCACCATTCTTGGAATTCTTACCTCTCTTTCGTAAGTCCATTTTGCACCAAGTTCAAATTGTGGATTTGCTTGAGCGGATAGTTGTCCTGTACTAGAAATAAGCAATGCAATAAAAAAGAAGGTTTTCATACAATGAAGTTTGTTCTTTAAGAAAGGATAAATAATGGCTATATCCTAAGTTAGGAATATCTCCATACTGCCTATACTATCTCAATAACAAATCTTGTATAAAAGCAATAAATGTCGTTGTCCTTATTTCTTATCCAAGTATAAGGATGAAAAGGTAGGAAAAGTGGCACTCCCATAATGACTATAGCAATCATTTGAAATCTTCTCCATTTCGTACACTTTTACAAATCGACCAAAAAATTTAGTGAGGTCACTAAAGTCCATATTTCTAGATGTTGGTTTTGGAAAGTATACCAAGTGCTTGATGCTACCATCAGGTCGCCAAAATACATTGAGCCAGATTTTAACACCATTGATATCAAATTCTGACTGCACCGCTTGCAATTCCATTTCACTGAGTAACTCTACCCACTTTTGATATGCCAAATCCATCGAATCTTGACAGGCCGTCAAAAGTGGATTAGTACATTCTTCTACCAACTCCTCATATAGGATATCGTTCTGACCTATCATGAAGACGGATGGTAAACTATCCCTCTTAACTGAGGCAGCAGTTACATCTACACTTGCAATGAAGAATAGAAAGGCTAGGAACGCTACAGTATTTTTAGATATATTCAAATTAGTATTACAATTTTAGGTATAACCTATTGCTTATAAGACGCTAAGATATAACAATAAAATATATATGAGTTATGTCGTTTTAATAAAAGTTAGATATACCACGTTCTCATAAATATGTAATATCAGGACTTAATTTCGATATATATCCTAATTAACAATACTTTGTGAGTACAATCAGACTTTATTGGATAGAAAAAAACACATTAAAGCTTAATCATGATTATAGACATCATTGCCGGTATACTCATTGCCTTTGGATTCTATCAGGGATTTTCCAGCGGACTCATCAAGACCGTATTTGCTAGTATTTCATTGCTTATTGGGATTATTGCTGCTATGAAGCTCTCAGATACAGTAATGGAAATATTGGAAAGAACTTTTGGCTTAAATCAGGCGATAAGTTTTGTTCTTGGATTTGTGATCACATTTATAGTTGTGATGTTGCTCATCAGATTTATTGGTGGAAAATTGGATAAGCTATTTAAGAACTTACAATTAGGTATAATCAATAAGTTGGCAGGTGGTATTCTCCTGTCCTTATTCTATGCTATCCTGGTCAGTTATGGTGTATTTGTGATGGACAAGATTTCTCTGGTATCTGATAATGTGAAAACAAGCTCTATCAGTTATCCTCTGTTGGAACCATTGCCAAGAGCCACACAAGATGTAGGCAAAGCACTGCAGCCGATGTTCAGTGACTTTTGGGATAAGTTGCTGGAAACTATGGATTCTGTAGACAAAAAAGCAGAGGAGCTTATCGAAGAATAAGCTCCTAACCTGATTTTATTTTTGATTGCTTTTAAGATGCTCAAAGTAATGCATCAGCTCCATTTCAGAAGTAAAAAGAACCTGTCTTGGCTTGCTGCCATTAGATTCTCCAACTATGCCAAGACTTTCTAG
Organism: uncultured Saprospiraceae bacterium; assembly: GCA_964567435.1. Classification (GTDB taxonomy): domain Bacteria; phylum Bacteroidota; class Bacteroidia; order Chitinophagales; family Saprospiraceae; genus RFSX01. The sequence goes on along the minus strand of CAZMMQ010000004.1, from coordinate 106,408 downwards.
CTGATCCATAATACGACCAGCTCTGTTATAGCCTAACTGTAGTCTTCTTTGGATACTGGATGTAGACCCTTGCTGACTACCGACAATCAACTTAGCTGCTTCCTCAAACATTGGATCCAAGTCAGACCATTTAAGATTGGAACCACCTAGTTCTGCGTCATTGTCTACAACTTCTGGCAAGTGGAAAGGCTCTGCAAATCCTTGCTGAGAGCTTATGTGTTCTATCACTTCTTCTACTTCTGGCGTATCTACAAATGCACATTGCAGTCTGACAATATCACTTCCTACCGATAATAGCATATCTCCCTTTCCTATCAGTTGCTCTGCACCCTTACTATCCAAGATGGTTCTGGAATCCTGAAGTGACGTTACCTTGTAAGATAATCTTGCTGGGAAGTTAGCCTTAATCATACCTGTGATTATTTTTACAGAAGGCCTCTGAGTAGCAATGATAAGATGGATACCTATCGCTCTGGCCAGCTGCGCCAATCTGGCTATAGGCAATTCTATTTCTTTACCTGCTGTCATAATCAAGTCTGCAAACTCATCTATTACAAGTACGATGTATGGCATGAATCTATGCCCATCCTTAGGATTCAGCTTTCTATTTGTAAACTTCGTATTGTACTCCTTAATGTTTCTTGCCTTGCCTAATTTCAATAATTGATATCTCTCATCCATCTCCATTGTCAATGAGTTCAGCGTATGGATAGCTTTCTTAGTATCAGTTATTATAGGCTCTTCTTCATTCGGCAAAAACCCAAGGAAGTGTTTGTCTAAGGCACTATATGGGAATAATTCCACTTTCTTAGGGTCTATCATTACCAGTTTGACCTGAGACGGGTGTTTTTTATACAACAAAGACATCAAAATGGTATTGATCCCCACTGACTTACCTTGTCCAGTAGCACCTGCTACAAGTAGGTGAGGCATCTTCGCTAAGTCTGCTACAAATACTTCATTAGATATGGTCTTACCAAGTACTATAGGCAAGTCCATCTTCGCATTCTGAAACTTTGGAGAGGTGACGACCTCTCTGAAAGAAACCATCTGCTTATTCTTATTAGGCACTTCTATACCTATGGTTCCTTTGCCTGGTATCGGCGCTATGATTCTGATTCCAAGCGCTGATAACGACAGGGCAATGTCATTTTCCAAACTCTTGATCTTTGAGATTTTGACACCAGGAGCAGGTACTATTTCATACAAAGTAACTGTAGGTCCAATCGTCGCTTTTATCTTTGTTATTTCAATCTTATAATCAAGAAGCGTTTGGATAATATTATTCTTATTGTTTTCCAACTCTTGTCTATCTATCTCAACTTTAGAGCTAGAATAATCTGTCAATAGATCAAAGGTTGGAGGTTTGTATTTTGATAAATCTTTAGTTGGATCATATGGCTCAGTATCACCGATATTCTCTTCTTGGACATACAATTTTGTACTATCCATATCTGGACCTTTTCTAGCTTCCACTACGTCTACCTGAGGTGCTTCACTAGGTTGTTCCAGCTCTAGCTCCAATTGAGGTTTTTCAGCTGTAGGTGCTTTTCGTTCTGGCCATTTTTTTGCAGGACCTGCTTTTGCGATTGGGTCAGCAGAAGCAGTATCAGTCAAAGAATTAGGAAGGTCCAACGCTATTCTATTAGAATCACTATTGGAACTTCCCGCTTCTTTAACATCGGTTTTTGGCATGGCCCCCTTCTCTGACGTATTGTCCGTGTCGAAGAGCCTTCTTCTTGAACCAGCTGATTTGGGTCTCAGCGTTTTCTTTTTTTCTTTGACAGATTCCAATGAACTTTTGAAAAAATCTAGACCAGAAAAATTTATTCTATCTGATACTCCTGCCAGAGACAAGCCCTGTATTTGTAACATTGGGTTTACTATCCATATGAAAGTTGCAAAACATAATAGTATTAAGAGGAGCACTAATCCAACTTGACCAAGGAAATTGATCAGATAATGGCACATAGAGTACCCCATAAGTCCACCCCAGCTAAAATCACTCTTGATCATGATAAATTCCATCACGACAGAGATAAAACTCGCCAATAAGAAACTATGGAGTGAAAGATCTAAAAACTGCTTGAGTGGTGCTTTGCGAATGAGGTCTAGTCCTAATCTGAATGCAAGGAAGACAAAAATAAATGAGCTAATGCCGAAACCCCAATAGAAGAAAAAGTTAGAAATATATGCGCCAAATCTACCTAACCAATTCTGAACAGACACATCTCCATTGAACAATAATGAGGCTGAGAGTGTTATAACTTTGTCTTGATCATACTTCCATGTATAAAAATAGGACACAAATGAAATAGTGAGGAAAATGCCTATGAAAAAGCATACTACTCCTAGTATTTTTGTAATTCTCTCGTCCTTAAAAATTGAGTTGCCAGCACTATGCTTCTTTGCTCTTTTCGGAGTCTTTCTAGCCATCGGGAATACAAATCGGGTTTCGGAAAAAATAATTAAGTCGACGCAAATGTAGGTTATATTATCATATTATGAAATATTGTAATGTGTTTTTTATTAAAAAACTGTTATTTACATATATGTATTTTTCATAATATGTTAATTTCCACAGCATTCCAGCCTACTGTCTAATATTCTTTTTCTTATATATTTTTCAAGAAACTATATATATACCTTTGAGCGAAATAATTAGATCTCGTGAAAAAACATCACATATTAATAGCTGGAGGAGGTGGAATAGGTAAAGCCACAGGATTGATTCTCCAAGCCACTAACCATTTAGATTGTGAAATAACAATTGCGGATAGATATGAAGAAGCTGCTAATGGGGCAGCCAGCTATATAAATCAAGGAGCTCAATCGTCAAACACTACTGGTCTGCAAATCCCAGAATCTGGAACCAATGACAATCTGGAAAAAGCTCTTCAGTCATCTGACATCATTCTTGATTGTTTGCCTGGAAGTCAAGCACCCAGATTAGCAGAATATGCAAAACACTACGGCTGCCATTATGCCAATCTCACCGAATATGTCAATGAGACCAATCAGGTAACTGAGATTGCTAAGCAAGCGAATACAGGATTTATCCTTCAGACTGGTCTGGCCCCTGGATATATTAATATCATTGCACACCATTTATACAAAAGATTTTGTGCCAAGTATAACGTGGACAAAGTGGAGGCGATAGATATGCGAGTGGGTGCTTTGTCTAAAAATGCCCGCAGTCCTTATTTCTATGCTTATACCTGGAGTCCGATTGGCGTCGCCACTGAGTATGTCAAGAATGCCATTGTAGTTCAAGACTATAAGACAACTTATATCCCTTCATTATCCAATACTGAGACCATCTTATTGGATGGCATTGAATACGAAGATGATTTTACATCTGGTGGAGCTGCCGATCTACCGTCAGCTTTGGCTGGAAAAGTAAAAAACCTCAGTTATAAGACCCTTAGATATCCAGGACATTATGCCTGGGCCAAAAGGATCATAGGCAGTACGCCACCCGAAAAAGATAAGGTAGAGCATCTCAATGAGACAATGCTAAGTCAGATTCCTGCAGTAGAAGATGATATCGTAATTGTCTATGCTTCTGTGAAAGGTAAGGATCAATATAACATGCTGAGAGCTGAAGAAGAATCCTTGCACATTAAACCATCGTTAGTAGGCAAGCACACTCTGAGAGCTATACAAACAACCACTGCTGCTCCACTCTGCGAGTCAGCAAGATTATTACTTGAAGGAAATCTTAAGGGGCCAGTCTTTCAAAGTCAAATAGACACTAAGTCATTTCTCAATGGACCTTATGTAAAAGCTGTCTACAAAGAAATCTTATGACCACTGCCCATGAGATATTACTTACTCAAAAATGGCTTACTGATATAGTCATAGGATACGGTCTTTGCCCCTTTGCCTCCAAAGTATATGAAAACGAACAGGTAGCTTTTTCAGTCATAGAATTTAGTTATGAATCCCTATTGGATGAAATGAATGAGAGTATTGAGATCATCATTAATCATTCAAATCAGATATCGACCAAACTCATAATAATTAGTAAAGGTCTTGAGGATTTTCATGACTATCTGGATGTCTATTATGCTTTGGATGAAGAACTTAAAAGAAGTGGCTTAAGTGAAGTCGTACAATTAGCCAGTTTCCATCCAAAGTATATCTTCAAAGACAAAGAGCTTAATGAGGTGTCTAATTATACCAACAGAAGCCCGTATCCAATTATACACATCCTCAAAGTGGAAGATGTTAGTAGAGCCATAGAAAGCCATAATGACATCCATAGTGTGACGCCTGAAAATATAATGATGCTCGAACAAAAAGGCTTAGCAGTGATCGAGCAAATATGGAGAGACAAAGGATTTGTCAGTTAAGTATATGAAAGAAAATTTCGTCCTGTCTTCAATTCAAAAGCACTAAGAGCAACAACAATTATAATTTCTACAATTATATAAGCCCAGCCATAAATTGTCAGTGAGGAGGCATGCACAATAGCCATTACAAAAGATAGGAGACAATACAAAATATTTAGGATCCCAATCGTCATTAGTCTACCAGGTTGTATCTTTTCTTTCGAGAATATTGCCAATAAATCAAATATGAAAAAACCAACAGGTATACTTGCAAGTATATGAAGCACAGAAATTGGAATTCCAAAAATATCATAAAATTTCACAAGAACGACTCCCAACATCACAACGGACACCACAGCACCAACAGCATCAAGGATTAGTAATCTTTTAACTAGCATCATAGACTACCTAATTATTCTGAATTTGCTTGTATTATGGACCTTGGTTGAGACATACTCTAATTTATTAACGCTTGCAGAAGGAGGACCATGATGACACCAGTTAAGAAAGGCGTGGACGGCACTCTGAGATCCTTCGGCATAGATTTCTACACTACCATCAGAAAGATTTTGGACAGTACCCATTATATTTAATTGATCCGCTTTTTGTTTGGTGAAATATCTAAAACCAACCCCTTGGACAACACCAGAAACATTGATTTGATATGCTTCTTTCTTTCCCACCTACTCTATTATGATATTGATGAAATCATCTACTGCTTGATATATCATTTTGTAGACTGAGTCAAATCCGCCTTCGTAGTAAGGGTCAGGAACTTGTCTATTTTGTCCAGGATAAGAGTAGTTAAGTAACATAGTCACCTTTTCTCTTTCTGCATCCGAATTAGCTAATTGGATAATGTTATTATAATTACTGGCATCCATGGCTATAATATGATCGAAGTCCATAAAATCGCCTTTTACAAACTGCCGTGCTCGTTGAGATGATATGTCTATCCCATTCTCCAATGCCACCTGCGCCGATCGCCGATCTGGTTGTTCTCCAACATGCCAAGCACCTGTACCTGCACTGTCTACTTCCCAATCCAACCCTAACTCTGCTATCCTAGCTAGCATAATTCCATGGGCGAGTGGAGATCTACATATATTTCCTAGGCACACCATCAATACTCTCACTATTTGAATTTTCTTTTTGGTTAATAATTTAGGACAGCAAATCTATTGACATCTCATGGCATCTCGCAATCAATCTGGCATATAAAGGATTTTTCTGAAGGACATTTTTATTGCCTAAGATAATTAAATGTTCTCTGGCTCTTGTAAGTGCCACATTCAGTTTCCTATCTATCCCCTCATCACTGACATTGCTAATAGCTTCGAGAAGAAAGGCCTGACTCACAGCTAGCGAGATGATGATTCTATCTCTGGCGCCACCTTGATATCTCTCTATGGTATCTATTGTAATTTGACCCTGACTAATAAAGTATGGTTGACTCTTAATAAGTGCAATTTGCGACCGAAAAGGCGTAATAACACCTAATGAATTCTGATTGAACTCCAAATGATTATTCTCATATATTTGGGACCAATGCTTCGCAATTTTCTCCGCTGTGATGGCTTCGTTTAAGTTGGTTTTTCTAGTGATATCCAGTGCCCTTTGCGTATCTATAAATATCAATCTGTTTCTAATCAGACTTTCTTCTATTAAATTATTAGAGGACAAATCCGGCATACTGGATAATCTCGAAATACCAGCAAGTATTGACAACTTACCATCATAGAATTCTTCACTAACAATGGATACAATATCCTGATGCATCCTACCTTGATTTTTAAGAGCACCTATTGCCCAATTCCATCCATTTGTTTGACATTGCTTATACATTCTTTCAAACAAAGACATACGGCTATCTATTAATCCAACGGCATGCAATTGTGTATCCTTGACCTTACTGTGATTAATATCCTGGGTGACAACCGCTGGTAATTGTTTGTGATCTCCTATGAGTATAAATCGTTTAAACTTACCAAGCATTCCAATCAACATCGGTTCTAGCAACTGTGAGGCTTCATCCACTATAACCGTATCAAATTTCTTAAGTGCATACAATTCTCGCTTACCTTGAAAAGAAGATACTGTAGAAATAAATAAGCGATGTGATTCAAATACCTCAAGAAATTGCTTTCTATTTGATAACCGTTCCGTTTTACTTTGCAGCAAGTTCTTCCTATACCTATCATCAGTAGAATATCGAGACCCTACTCGTATATATTTTTTCCCAATTGAGCTCTCTACTGCGGCACATATCTCGTCTACTGCTCTGTTGGTATATGCAAGCAGAAGAATATTCTCATCGGTATGATTGTAAAGATGTGATACCATTTCCGAAATCATCACACTAGTCTTACCTGTCCCTGGAGGACCCCATAGCAAATAATAATCCTTGGATGATAAGGCTTGATTGAGTACTTGGTTCTGCTCAGAAGTGAGTCCTTTTTTATTGTATTGAGTTATGAGATTTGGATTCTCTGGAGCCTCCACACCTAAAATTTTGAATCGATAAGATTCATTCGAAATCATATACTCATACAGCCCATGGAATTGCTTTCTGAATCCACTGTCCAAAACATCAGCTTCCAAATTCCATAATCGATATTTTCTAAAAATTTCAAAATTCTTCTGCCTAGCTCTCAGTCTGACAGTGACACCCTCAGATGATATTTGAAGAATTGTACACTTAAATAACTGGTGACTCAGTACGGAAACATCTTCACCTTCAAATGGATATAATACTGTGATATCCCCTACCCTAAATTTGGATAATCGGTGGCTAGCCTCTGTAAACGTTAAGGTCAAGGATGGAACCTCAGCATCAGTGTCATTAGAACTGACTTCGAGATGTGACAATATTGTAAACATGTCTGCTTTTTCCATCAACGGATCCAACCACAGTGAAGCTAACCCATTTGATGTATAGATACCATGTCTGCCAATTTTGGATAATTGAAATTCTCTTGAGATAAATGCAATGAAATTTCTAATGTATGACTGCTCCATTTCAGTGAGTCTTCCATACGCATCCCAAAACCGTTTGGCATCTCTCCTAAGAAATGTATAGCCTTCCGGAATATTATCTGGATCTAACCTAGATAGTATATGTGCATACTCATCATTATCAACTTTTGTTAAAATCTCCTCCAATAGGATGATTTTATTTCTTAGCCTCATGGCCTCCAACTGCTTATCTCTTACCTTGGGAGCAAATCGTAATCGCTTACCATCATGCCCAGAATACAAAATATAATTAGTGGATTTGACCTTTCCATTATAGACAGATTCCAATATCAGGTCATAGAGCAAAGTTTGGAGATAATGATTCTGATTAAGCCCATACTTATGAGCTTGATACAAACGTCCACTCTTGAGTTCTACAATGTCAGATTTGGACAAACTATCATTATAGTGGTACAAATCTAATCGACCTTGTATGCCAAACTCATTGGAATAAAAACTAGGCTCTAGATATGATCTTTCTTTTGTGATACCAGCTTCAGCTAATTCATCAGTGACAACTTTTTTTAGATTATTGAAATGTACTTTGACTTTAGAAATACAATCCTTGACTTCTCCGTCACTCATCAATGAAAAAGCCTCTGGTGCCATCCGAAAAGTTTGAGTCATGACATCTGAAAACTGCAAGCAAGGGTTATGAATAAGGTCATCCAAAAATTGATTGACAATATTTCCAATAAGCATATGAACAGAAGAATCAGATGGTATTAACTTCCTACCGAGATAAGATAATGAAGTGGCTCCAGCAGTTGAAAAACATTCTGAAATAGACGTAACGCCTAATAACATATCTGGCCTGAGCACAATGCCTTTCGCAGAAGCTTCTTGATTTGTATAAAAGCTTACATCAATCAAATTGATAGCCAAGGGCAGAGGCATGTACTTTTTGATCTGTTTAATTTCTTCAAGATGATCTTTACTTCTTAGGGTGACGGTAAGCACTGCTTCTGGATTAGCTTTTGTAATCATAGAAAATTGCTGATAATCATCACTTATGGTAATAAGTAAGCCTTCGACAATTCGATTAAATTCTATTTTGTTTTCTTCCCCTTTTTTCAGACTTAAGGATGGACGACTATAATGAGATGTCCATCTAAAATCATTAACCTTCTGGGCTATCGTATAAATGAGGTAAAAACCAAATTGTCCATGCTCTTCAATCTCATTCTCTTCTACTAATCCATTCTCCATGGTCTTTCGGAAATAATGGGCTTCGAAGATGAGGGTACCTGACAAGTTATACTGAACGCCTGCATAGGCGATTCTGCTAAATAAGGTCGTAAAAGCTATCGAGTCAGAGGTGGTGATATGCTCAAAGAATAGAGAGTAACATTGGAATATCTGCTGCAACCACTGCTTATTCTTGATCTCTGACTCAACCAAATGGGTCAACTGTATTTCAAAAAGTGCCAAGTCAAGATTTAAAGTTGCCATAGTCCATCCAACTTAGGAAAAATAATTTTAAGATTTCATCTACTGATCAGCAATCTTTTATATGTTAAAAATTTACTTTAAGCCCTATAATCTATTTACTTCTTACAATAATTGAATGGAAAAATGAGCTTTGTGGAACTATCCAAGACTCATATATATTAACATAAATTGTAATAAAGCTGTAATAGCGTTATTTTTGGCAAGCTTTTTTCCTATCATTCGCACGTTAAGTCTAATCATCCCTAAGACTTATTAGCATAATACCCTATGGCTTTTATCATCCCTAACTGACACGAAAAACTAATATTTCAAATCTAAATAACTACTAATATGAATTTATTGGATATGGTAAAGGATCAGATTTCTGGTTCTTTAGTTTCTAACGCTTCCAAATTTTTAGGTGAATCGGAGTCTGGTGTACAAAAAGCACTTGATGGTATTTTTCCTACATTATTAGGAAAAATGGCTGACACTGCAGATGACAGTAACGGTTTAACTAAGCTATTCGACTTGGCAAAAGGTCAGGATGATAGCATTTTGGATGATATAGGTGGACTGTTCGGCGGTGGCGCAGGTAATGTTGCTAAGCTTATGAATGGAGGATCAGGTGTACTTAGCCTTCTATTAGGCAACAATACTGGTGGTCTTATAGACAAGTTAGCTGGATTCAGTGGACTTAAAGGCAGCGCGGCTTCTTCACTTATCAAAATGGCTGCTCCATTTTTAATGTCAATGGTAGGCAGACATATTAAAAACAAAGCATTAGATGCTGTAGGTCTAGGAAAATTCTTAGGATCTCAAAGACAATATGCACAATCTAGTATGCCAGGTGGCTTATTATCATCATTAGGTGGTAGCTTCTTTAGTAAAGGTGCTAGTGCTGTTTCTGGTTTAGCTAGTGACGGTATGGATGCAGGCAAAAAAGTTGTTGGTGGTGCGGCTAACGCAGCTGGTAAAGTTGTAGGCGGTGCAAGTGATGCGGCTGGAAAAGTTGTAGGCGGTGCAGGTAAAATTGTAGGCAACGCAGCTAATGTAGCAGGAGATGTAGGTGGTGCTGCTGTAAAAACAGGAGGATCTATTTTCAGATGGTTGATACCGATAGCTTTGATAGTAGGAGCACTAGGGTTTTTCTTCAAAAATTCAATTTTTGGAGATGCTGTAGACAAAGCTAAAGGTGCTGTAGAAAAGACAGCTGATATGGCTGGTGATGCAGCTAAAGGAGCTGCTGATATGGCAGGTGATGCTGCTGGTGCTATGGGTGATGCAGCTGGTGCTATGGGTGATGCTGCAAAAGGTGCTATGGGTGCTGTAGGAGATATATTCTCTAAAGTAGATGATGTCGCATTTAAAGCATTAGAGAGTATCAAATTTACTGCTGGTTCAGCTGGTTCTCAGATGATGGACTTCATCAAGGGAGGCTTCAAAGGTGATGGAAGATTTACTTTCAAAAACTTGACTTTCGCAACAGGCTCAGCTAAAATAGATGGCACTACAGCTGTAGAGGTAGACAATATGGCTGCCATTCTTAAGGCATATCCTGGTGTATCTGTTAGTGTAGAAGGTTACACTGATAATACAGGTGATGCTGCTGCTAATGTTCAGTTATCACAAGCTAGAGCAGATGCAGTAAAGGCTAGATTGCTTGGTCAAGGCATAACTGCTAATAGAATAATGTCTAAAGGGTTTGGTGATGCCAATCCTGTAGGAGACAATGGCACTGCAGAAGGCAGAGCACAGAATAGAAGAATAGAAATGGTTATCTCCAAATAAGAGATTCTTTTCTCAGACATATATCCCGACAAGGTGTCCTTGTCGGGATTTTTTTTTGCCCTTGACAAAAGTCTTGAGTACCTTGAGAAGGTGTTCTTTCAAAATCAGAAGATTATCAATTGGTGTGTTGTCCTAATTCTAATAGGCAACTCTATATCAAGTTACCATGCGCAATCTTCAAAATTGATTCTCATTGATGATAAAAAAGAAAAAATAACAATACCCTTCGAACTTATCAATGGTCTGATCGTCATTAAAGCCACCTTAGGGGCAGGACAAAATGTCCATCTCCTTTTAGATACTGGCGCTGAAAACTTAATCCTATTCAATCGAGAAATACGAGAACAGCTACATCTTCCAGAGGGTAAGCCTATCGTTATCAAAGGAGCTGACCTAGTCCAGCAAGTCAGTGGTCAGATTTGCAGAAATGTTTCTATCACTCTACCTAACAACAAGCCTATTCTAAGAGATTTCATTATTCTGGACGATAACTTTATGAATTTTAATGAGACAATTGGGATTCCAATTGATGGCCTCATTGGGGGAAGACTCTTCTGGGGCAGCGTGTTGGACATCAACTACAAAAAAAGTGAAATCACTTTTTATAAAAGGGACGCATTCAATCCTCCTATTGGAAAAGGATATGAGAAAATCTCATTAAGCATGGAAGATAATAAACCCTATATCCATGCTGATCTCTACATGTATAAGGGAAATAAGACTAATGTAAAATTACTATTAGATACAGGATCTTCCTTGGGATCATTATTATTTTTGGAGACGCATACAAACTTTGAGTTACCAGAAAAGTATGTTGAAGGACCATTAGGGGTAGGCCTTGGTGGAGATATTATTGGATATCAAGCCAAATTCAAATCATTATACCTTAGTAATTCTTTATTTTTCCACAATGTAGTCTCTAGCTATCAAGTGCTCAATGAAGAAATTGATACCGACTTAATCAATAACAGAAATGGGATATTAGGTAATCCTATCTTATCTCGCTTTCGGATTATAATTGATTATATAAAGTCTGAATTATACTTAAAGCCAATTAAGAATTATAATAAGAATCTGTATTATGATAAATCTGGGCTCATCATATATGCGGTGGGAGAAAAACTTAACCAATTTGTCATCAAATATGTAATAAAGGGAGCCCCAGCACATGACGCTGGTCTCCAATCTGGAGATAAGATTCATCGCATTGGCATCGTGCCAACAAAGCTGCTTACCTTATCCGCTGTCAATCGCAAATTGAATAAAAAGGATGGTAAGAAAGTAAAAATGACCATAATTCGGGATGGTGAAAAGCTGAAGAAAAGCATCTTACTGGACGATTATCTTAGTGTCCGCTCATAGAATGTACTATTTAAATCAACTCAAGTGGATAGCCAACTTTTCTAGTTAACTAAAATTCAATTAGTTACACATATATATTAATATCATACGAACTAACGATCTCAATCTGCTATGACTCTCTGATAATCAGTGAATTGGGCATCCATCAGTATTGGAAAAAGGAATAGAAAAGCATATCTTTGCAATCCTTTTGAAAAAACATCAAAACACAAGCATGTTCGCGATAGTAGAAATACAAGGTCAACAATTCAAAGTAAAGTCAGGTCAAGAATTATATGTCCACAGACTAGATGCCGCAGAGGGAGATTCTGTAAGTTTTGATAAGATTCTAATGACCTCAGATGGAAGCAGCACTAATATAGGAACGCCAACGGTTGCTGGTAGTGTCAAGGCGACTATTCTTAATCACGCCAAAGGTGATAAGGTTATTGTCTTTAAAAAGAAAAGAAGAAAAGGCTACAAAGTGAAAAATGGTCACAGACAGTCTTTCTCAAAAATCAAAATTGACTCAATTTCCTAGTTGAACAATCCTTAATAAGTAAAAAACTAAAATACCATGGCACATAAGAAGGGAGTAGGTAGTACGGATAACGGGAGAGATAGTAAACCGAAATTTCTAGGCGTCAAATTATTTGGTGGCCAATATGCAAAAGCAGGTAATATCATTGTTAGACAAAGAGGTACCAAATTTCACCCAGGCAATAATGTCTATATGGGTAGAGACCATACCTTACATGCTAAGATTGAAGGCTATGTAGATTTCGAAACGAAGAAGAAAGGTAGAACTTATGTGAATATTCTTCCTATGGATGGAAATGGAGGCGCAGCCGTCAAATCTCCAAAGGCAAGAAAAGCGGAAGCTCAGCCAAAAGCTGCAGCACCACAGAAAGCTGCTCCTCAGAAAGCTGCTCCTGCTGCTCCAAAAGCAGACGCCAAACCAGCTGCTCCTGTAGTAGGTGCGAAGCCTGATAAATTAACTAAGATAGAAGGCATAGGTCCTAAGATAGCTGAACATTTAGGAGCTGCTGGCATAATTACTTTTGCAGATTTAGCAGCAGCACCTGTGAGCAGACTCAAAGAAATACTTGAAGCAGCAGGACCAAGATATAGAGTACATACTCCTGACACATGGCCATCACAGTCTAAGTTAGCTGCAGAAGGTAAGTGGGATGAGCTAAAGGAACTCCAGGACAGATTAGATGGAGGAAGACCTGAAGCATCTGGAGAAGAGGAATAACAAAAGATAAACTTGTAATAATCAATTTTAAAAGAGAGGCTCCATATTGGAAGCCTTTTTTTTTATTTCATCGTGTTATAATCGGCCACTCTCTCTACACTCTCTTTTGTTACCCAGCCTAATTCTTTATTGACTAGACTGACCCGATACCAGTCATCTACCTCATCGTATATCCTAACTTTGACACCTTCTGATAGGGCTTCTAATTCTTCAGATCTTGTATCAGCAGCATCATACAGCGTGGTACTTCTCATCACTATCGCTACCGAATCATCTGTCTTCTGAGTTAAGGATGATCGTCCTGCAAAATGACAGAGTAACAGCAGCACGCTGCCAATTATCATCGTTGTAAATCCTCTAAGCTTAACAGCACTCGTCTCGCCCATCCTCCATCTATATATACCAAACACTAAAATACCCCCCATCAAAATACTCAAGACCAACCATAGCAATGGACTGAGAAGCCTCGAAAAACCTTTCCAAAAACGTAATATTATAAAGTCAGGCACCTCTATTACTGTCGTATCCACTTTATCTCTAGCAATAGCCAAATTTTGTCTGATGCGCCCATCCATTGGTTTCGCAATCTGTGCTTTTTCCAAGTATAATATGGCCTTACCAATCTGATTTAGCTGTAAGTAAGATGTACCCAAATTATAGTAAAGTTCAGGAGAGTAATACCCTTGGTCTAATAGTTTGGAATATTCTGACACTGCCGAAACATAATTACTCTCTTTGAAGGCATCATTTCCTAAGGCAAAAGGTTGATTATCTTGACAAAATAAATCAACCAAACTCAATACTGTCAATATTGTCAGTCCAATAATTCTCATCCATCAAAAATAATATCTAAAGCTATAATCTTCCTAACGGTTTTGCCCGCTTCCTACAGGCGATCTTCTTCTTGGATCACCACTTGGTGGCTTCTTAGGTATCTTTGCTTTGGGTTTATTGTTGACTTCAATGTTATCCATTACCTCTTCTACCTTGGATTCAAACTCATCCGAGTTATGCTCTTCACTATCTGTTTCATCATTAGGATCAAGTTCTCTTACTGGCGAATCAGATGGAATTCTAAGTGAGCCAACTTCTACTGGCCGTCGAGAGGACTCCCACCTAAATCCTGATAATTTAAAATCAGCCGGACCAGCCTGCTCCATAGGTGTCAAGGTAGATTCTGGTTGGGTGTAGTAGGTAATACTATCAAGCTCACTATTTCCAAAATAAAAAACCATCTGACTACAAAGTGTTAGGTTCGGACCTATAAAGGCATCATCGCTGTCTTTTAGAAAATAAAGAGATTCTGCATTTCCTTGAACTTCCATAAGCTTCAATTCATTACTATCCAGATAGCTATGAATGAGTCTTCCCTTAATCTGATCATAATAGGTGCCTTGATTTGCAGAAATAATAAAAGCATTCTTCTTAGATATAATTTCCTCTACTTTATCATCTCTTAATAAGATATTGATTGTATCTCCAAGAAATTGTGTTGTATCCGACCAGGCAACCGGATTCTTAAAAAACCTAAACGTTGAATCAACATTAGAATAATATAAAGAATCACATACAGCTTGCAAATCAGACTTATACACCTTCACATTATCTATAGCTTCCAGATAAGACAAACTATCTAATGGTGCTTCTCTTATTAATGTATCCCCAGTTACATATAAACTATCTCCATCCACTTCTATCAGAAGCAATGGCTTTAGACTATCTACTACAGCTTTGACATACTCAGTACTATCCCGATAATAGAGTCGCTCCGTGTAAATAGTTCTATCTTCTAACGTATCCAGATAGATGACATTACCTACTGCTATTCCCCAATCTGTTTCTTTGACATACTCTAGAGTATCTGCCTCTAAAACACCCTGCGAATTGATTATTCTATTTCGACCTTCTGCCTTATAATATTCTGTTTTTTTGTTGTAGAAAATATGTGGACCTTCGATTCGTGTATCTTCGTTGACATAGCTACCCTCCCCTACTATTGTTATGTCTCCACTCTTGTCATTATAGATAATTGTCTCACCCTGAGCTTGACTTGTAGAATCCAGCACAACGGCATTTCCAGTAAGGGTTACGGTACTATCCTTTTCTGATACTAAAATATTGTCTGCCTTTGCTGTCTGATTATTATCCCTAATAATCGCCTCTTCAGAAAAATAAGACCTTCCACTCTCGATATCATAGTATCCATCTTCACAGTAAATTTTCTTTTCGCCCTGTATAATATATGTAGGAGATAGAAAGTAGGCCCGATCTATATCTGTATCATAATGTAAGGAATCACAAGTCAGCTGAAAATCTTCATCGATAATAGTCACCTGATCATAGAATGTAGCCCATTTGGTATTGACATCATACGTCCCTCTGATACTTGACAAGCGCATAGTCTGGCGTGTAAGTATAGCAGTATCTTGGAAGGTAGCTTTCTTTGCGTCTAGATTGTAGATTAGGATATCTGTAAAAAGTTTTTTATCTCCAGACTCCAGGACAACATTATCATACAATCGGGCCAACTTTTCATCTCCTGTATATCTTAATGAATCAGAAAAGACATTGATCGAATCTTCTTGGATGATGGTGACATCTCCTATGGCAAGCAATAGATTATTTCCTATAATTTGAGCTGAGTTAGTATACATGTATATACTATCGTGGACAATCTTTACATTTCCTTTTGCTGTCTGGATATCAAGATCATCCTTTGCTTCACGGATAAAGTTTTCCGCTTCTTTGAAAATGATTCTAGTTTTCGTGCTATCCTCTTGAGTTGGTAATTCGTTTGTTTTGATCAGGATATCAGCAGAGGAAGTATCCCTTACTTGAGGCTGTTGTGCTATTAGCTGGAAAGAGAGTAGCCACTGAGCAAAAATGACGTATAGTGTTTTCTTTGACAATGGCGCTCATGTAATTTAGTTCGAAGATACGTATTATCCTTCTTTATAATATGTTCTAGTCCTCTTATAATGCTTAGGCATCCTTGTACCAAAATGATGCACCCAATACTTGCCCACCTTAGCCATTCCCATTTCTTTCATATCTGGGTTCATAATCATTCTACAATGAGAATCACTCTCCAACCAATCTTCTAATGCCTCTTCAAAATTGTCTTGTCCTTCTGCAAGATTCTCACCCACATATTGCCAAGGGTAATCAAAGTCATCTAATCTGTCCCCTATATCTTTTCCATCCAATGATCTGTGTCCAAAAAAATTATACTCATCCATCTCTGTTGCATGAGCTCGTGCGCTAGCTGTCAATGTTTCGCTCCACATCAATTTATGAGTTGCCTTCAGCCTTTCCCCTCCACAGCGACACCCATTAGTGCGAATTTCATTGACTTTGTATAGTATATACTTTCTACTTCTTTCCAAATCTGGCTCGACATGAGTTTGCGCCTGAATACTAATGCTTCCTAATAATACCAACATACTAATCCAAATTCTCATACTGCTTCATATTTTAGTCTAACAACCAATAACTTATAGCATTAACGTAAAAGTGAGTAAGGAGGTTATCTTTTACGACAAATTAAGATTTTCATAATTCTCAGACCCTACTCTATCGATGAACAGGTTTATTTTCCTTACAAATCACGTAGATTTTATCCTAATCTGTAAACCTATAGCTATCATCTTTTGTCTTAACTATTTGGTTGCAATGAGTAATTTTGGCCTTCAGATATAAGATTTAGATGAGACTGTGCTTACTAGTATTAACTACGTTATACCTACATATAAGTATTTGTACTGCTCAAACTGGTAGCAGCACCAGAGAAAACAATTGGACACCTCCAATTATTATCAAAGGCAAAGTGATAGACTCGGAGACAGGTCAAGGGTTAGAATTTGCCACTGTTTCCATATACTCCAAATCAGATGGTGTCATATCTGGAGGTGGACTAACGGAAATTGGGGGCTTATTCTCTTTCAAATCAGATAAATTAGACATATATGCCGTCATAGAATTCATCTCCTATAAGTCACACACTATAGATCATATTGAGATTAGTGCAGGAAGTCAGATAATTGACTTAGGTGAAATTCTATTATCTCCTGATGCTGTTCAGTTAGAAGATGTTGAGATTGTCGCTGAAAGGAGTGAGACTACATTCTCACTGGATAAGAAAGTATTCACAGTAGATAAAGATTTAGCTAACAGAGGAGGTAATGCTGAGGATGTACTGAATAATGTACCTTCTTTAGATGTGGATATAGAAGGTAATATATCACTCAGAGGCTCTCAAGGCGTCAGAGTCTTAATTGATGGAAGACCATCCAGCCTTGTCGGCGTCAATGATGGAAGTGGTCTCAGGAGTCTACCTTCAAATCTGATTGACAAAATAGAGGTTATAACCAATCCTTCAGCACGATATGACGCGGAAGGTATGGCAGGCATTATCAATATTGTATTGAAAAAGAATACAGGAGGCGGATTTAATGGGGCAATAGATGTTTCTGGAGGGCTCCCAACTAATGCAGGCCTGTCTGCCAATCTTAACTATCGTAAAAACAATCTTAATTGGTTTGTCAATTATGGTATCAATTATAGAACAGGTCCAGGTGGGGGCAACACCATCCAAGATAGATTGACTAATAATGAATCTGGCAACAATCTAGAAAGACAATTAACTATCCAAAATAGAGATATGTCTAGGGGTGGGCTGAGTAATAGTATAAGATTTGGAGCAGATTATTACTTCTCTGACAAGGACCAATTAACTGGTTCATTTAATTATAAATATTCTGACAATAATAATGTAGCTGACCTTTTATTTCAAGACTACTCAGATGCATTGGGTAATTTTAACTTTGAACCCTTATGGCAAAATATAGATGACAGTCAATTTTTTGATTTTGATGATTTCGAAAATGACATCCCTAATGAATTACTTCAACTAACGACATTTAGAAGAGATGATGAGAAAGAAATTGAAAGTGCCTTGCAATATGATCTAAACTATTCTAAGGAGTTATCTTCACGAGAACATAAATTAAATGCCAGTATATCCTTCAGAGATAGATTAGAAACTGAAAGAAACATTTTTACAGAAACCCAGACCTCATTTAATGCCCAAGAAGTTACTCTAAATCAAAGGGGTGATGTCAGGGAAGATTATACAACGCTTGAGCTTCAACTTGACTATGTACATCCTTTGGGGAAGGATCATAAGTACGAAGTAGGACTTAAAAGCAGTCTTAGAGATATTAGAACCAATTACTTAGTAGAACAAGCTGATGCCAATGGCTTTTACTCAGCCTTACCCGGCCTAGACAATGCCTTCAATTATGACGAAGATGTCTTTGCTACCTATGGCATATATGGGAATAGGCTAAATGACATCAGTTTCCAATTTGGACTAAGAAGTGAGTACTCTTTGATCAATACCATTTTGGTATCTTCTCAAGATGTACCTGAGAACAAAAGGGATTTCTTTAATCTATTTCCAAGTGGTCATGTCTCTTATCATCTGAATGACACAGATGCGTTACAAATTAGCTATAGCCGTCGAATTAGAAGACCACGTTTTTGGGATTTAAATCCTTTCTTTACTTTTCAAGATAGCCGTAACTTCTTCTCTGGCAATCCTAATTTGAATCCTCAGTTTACAGATTCTTATGAGATTGGATCTATCAAGTATTGGGAAGATGTCTCACTCTCAAGTAGCTTATTCTATAGACGTACTGCATCTTCTATTCAGAGGCTTATTACAATAGATAATACCAGTTTTTCTACCTTTCGTATTCCTGTTAATGTAGGCACTACTGATGATTATGGCCTTGACATAACAGCCTCTTATACTGCGCTTAAATGGCTGCGCCTCAATTTTAATACTAACATATTTAGAAATCAGTTGAGTGTAAATCAGGAGGATGTGGCTCAGGAGGTATTTAGATACTATAGAGATGTACAAGATAATCCTGATGATTTTCAAGCCTTTGAGGACAGATATAATTTCAATCTACAGGAAACTGATAATATAACCTGGAATGCTAGGATGACTTCCAGATTTACCTTTTTCGACTCTGACCTCCAACTAAGACTTAACTATAGAGGACCAAGACAATCCGCTCAAGGAGAATCCCGAGCAATCACATCTGTTGATCTAGGATGGAGCAAAGACTTACTCGAGAAAAAGAATCTATCGGTAACACTGAGCATAAGAGACTTATTTAACTCAAGAAGAAGAGCTGGCTCGGTGTTTTTGGATGACTTCTTCCAACAATCGGAATTCCAATGGAGAAGCCGAACGGGAACCGTTACCCTCAGTTATCGAATCAATCAAAAGAAGAAGCAAAGAGGTAAAAGAGGATCAAGTGGTGCCTTTGATGGTGGTGGCGAGAGCTTCTAAGTCCATACACTGAGCGCATTAGCATAGGTATCCAGATATTGCAGCTTGTTGGTTCGCTGGTATTGCATAATCCAACGTGGATGTGGCAATGGTAATATATCGTCAAACCAACCCATGCTTATCATTCAATAATCTTAGATAATTATAATTTTTACCTTTCCCAAGACTGTAAGCAATAGCATTATTGCAAAAATGCTTGGACTGGAAGTACAGGCTTCTGACGATGAGAGGCTCTACCGCATTCAATAATATTTTGTCATCATAATAATTGTAGTTCTTCTTGCCTTTAACAAATCCTAACGGGCACACAGAAGTGACATAAAAGTGCTTATAGAATATATCTGGACCACCCAGTTTATCTATAAGTTCATAGATAAATAGAGATGAAATTTCTTGCTTGAGAGGGAAATCATGTTCTATATCACATACTTCTTGCAGATGATAGGGATCGGTAAATGGGATTCCTGTCACACCTGCTCCGAGGCGCCCTGGATTGATGCCGATTAGGAACACTCTTCGATGACTATTATTATAGTACTTGTGATAAAAGCGACTTATGAGTGCCCACGTCTCACCTTCTTTGAAGGGATTCAGTATTCTGACCTCAGACATCTTCGGCATCAATTCTCCAGCGCCTAATGACTTATAAAACTTGAGATAATGACTTGCAGCAAGCATAGACAAATCAGAACTGATACATGAGAGTCAGTGCCGTGGCAGTTGTGCTTAGCGTAGCATCTATTATTAAGGTATCCTCTGCATCAGTAAAGCTCGTATAGCCAGCAGTAATCGCTGGAATTATTTCTGCACTTAATATGATACTATCTGAAATATCTAAAAAGAAACCTAAGACAAGGCCTATAGAGGGTTGGATGGTCACTTGTCTTGTTATATTTGGTGCATTGATAACTCTGGAATTATACAAGACAGAAAACCTGTATTCTGGTCCAATGTACCAGCCAAAATTATCCTTAATGCTCCGTCTTGTTTCTTTTCCAAACGCATATCCAATATTGGAAGAATAACTGTTATCACGGGTACTAAACGAAAAAGAAGAAATCAGAAATCTGTGTCGACGATACATGTTATCAGATTTGGATTTCTTATACATAAGATTGAAATCATTGAATCCAGAAAATCGTATGCCTATCTCTCGCAGAGGACTATTTTCTGATTGAGAATGCAACTTATTTGTAGTAATAATCATACATAAAAGAGAGAAAAGGAGTGTAATCGTCTTAACAGGCAGTTTGCTCTCAATATTCGTCATAAAAAGGACTTAAAGGTAATTATTGAATACTTGAAATATAATTAATATAATGTAATTCAATTTAGAACTATATTAATCCGTTAAAACTCTAATTAATAGTAGGTGAATAAAATTAAAAACATAAGAAACCTTAGATTTCCACTTCTAGCTGTAGTATTGTTTATCGTTGGATGTAATCAAACAGACACATTGGAGACTGATCCTGAATTAGTGCCATATTTTCAGATATTTGTAGACGAAGCAGCTGCTAGAGGAATAGAAGTGGATTTTGTAGAAGCAAATATAGAAGGGCTACTTCAGGATATTGGAAGATCAGAGGTGCTAGGTCAGTGTTTTAGAAATGAAAGAAGACCTCGTAAAGTGATTATAGACAGAGATTATTGGGCTGATGCAGAAGAAAATGACAGACAGTTCTTGATTTTTCATGAATTAGGTCATTGCTTTTTAGATTTGGAGCATGATGACAGAATAGATGGAGAAACAAATACTTGTGTAAGCATCATGCATAGTACTTTGGATGCTTGTCCATTTATGTTTAATGATGATACTAGAGTGAGGTATTTAGACGAACTATTTTCAAAATGATATATTAATTTTTAAATATGAGACAGATTTTTGTAGCAGGGTTATTACTAATGGGATTTTTATTCATAGCCTGTGGGGATAACACCCCAGACCTTATTAGCATTGACGAATTTATAGAACAAAATAATCTGGAAGTCCAAGAAACTGCTACTGGTTTAAAATACATAATAGATACGCCTGGTTCTGCAGATAAGCCAAGTGTTTCTTCTGTTGTGACCGTAGCTTATATAGGAACAAGAACAGATGGATTGATATTTGACTCGCATCAAGGATTGAGAATTGGTTTAAATCAAGTTATCCCTGGATGGACAGAAGGTATTCAATTGTTTGGCAGAGGTGGCTCTGGCACTCTGTTTATCCCTTCTCCTTTGGGATATGGTACCAGAGGCCAAGGCGGAGATATTCCTCCTAATGCTGATCTAATTTTTGAGATCGAAGTATTGGACTTCTGATTCCTAATATAGCGTTTAAAGAATATAAACCGAGACTCATACTGAGAAACGGTCATGTCAATACTATTTTCCCTGTCTTATTCAGAAGACAGAGTATACCAAATTATACGCGTGAAATTGTGACTACAAGCGATGGAGATTTTCTCCATGTAGATAGACTGGGAAGTCAATCCAATAGACTTGCCATTCTATGTCACGGCTTGGAAGGATCAAGCTTATCCAAATATATTATCGGAACAGGAAGCATCCTTCACCAACGAGGTTGGGATATAGCCGCTATCAATTATAGAGGTTGTTCTGGAACAATGAATAAAAATGTGCGACTCTATCATAGTGGAGCTACAGATGACATTCATGAAGTTGTCCAGCAGTTAGGCACATCGTATGATGAGATTGCTTTAGTAGGATTCAGCCTGGGTGGCAACCTAGTATTGAAATATGTTGGAGAAAACATATACCCTTCTGTCAGGGACGTCATGTCTATCGTTGCTATTTCTGTACCTGTAGATTTGGAAGCAGCTTCAAGGCAAATCAGCAAAAAGTCCAACTTCATATATGAAAAAAAATTTCTAAAGTCCCTCAGAATAAAGGTAAAAGATAAAAGCAATCAGTTCCCTGAACTAGTCGATCTTACCCACATAAATTCCATTAAGTCTCTCTTCGAATTTGATGATGTGTATACGGCTAATCTCCATGGATTCAAAAATGCAGTAGATTATTATAATAAGAGCAATAGCAAACAGTTTCTAAAAGACATAAAGGTACCTACGTTAATTGTCAATGCACTGGATGATCCTTTTCTTCCTAAGCCCTGTTATCCTTTGGAAGAAGTCAACAAAAATCCATGGATTACCTTATTGACTCCTAAGTATGGAGGGCATGTCGGATTTGTAAGTGAGGCTTCTACTTACTATTGGGAAGAGAAAGTTATTCATCAATATCTAAATGAGATTAGTAGTTTCTAGATTCTATAACCTAAATAAAAAAAGGTGACCTGCTTGTCACCTTTTAATAGACTAGTTATGGTCTATATTTATTTTACAGCAAAAGAAACTTTAAGGTTGACTCTATATTCAGTCACTTTTCCTCTGGATACTACCACACTTTGCTCCTGAACATATGCAGACTTAATTCCCTTAATAGATTTTGAAGCTCTTGCAACCGCATTCTTAGTTGCATCTTCCCAGCTCTTTGTAGAATTGGACAATATTTCTACGACTTTAATAACTGCCATAATATTTGGTTAATTTTTAGATATAAAAAAAGCTAATATATAACTATTGTACTAGTGATGCACGGAACGACCATCTAACTTGCCATAGAATAGTACTAATCCTGCAATAATTAACATTGCTGGAAATGGCGTTAGTATATGAAAGCGGGCAGGAGGCCCTGGTGGATAGTACCAAAATCCTTGAGGAATTGGATGCTTATATAAAGTAAAAAATGCAGGATTATTATAATTATAGTTTATAGAAAAATAACCTAGCACCCATGCGACTATCAATACTATTGCCAATCCCAATGGTAAGAATTTCTCTGGTCTTTTTAGAATTCTAGTAGGTGGAATAGCTAAGGATCTGATTCCCAAAATAAAAAGAATAACCAAGCCCATGGCTAAGCCTACTGCATCTAACACAACATCATTAAAGTCAAAATAAAAGGCAATATTCTCTAGGATCAAGTATTGATAAAGTTCATCAAGTGCCCCAAGCATAGTGCCCCAAGCCATCGTGCTTCTGAAATGACCAATTATTGGAAAAAGCACAAATGCCAAAATAGCATATTGGATAAAATGCACAGATTCTACACTGACTACCATTAAAAAGTAAAAGCAAAAGACGAAAGACAACAGTGATACGATTAGATGAGAACCAATAATACCTAGCAATCTCTCTTTTTTTATAACCTTCCAACTGACCGCAAGAAGAATTATAATCATCAATACAAATAAGCCTTCAACAATCCTATTATACTTGGTTCGGCTAAAGTCTGAGAAAAAATTATTAACCGCTCTCCCTACTTCATTATGAGGTAATACGACAAGCAAGTAATAGATTATACAGATTGAAAAGGCAAGTGCTTTGTGGGCACTGAGAAATCTTACAAATTTTGACATTAATTAACTTGCTACTAGTTCGCGAACACTGTTAGCAAAATACATCACATCCATTTCCTCCAAGTGGAGATTAATAGATGCTCTTATAAATGCTTCACGTCTATATCCAGATAATTTTGCATGGATGCCATAGCTTTCTTCTAATTTTTTTAAAAGTTCTATACTTAACTTGCCTTTAAAATTAAAAGCGATCACTCCTGTTAAGTTGTCTTTATCCGATAATACATTTGCTGTAGGTATATCCTTAATCTGACTGACAAATAAATCAGCAAGACTGTGAAGACGCTGAAACTTTCGTTCATAGCCAATAGCCTCTTGAAAATCTAGCACCGCTTCCATACTCAACACATTCTGAAATGCAACTGTACCGGTATAATCAAATTTAACCATTGATTCTGAATCCGGATGTGGGCAAGGCAAAAGAGGCTCTATATCCGATGTCAATCCGTTTTTAATATATAGCATTCCTGTACCAAGAGGTGCAGACATCCATTTATGCAGACTGCTTACGTAGTAATCACATTCTAAGTCTTTGATATCCTGTGGAATGTGACCAATACAATGAGCTGCATCTACTAATGTCTTTGCTCCATATTGGTGTGCTAATTGGCAGATACTTTTGACGGGCATCCTGTAGCCAAATTGATGCGTTATTCCAGTTACAACTATCAACGCCGTCCTAGAACTCATTTCATTTTTAAATCCCGCAAAGATTTCATCACTATTAAAACCACCACCAGGTATTCTCACAGTCCTGATTACCACTTTCTTGAGTTCTATCAGCCTCTTCGCGATATTCTTGACATAAGAATATGCCATCTCAGATATAACTATTTCATCCCCTTCCTTAAATGGAAATCCTAATAAGATGTGATTGATGCCAGCTGTGGTATTTCTTACATAAGAAATCTCCTCTGGTTGAACATTGACAAGATTGGCTAATCTCTTAAGAGATCGACGAATCCTGGTTTTCATACTAGCCTTTATCTCATAAGGGGCATATTCACATAGTGCCTTGACATTCTTTATATACTCATTATATACACTAATAGGCATTACACCTGCACTGCCAGTATTAAAGTTCAAATTACCATTAGGGTCTTTGAAATATTGATTTGCTATCTCAGTCCATGTACTATTTGTTGATAGACTTTTTTGAGAAAGCGAAGTCAAGCTCTTTGCACCTAGTCCTAAAATGGAAATATCTCTAATAAAATGCCTCCTTGATTTCATGAATAATGATTGAAAAAAGATTTCACAAATAAAGATGCAGACTTTTTGATTACCTTTTCATAAAACTGCGTCATAATGTTAAGAATGCTTAAAGGATCAACAATATAAAACAGATTTTGAGAATGTAACATATAATATTTTGCAATAATATGTTTTTCTCATCCTAAATTTTGACCTATTCTACATTTACTGTTATATGTTTTGTCTTAGGGCATATATTGATTAAATTAGCATTTATCAACCTCAATTAACTGCTGGTCTGCATCTGTTCATTTACACTCACATATTAATCTTTTATATATGAAATCAAAATGGTGGTTCTGGGCGATTCTATTACTGATATATCTCGCTATAGGACTTTGGCTTTGTCATAAATTTATTTGTGGTCTGGTATAGGATTACAATCAACAATACTTAACAAAACGAAATGAAATATTTTTGGATATTCTTCATCCTGCTTTTAATCTGGATGATAATAGGATATTTTCTTTGCAGAAAATTTATTTGCGCTCCTCCCATACCTGTCGATACTTGTGGAGATTGGGAAGTGAGTGATGGATCACATGATATTTTTGACATTGACCAAAATGTCCACTTCAGAAGATCGAACTTCAACCATCTAACAAGATATACAGACGTCAATGCAGCAATTGATAAGGTTGCCAATTATCTTAAAAATAACAATGATAGATCCCTAACGATTACAGGTCTCTATGATACTTTAGAAACAAATACTCATAATCTTCTTCCCAATCTGGGACTAGCAAGAGCTGATGATGTTAAGTCATGGCTTGAGTCTAAGCAAGTATCCTCCAATCAACTAGATATTACTTCAAGAATATCCGATAATTGTTATAAAGGTGATACACTTAGAAGAGGTATCGAGTTAGCTTTCTCTGACAAGAAGGATGATTCTTCTAGATTAGCCGCTATTAAAGACAGACTCTATGGAAAGCCAATGATGCTATACTTTGCTACAGGATCTGATACACCTAATATTACATCACAGCATAGGCAAGACTTTGCAGACCTATTTTACTATCTAGATCATGTCCCTGGGTCAAAATTAGACGTTGATGGTCATACCGATAATGCAGGTAATTTAGCAGCAAATATCACCTTATCGCAAAACAGAGCAAATGATGTCAAGAATTATATTATGACAAATGGTGGTGTACCATTGAACTCTATGGATACAAATGGATTTGGTCCAAATCAACCAATAGCACCAAATGATACGCCTCAAAACATGGCTAAAAATCGTCGTGTCGAGGTTACATTAAAATAAATTCGAAAAACAAACATTAAATAAAACTACAATGACTCTTTCTATAATTACTCCACATTTATTCGCATTCGGTGCAGGTCTATTTGGATGTCCTTGGTGCATTTTACTTCCTTTATTACTTATGCTGGGAGCTTGGTTACTTGGGTGGTTTGGTGCTTGGAGCTGGATGAAATCTAAATTCTTTGGTGTTAATGAAGAATTGGAAACCACCAGAAGAAAATATAATAAGCTACAATCAGATTACAACGGTTACGAGTCAAGATACAGTGCGCTTAATTCTAAATATGAATCAGAGCAAAGTAGCTGGAATTCTAAACTAACTTCATGGGAGACTGAGAAAAAATCTTACACGAGTCAGTTAAGTGCTAAACCAAAAGAAGTCTTCAAAGAAATAGAAGTGATAAAAGAAGTGCCTGTCGTACAAGAAGTGGAAATCGTCAAAGAAGTGGAGGTTATCAAAGAAGTGGAAGTCGTCAAAGAAGTGGAAGTCGTTAAAGAGGTGGAAGTCATCAAAGAAGTAGAAGTAGAAAAGATCGTAGAGAAACCTGTCGAAGTGATTAAGGAAGTCGAAAAAATAGTTGAGAAACCAGTGGAAGTGATCAAAGAAGTGGAGGTTATCAAAGAAGTAGAAAAGCCTGTAGAAGTCATCAAAGAGGTTGAGAAAATAGTGGAGAAACCGATAGAGGTTATCAAAGAGATTGAAATTGTTAATGAAGTCATTAAGGAAATTGAAGTAGAAAAGATTGTTGAGAAACCAGTGGAAGTCATTAAGGAAGTAGAAGTCATCAAGGAAGTAGAAGTCGTCAAGGAAGTAGAAAAGATTGTTGAGAAACCAGTGGAAGTCATTAAGGAAATAGAAGTCATCAAGGAAGTAGAAAAGATTGTTGAGAAACCAGTGGAAGTCATCAAGGAAGTAGAAGTCGTCAAGGAAGTAGAAAAGATTGTTGAGAAACCAGTAGAAGTCATCAAGGAAGTAGAAGTCGTCAAGGAAGTAGAAAAGATTGTTGAGAAACCAGTAGAAGTCATCAAGGAAGTAGAAGTCGTCAAGGAAGTAGAAAAGATTGTTGAGAAACCAGT
>CAZMMQ010000004.1:3116-78750 GCA_964567435.1 uncultured Saprospiraceae bacterium | reverse complement strand
TCATCAAGGAAGTAGAAGTCGTCAAGGAAGTAGAAAAGATTGTTGAGAAACCAGTGGAAGTCATCAAGGAAGTAGAAGTCATCAAGGAAGTAGAAGTTATTAAGGAGGTCGAAAAAGTTGTGGAAAAAACAGTAGAAGTTCCAGTAGAAGTTGTAAAAGAAATTGAAATCGTCAACGAAATTATCAAAGAAGTAGAAGTTGAAAAGATTGTTGAGAAACCTGTAGAGGTCATTAAAGAAGTAGAGGTCGAAAAAATAGTTGAGAAACCTGTAGAGGTCATCAAAGAAGTAGAGGTCATTAAGGAAGTGATCAACGACAAAGAGCTTAAGGAATGGAAGGAGAAATTTTCAAATCTTGAACGAGACTACGACAAGTATAAAACCACTTGGAGCAGCAAAGCAAGCAATTGGGAAAATGAGAAGAAAGATCTCAATGCTAAACTAAAAGCGAAGCCTAAGACGGTAGAGGTCGAAGTAATTAAGGAAATAGAAGTTATCAAGGAGGTGCCTATCGAGATTATAAAAGAAGTAGAGGTCACTAAGACAATAGATTTTGCAGCACTTGCCAATATGATGTCAAACATGGAAGCTGTAGAAGAGTCTCGAGAAATTGTGAGCGAAACAAAGGTTGTTGGAGAAGCTAAAACAATATCAGGCACTACAGCTAAAAAAACTACAAAGAAGAAAGCTACTGCTAAAAAGACAACTGCTAAAAAAGCTATACCTAAAAAGAAGGTTACAGCTAAAAAGACAACTGCTAAAAAAGTCACACCTAAAAAGAAGGCCGCAGTTAAGAAGACAATAGCTAAAAAAGCCGCACCTAAGAAAAAGGCTCCAGTTAAGAAAACAACGGCTAAAAAAGTGACAGCTAAGGTAAAAGCTAAAAAAGATGACCTTACTAAAATTGAAGGTATTGGGCCTAAGATTGCTGGACTACTTAATGCTGGTGGTATTAAAACTTTTGCAGAATTAGGTAAAGCTAAAATAACAGTACTTAAAGGAATTCTTGAAAAAGGTGGACCTAGATATAAAATGCATAACCCAGGTTCATGGCCAAAGCAATCTAAACTTGCTGCCGCAGGCAAGTGGGATGCATTGAAAAAATTGCAAGACGAACTTGACGGAGGTAGATAGACAAATAAAATTATAAATCACAAATGAAGTACTCAAAGAAACGTGTCATCAAATTGGCAGTACCAGATAATGATCCAAATGGGTTGGTTGATAGAATTCAAGTAAGTAGAAATCTGACTGTAAAAGCTGTGGATGTTCATGTAAATATTAAGCATCCTTTTACTGGGGACTTATCTGTTGAACTTACAGGCCCAGAAGGTCAAAAGAAAACATTACACAGTCCAAACAGACAGCCTGGCAAAAATTTATCAAAGCATTTTAATGGCGACATCATGTCAGCATTTGCTGGTGGTAAAAGTAAAGGAGAGTGGTCTTTAAGAGTTGTAGATTCTGGTGCTAAGGACAGCGGAACTATAGAAGATTGGACACTACATTTACATCTGGCAAATTCTAAGAAGACTGAGGTATTCATAGATGATAATGAAACATTGAAAAGTGTGCAAGTATGCCATCAAGGAGGAAAAATTGCTTCTATGACTGCACATGTAGATATAGCGCACAGCCACATTGGCGACCTTACTTGTACACTAACCTCACCTTCAGGTAAATCAATCAACCTACATAACAAAACTGGAGGCTCTCAAGTCAATCTCAAAAAGAAGTATTCTACCGATGACCTCAAAGCCATGATAGGAGAAACAGCGAAGGGGAAATGGACAATTGAAGTATCTGACTCTCTTAAGGGTGATGCAGGTAAGCTCGTAGCTTGGGGAATCAATGTAAAAACAACGACTGGGGCGGCTAAGAAAAAAGCAGCACCAAAAAGCTCAGGCAAACCAGATGACTTAACCAAAATAGAGGGAATAGGTCCTAAAATTAAACAACTACTTCACGAAGGAGGTATCCCTACTTTTGAAGCACTTGCGAATTCTAAGCCTGCAGATATTAAAAAGATATTAGAAGCAGCAGGACCTCGATATACAATGCATGATCCTGGCTCGTGGCCTCGCCAAAGTCGATTGGCTGCTGATGGCAAATGGAAAGAATTAGAAAAACTCCAAGACGAATTAGATGGAGGAAAATAAGAATAAAGAAAGGCAGCATTAAGCTGCCTTTTTTTAATTTTGCGCAGATTTTTTCCTTATCCAAATAATTATCAAAACTCCACACAACAAAAGAATGATAGAAAGATCAAAATTAATTAAAGAGGTATCAAAAAAAGCAGGTATCTCCATAGACAAAGCAACCAAAGCTTATGAGGCCATCCTCAAGCAATCTCCAGTCTGGAGAAGTCAGTCTACGGCCAAACTGACAACAACTAAAGAAAAAGCAGTTGCTGTCCCAGGCAAACCAAAAATCAAAACAGTTAAAGTGGTCAATCAAAAGGCAGTAAAGGCATACAAAACTGTAGAGAAACTTAAGCCTGTTGAGATAAAGAAAAACATTCCTGTTTATAAGAAGGAGCAAAAAATAAAAGTGGTAGAGGTAATTAAGGAGGTGCCTGTCATTCAAATCAAGGAAGTCATCAAGGAAGTCATTAAAGAAGTTCCAGTAATACAGACCAAAGAAATCGTAAAAATCAAAAAGGTAGTTCAGAAAGTACCTGTGCCTGTGATTAAAGAGGTCATTAAAGAGGTTAAGGTTGAAGTACCAGTGATACAGATTCAAGAAAAAGTGAAACTTAAAACCGTCACAAAAAAAGTACCTGTTACCAAAATTAAGGAGAAAATCAAAAAGGTTGAAGTCATAAAAGAGGTACCAGTAGAAAAAATCAAAGAAGTAGAAATCATTAAGGAAGTAGTCAAGAAAGTACCTGTACCTGTTTTGAAAACAGTAGAAAAAATCAAAGAAGTCGATGTCATAAAAGAGGTACCAGTTATTGTTGAAAAGTCTGTAATTAAAGAAGTCAAAGTAAAAGAAACAGTTCCTACTCCAATATTGAAGGAAATAACCAACATTAGAGAAGTGGTTAGGCGTGATGAAAAAGCGATGGCTAAACTGACAAAGGAACTAGATGTTTTGAAGGCTAAAATCAAGAAAAACGAAAAGACAGTAGCTACTGCTAAGACAGCAGCTACTGGATACGAAAGACTGCAAAAGCAAATTGCTAAACTAAAAGATGCCAATAAGGCACTGACTACTGACTTAAATGCTTGGAAGGCAAAGAAAAATAAAGTAGTCGTCAAAGAAGTCCCAGTAGAGATTATCAAAGAAGTAGAAGTCGTGAAAGGTTATGACATGAAGACGCTGCAAAAAATGCTCATGAAAATGTCTACTAAAGAAACGAGCAGAAAAGTTGTTGGGACAACTACAAATAGTGGTAGCGCAAGAGTAGTAGAAAGAAGAGAAGTTACTGATGGGTCTAGAACTGAAGTTACTGCCAAGCCAACAGTGGTAACTAGTAAGAAAGTAACAAAAACTACTGCATCACCAGGAATCAAAAAAGATGATTTGACTAAGATTGAGGGCATAGGACCAAAAATTGCTGAATTGTTAACCAATGCTGGTATCAGTACTTTCAAGAGTCTAGCAAATAGCAAGTTTGAGGAAATTAAGAAAGTATTGGTTGATGCAGGGCCTAAATTTCAAATGCATGATCCTAAGAGCTGGCCACAACAATCTACTCTAGCAGCAGCTGGAGAATGGGATAAATTGAAAGTCCTTCAAGATAAGTTGGACGGAGGAAAATAATAAAGCAAAAAGCTTTACAAATTAGACTTTAAAAGGTTGCTTTCATGCGAGGGCAGCCTTTTTACATTTAAATTGCTGTTGTAATTTAATAGTTAGGATGTCACCCTTAATCTACTATATCTGCGCCACTATTGGAGGTGCCTTGCTTGCTTGGTTGTTGCAAGGTCAGAATAAATCCAGGCTCAACCAGCTTGAGTTAGAATCTCGTAGTGATAAGGCTGCATTGCAAGAATTACTATCCAAATTCAATTCTTTTAGTAGCGATGCAAAAAACGAATTACGCAAAAAATCCGAAGAAATATCCAAACTTAGAAGAACAACTGCACTGCCAGAAATAATAACTTCTGCCCAAGAGAAAGAAATCAAACATTGGAAAGCTAAAGCAGATGATCTTGAGGCTAGCCTTAAAGAACAACAATCCAATAAATCCAAAGGAGACGATAATAAACAGGTCAAAAAACTTGAAGCAGAATTGGATCATGCTATCCTAATGCTGCAGCAAAAAGATGAACAAATCAGAGTTGTACAATCAACGATAGATAATTCTCAATGTGAGGCGGATCTGGAAGAAGCAATGCTTCAAATTTCTACTCTCAAGAAGAAAAGAAAGAAGTGTCGAAAGAAGGTCAAACAACTTGAAACACAAAGTTCTAAGAAAGAGGTAATTGAAATTAAAGAATCTCTCAATTTGGAGAAGTTAGCACTGCTCCTTCAACAAGGAGAACTCACTACGACGAAGAAAAAGTCCACTATCAAGAAATCAGCCAAATCCAAGAAAGCTAAGAAGGCAAAGAAAAGTCAAACAAAACCAACGAATAAATCTAACTAAGCAGACTTTTGAACCGAGGTCGTTTAGGTTTGAAATCTCCAAGTTCTTCTCGACGTTTCGCCTCATATGCTGAAAAATTTCCTTCAAAAAATCTAACCTTTGACTCATCTTCAAAGGCTAAAATGTGGGTTGCCAATCTATCTATAAACCACCTGTCATGAGAGATAACAAGTATACACCCGGCAAAATTTTCTAAAGCTTCTTCTAGTGCTCTTAGGGTGTTGACGTCAATATCATTAGTAGGCTCATCGAGAAGGAGTACATTACCACCCTCTTTCAAGGTAATAGCAAGATGAACTCGATTACGTTCTCCTCCAGATAAAACCTCCAACTTCTTACCTTGATCTTGACCTTGGAAATTAAATTTACTCAGATATGCCCTAGGATTTACCTCTCTGTTTCCTACAACAATAATATCATTACCACCGCTAATAATATCGAACACCGATTTATCTGGCAATAAATCCTTATGTGATTGATCTACATAACTCAGCTGAACAGTGGGGGCAACATCAATACTACCAGAATCCGCATTTTCTTCACCCATTATCATTCTGAATAACGTTGACTTCCCAACACCATTGGCACCTATTATACCTACTATAGCATTCTTAGGAATAGAAAGACTCAAATCATCTATCAGCACTCTTCCCTCATAAGACTTCGTCACCTTGCTTAACTCTATCACCTTTTCCCCAAGCCTTGGACCTGGAGGAATAAACAATTCAAGATTTTTTTCTTTCTCCTTAGATTCTTCGCTCGCCAACTTATCGTATGCAGATAATCTAGCTTTGCCTTTAGCCTGCTTTGCTTTGGCATTCATCCTTGTCCACTCCAATTCTCGCTGAAGTGCTTTTTTCCTCTTTGACTCTTGCTTCTCCTCTTGTGCCAATCTATTTGTCTTTTGTTCTAACCATGAACTGTAATTACCCTGCCATGGTATCCCCTCTCCCCTATCTAGCTCTAATATCCAACCTGCCACGTTATCTAAAAAATAACGATCATGGGTAACTGCTATTACAGTCCCTGGAAAGCTATCTAAAAACTTTTCTAACCAATGCACAGATTCAGCATCTAGGTGATTGGTGGGTTCATCTAATAATAATATGTCTGGCTTGCTCAACAATAGGCGACACAAAGCCACTCTACGTCTTTCTCCTCCGGATAGAACACTTACTTTCTGATCATCAGGTGGAAGCCTTAAACTATCCATTGCTACTTCTAGGGTGTGATCCAATTCCCAGGCATTGAGAATTTCCATTTTTTCCGCCAATTCCCCTTGCTTCTCCAGAAGTTTATTCATCTCGTCATCACTCATCGGCTCCATAAACTTATTGTTCACTTCATTATAAGCATTAACAACATCTACAATTTCTTGCACACCTTCCTGGACAACTTCTTTGACAGTCTTGGTTTCATCCAATTCCGGCTCTTGAGCTAGATAACCAATCTTATAATTCTTATCAAATGTGACTTTGCCTTCATAATTGGTTTCCAGACCAGCGATGATTTTCAAAAGACTGGACTTTCCTGAGCCATTCAATCCAAGTACTCCAATCTTAGCACCATAGTAAAAGGATAACCAAATATTATTGAGCACTTTCTTCTTAGGCGGGTAAGTTTTAGATACCCCTTCCATAGAAAATATAACCTTGTTATCTGACATATTTCAAACTGCATTTATGAATAGCACAAAGATACTTTTCTATTTGCAGTCATCAGAAAAATAGGATGTATATATAAAAGTTACTGAATAGACCATTTAGGCTACACGATTATTATTGATGGATAGTTGATTGGAGGGCCTTTAGCCATTTTTGCTAAGGAGATTTTAAATGGCGTTAAAAACAATGGTCGTTGTTTGACGAATACATGGAGCAGTTTGGCGCTTGTTTAACTATTTAAAGCTGAGTTAGCATAAGAAATGGGTAGAGCCTAGAATTTTGTTTCCCGTTCGACTTTGCTCAGGGTAGACTTTATTCTATGAAAAAGAAAACCGCTGGTAGGCAAGAACGATTAGCTAGATACTAAATGTGGAAACTGCTCATTTTCGATCAAGTTTAGCTTTACTATCTATGTGAATCTGTTGATTTATGGTGTGCATCTTAGATGCGCTATTCAGTAAAAGTAATTCGTGTGGGTTTGTGTCAACTACTAAAGAACATTGGATTGTCCTATGACATCTATAGACTTACACATAAACAATACGTTTGGTTAACAGAATGTGCTGTCCTACCATCAAAAAAAAGTCAAAAAATAATTCAATTAGAGGCAGCGCATTTTATAGCTAAGCTTAGTAAGAATTCATCAAAAAAGAAATTGAAAAAATATTCGGTTCTTTCTAATAATATTAAACACAGAAAACACTATTCAAATTCATAGCTACAACTTGTTATAATTCAACGATATACATATTACAATTCTCCATCATGGAAATAGGCACTTCTTCACAATTTACGTTATAGGTAAGTTTTATTTAACAGAAAAGAATAGCAGCATTGGACGCATTTAGATTCAGTGCGGCGTATAGAAGATTGTAACGAAAACCAATTTACCTATCCTTGACGAGATCTCATTTCGAGATCCGCACAATTCAATGTTTAATAAACTATTAAGTGATGAAAAGAAATTTACTAATGCAAGGATTTATCGTCATTATATTGACGATGATGGGACTGCAAGCTAGCGCAAATACTGAGAACTTTTGCTTTGATGCAGATGTCCCAGCAGCGCAAGATAATTTGCAAGCCATGTGCTTGACTGCACCCACACTCTTTTGCCCGCAGACCTATGTAGGATGTCCCAGTGATAATTTGGATCCTTCTATAACTGGGTCTCCAATGGCACAACCAGGGGACGCATCTTGTCCCCAACCGATTGTTTCATTTTCGGATGAAATATCTATGGACACACCATGTCTAAAAATTATACATCGGACTTGGTCGGCTACTTACCCTCCAGGTTCTGCTAGTATTAAGTTGCACAGTAGCTGCCAACAAACACTATTTCTAGAAGATATAGCTAACCCAGTGATTAACAATTGTCCATCAGATATCATTTTAGATTTATCTGTCAGTTGTGACAGTGTCGCCATATGGACCGTGCCTACTGCTGAAGATGATTGTGGTATTCAGTTTTTTACGACAACACACTTTAGCGGAGAGACCTTTACTTCTGGAATAACTCCGGTAACCTATACTGCACAGGATCAATGTGGCAATGTGACGACTTGTTCATTCAATGTTACAGTAACTGGAAGTTGCTGTTCAGCGCCAGTTATCTCATGTCCATTGGATTTTGTGACTTGTCCAGTAACCGGAAGTATTGATCCATCAAGTGCGGGAGTAGCTACTTTTACTACTTCGGACCCTTCTTGTCCTTCTGCTTCGCTTACATTCATTGATAATGTAATTTCAACTGGACCTTGTGCAGCTGAGCAAGACATTATAAGAACATGGACTGTTGATGATGGAACATACAGCACAAGCTGTGATCAATCAATATCTGTAATAGATGATATCAATCCAGTATTATCCAGCATACCCAGTAACATAGCAGTAGCTGGTAATGGATCAAGCTGCCAGGTCGCTGTGACATGGGTTACACCTATAGCAACTGATAATTGTTCGATAGCTTCATTGACGTCTTCCCACAATATTGGCGACCTATTCTCAGAAGGTGTAACAACTGTCACTTATACTGCTACAGATAATTGTGGCAATAGTGTAACTGGTTCTTTTACTGTAACTGTCACCTGCGTATGTAATGTACCACCCGTATTAACTTGTCCGGCAAATTTTACTGCCTGTCCTAATACTCCAAATACTGACCCTAGTGTCACAGGTGTGGCAACTGCAGTAGCTGGAGATGCTAATTGCTCAGTACCGACAGTTAACTTTGCGGATAATACTATTTCAACTGGACCTTGTGCCGGTGAAACAACCATCCAAAGAATATGGACGGCGACGACTCAAAATAATAACAGCCTCACTGTTGAGTGTATACAACTAATAGAAATTTCTGACAACGCTGTCCCACAAATTAGTAATGTGCCTCAAAATATCACACTTACAGGCGTAGGTGCTGGATGTTCTGCAGTGGCTAATTGGGGTACACCAACTACTACAGATGATTGTGGTATTGCGTCATTAACCTCAAACTTTCAAAGTGGTGATGTATTCTCAGAAGGCGTGACGACAGTCACTTATACAGCCATAGATAATTGTGGTAATCAATCAGTCCAAAGTTTCAATGTTATTGTTAACTGTCAACTATGTGATACGCCACCCACGATTAGTTGTCCTACCAACTTTGTAGGATGTCCGGTTTCTGGGTATCCAGAACCAAGTTTTACAGGATTTGCAACTGCAGTAATTTCCGGAGCCAATTGTAATGGCACTGCGAATATTACTTATACTGATAATGTAAACTCAAACGGACCGTGTACACTTGCATATGATATATCAAGAGTATGGACAGCGACTGATCCAAATAATTCAGGTCTGAGTGCTAGTTGTACTCAAACAATAGTCGTCTCTGACAGTTCAGGACCAACACTGACAAATCTACCTTCAGATATTACTGTACATGGAGTAGGTTCTAATTGCAGTATACCTGTGAAGTGGACAGAGCCTACAGCTACAGATAATTGTGGCATTGCGAATTTGACTTCCTCTCATAACAACGGTGATCAATTCACCGAAGGAACGACAACAGTTTTATATACAGCATTTGACAATTGTGGCAATAGTGCAAGTGGCAGTTTTAACGTCACCGTACAATGTACATCAGGATGTACAGTACCTCCAACGATAAGCTGCCCAGCTTCATTTTCAAGTTGCTCAGGAAGCATGTTACCTTCACCATCAGTGGCAGGGGCGGCGGTAGCAGCAGCAGGAAGTACAGCTTGTCCCTTACCGTTTGTTTTCTATAGTGATTTTATTACAGCATTTGGGTCTTGTCCAGCGTCATATACAGCAAATAGGACTTGGACTGCTTTCGATCCTTCCAATGGATTAACAAGCAGCTGTATTCAAGTGATCTCTATTGATGATACTCAAAGTCCAGTTATTAGCAATTTACCTTCTGACATAACCCTCATCGTCGATGATGCCATTTGTCAATCAAATGTGACTTGGGCAACACCATCAGCAAATGACAATTGTGGAATAGGTAGTTTAAGTTCTAATTTCCAAAGTGGAGATCTATTTACACAAGGAACTACAGCTGTGGTATATACGGTGACAGATAATTGTGGAAATTCGACAACAGCAAGTTTTAATGTAACTATACAATGTTCAGCTCCTGCATGCATTGCAGCACCGGCAATTACCTGCCCAACAAATTATACAGCCTGTCCTGATGGCACTGTTCCTACACCATCTATCTCTGGATTCGCTTCTGCGACGGCTAGTGGCGGTTGTGGACAGCCTATTGTTATATTCAGCGATGCAGTAGTCAATACTGGCAACTGTAGTGGTGCTACTGAGATTCAAAGAACATGGACTGCAACAGAACCTAGTAATCCATCTCTATCAGCGTCTTGTCTCCAAACAATAAATCTTTTAGATAATTCTGCGCCTGTTATATCTAATATACCTGCAGACATTACAATCACATCTTCAAGCTCGAGCTGTACGGCAGCAGTTAACTGGAATACACCAATAGCTAATGATAATTGTGGCATCAGTTCATTGACATCTAATTATCAGATTGGGGATGTATTTGGACTAGGCACGACGACAGTTGTATATACAGCAACAGACAATTGCAACAATAGTACAACTGGGTCATTTACAGTGACAATAGAGTGTGCGACATGTAATACCCCACCTTCTATCACTTGTCCTTCAGCTTATACTTCATGTCCTGGCTCACCTATATCTCCGTCATTTACAGGACTACCGACAGCCAGCAATAATGGAGCGAACTGTTCAGGCGTACCTTCAATGACTTTTGTAGATGTGAATCAGAATAGTGGATCATGTGCAGGCTCTGCCAACATTATTAGAACTTGGACTGCCACTGATAGTAACTCGGGATTATCCTCAAGTTGCACACAGAATATTACATTGCAAGATAACACCTTGCCTATCATATTTAACGTACCTAATAATATCACCTTAGAGGGCAACACATCAGGATGCGCAGTTGCTGCAGCTTGGACAGCCCCAACAGCAACAGACGATTGTGGCATTGTATCCTTAAGTAGTAATTTCCAAAGTGGACATTTATTCTCTCAGGGAACAACTACTGTGACATATACAGCTATGGACAATTGTGGTAATTCAGCACAAGTTTCATTTACAGTAACTGTTACATGTAATGTATGTGCTACTCCACCATCAATTACTTGTCCTTCGACGTATGTAGCATGTCCTGGATTAGATATTTCACCTTCAAGTACTGGAATACCGATTGCCAATATCAATGGCGATAACTGTTCTGGAGCACCTTCGCTTACCTTTATAGATAATATCCAGAACAATGGACCCTGCAATGGATCGACAAGTATTATAAGAACTTGGACAGCAACGGATACAAATAATGGTTTGTTTTCAACTTGTAGTCAGAATATTACACTGCAGGATAATGGACTTCCTGTGATATCAAATATACCTTCTAATATTACTTTAGAAGGAGGTGTAATAGGTTGTACAGTACCAGCAGTATGGACGGTTCCTACAGCTACTGATAATTGCGGTATCGCCTCTCTCACTAGCAATTTTGCAAGTGGGCATTCATTTCCACAAGGCGTAACTACCGTTGTATATACGGCAACAGATAATTGCGGCAATACATCACAAGCTTCATTTACAGTAACGGTATCTTGTAATGTATGTGAAACACCACCCGTGATATCATGTCCAGCACCATTTTCAGCTTGTCCTACAGATGGAAATATACCTGGACCTTTTGTCTCTGGATTTGCTTCATCATTTATTACAGGTCCATTTTGTAGTGGAAACCCATACATGACCTTCAATGATGTTGTCACGTCAGGATCATGTAGTGGAGCTATGAATATTGAGAGAACTTGGATAGCCACTAATCCAGCAAATAAACTACAGAATACCTGTGTACAAACAATCACTTTAGTGGATAACTCTGCTCCTGTCATTACTAATATTCCTCAGGATATAATCATACTTGAAGAAGGATTTAATTGTATAGGGACAGCGAGTTGGACTGAACCGAC
The DNA here is from genome assembly GCA_964567435.1 of uncultured Saprospiraceae bacterium. GTDB lineage: Bacteria > Bacteroidota > Bacteroidia > Chitinophagales > Saprospiraceae > RFSX01. Next base: position 66,959 of record CAZMMQ010000004.1, on the reverse strand, counting down.
TGCTACTGATAATTGTGGATTAGAGTCGTTGACTAGTTCTCATACAAATAATGGCACATTTGGACAAGGTGTAAGTACAGTTGTGTATACGGCCACTGATAACTGTGGAAATATATCTACAGCTAGCTTTACTGTCACAGTGCAATGTTCTGCACCAGCATGTACAAGCGCTCCAGATATAACCTGTCCTGCCAACTTTACCGCTTGTCCAACCAGCCCTACGGATACTGCGCTTACAGGCATAGCAACAGCATCTAATTCTAATCCAGAGTGTACAGGAATCCCAGTAGTCACATTCATAGACAATGTCGTGAGTACAGGTCCTTGTGCTTTAGCTCAGATAATAGAAAGAACTTGGACAGCCTTTGACCCTAATACTAGTTTGTCTTCCAGTTGTCTGCAGACAATTAGCATTATCGACAATATACCTCCATCACTATTAGAAATACCATTAGACCTAACCGTTAATGGCATTGGAGGCGGCTGTAATGCTGTAGTAACATGGTCAGAACCTTTTGCGACAGATGATTGCGGACCTACTACAGGATTGACATCAAATTTTACAAGTGGTACTGCATTTCCTCAAGGAACAACATCAGTCGTATACTCTGTTTCTGATAATTGTGGGAATGTAACAACTGCCTCATTCAATGTTACGATACAATGTGAAGGATGTGCCAATCCTCCTGTTATTACCTGCCCTTCTAATTTTTCAGCATGTATTACAGGACCTACTGACACTTCATTGACAGGCATGGCTTCTGCACTACCAGGTGGAGGATGTTCTGCTGATCCAATAGTCACTTTTGTAGATAATCAAATATCTACCGGACCGTGTGCAGGCGCACAATTAATAGAGAGAACATGGACAGCAACAGACCCAGAATCAGGTCTCGCAAGCAGCTGTATCCAGACCATAGAAATAAATGATACGACCGTACCTGACATTCTTGACTTACCTACTGACATTACTGTCTCTAATGTAGGTGAGAAATGTACAGCTGTAGTGACTTGGATTGAACCAGGTGTTACGGATAATTGTGGTCTAGCAACAATAAGCACGACAGCTATAAATGGCGGATCATATTCAGAGGGTATCACAACAGTCACTTATATCGCTGTAGATAATTGTGGTAATCAGTCAACTGGCACATTTACAATTACAGTTATCTGTGAATTTTGTGATGATGCACCATCGATCACTTGCCCAGCTAATTACACTGACTGCCCAGGCACCGGCGTACCTACGCCATCTATATCTGGTATTGCAACAGGTATTGCAGGGGGACCATTCTGTAATGACCCAGTAATTACATTTACGGATAACGTCATCAGTAGTGGATCATGTACTGGTGCTCAAGTAGTAGAAAGAAAATGGTTAGCCACAGACCCAATATACCCTGCACAATTTGCAAGTTGTATCCAGACAATATCTCTTATAGATAATACACCACCAATCTTGGCTAGCTGCCCCATCAATTTAATTATCCAAGGAATGACTAGTTCTACTGGAAGTGGAACAGGTAGTGGTATGGGTGGCGGCAATCCAATATGCACAGGCATTGCAATTTGGGATGTACCAACAGCTATAGATGACTGCAGCAATGTCAATCTAGTGGCGACAGATGATACTGGCAATATAGTAACCTCTGGTAATACTTTTAGCGAAGGAACGACTGTAATCACTTATACAGCAACAGATCAATGTGGCAATTTTGCTACTTGTTCGTTCGAAGTTGTTGTAGGATGTACTGACCCATGTGATGTACCAATCACAATATCATGTCCTCCAACTGTATCTGTTTGCATAGGTACTGATATAAGCATCAGCACTTTAGGCAATGCGACTGCAACAGGAAATACAAATTGTGATATACCAGTAGTATCCCACATCGATACTCAGATATCATCAGGACCTTGTGATGGTCAGGCGATATACTTGAGAACATTTACAGCAAGTTATCCAGGGATGACCAGCTCAGAACAGTCCTGTACTCAATTGATAACCATGGAGGATCAGGAACCATCTTTCGTAGAATGTCCAGAGACAATTATTGTGGCAAGTGATGAGACAATCGTATCATGGTCTATACCTATTCTTGTAGACCCTTGTGGCACAAGTACTGTCACAAGCACTCATACGCCTGGTGGCACATTTCCTTGTGGTACAACCACTGTAACATACACGGCTACAAATGCTTGTGGCCTAACAGTGACTTGTTCATTTGATATTGTGGTGGACTGTATTAGTAATGGAGGATTCTCATTCTGTCCTGACGATCAAGTACTGCCTTGTAATGGAAGTGGTGGAGTAGTAGCAACTTGGGAAGAACCGATATTCAATGGTTCTTGCACTGATTGCTCTAATGGAGCACCTATCGCAGGATTTATCTATATGGGTAGTTATAACGGATCGCAATACTACTGCTCTGTGTCTCCGGCTACTTGGCCAGATGCAAAGGCAGTTTGCCAAAGCAATGGTGGCTTCTTAGCAGATGTCAATAGCGCAGGTGAAAATAGTTTCTTGGCGAATCTATTGACTATACAATCTGCGTGGATAGGATTAACAGATATTAATTCTGAAGGGAATTTTGAATGGTGCAGTGGACAGCCGGTTTCGTACACCAACTGGTATCCAGGTCAACCAAATAATTTTAATGGAGATCAAGACTATGTAGAGTTGCTAAGTACAGGACAGTGGAATGATCAGTACAACAGCTTTGCGCTCGAATACATAATGGAAATACCTTGTAATTCTGTCCAGCAAATATCTGGACCTCTAAATGGTTCGCTACTTACTGCAGGCACATACACTGTTGTCTACGGAGTAGCAAACGCATGCAACTCAAGTGAGACATGCAGCTTTACTATTACGGTAGAAGAATCACTGGACCTAGAATGTCCATCTGATATCGTCATAACAGCTGATCCAGGTCAAACGTCTGCTCAAGTATCTTGGGCTGACCCGACTGCAACAAGTTGTTGTTCGTCATGTAATGGTACTATTCCTGGATTTTGGTATATGGGATCATTTGGAGGACATCACTATTATTGCTCTGTTGAAACAGCGACATGGGCAACGGCTAAGAGTACTTGTCTAGCTAGTGGAGGAAATCTGGCCAGTATAAGCTCTGCGGCAGAGAATGCATTCTTGGCGAATATACTGACCTTACAATCCGCTTGGATTGGAGGATCAGATCTAGCCAATGAAGGCACCTTCACGTGGTGTGATAATACAGTCTTTAATTATCAGAATTGGTATCCTAATCAGCCTAATAATTTCAATGGCCAACAGCATACTATAGAGTTACTTAATAATGGACAATGGAATGATCAATATCCAAATGTGTTACTAGAGTACATACTTGAGATTCCGGACTGTATTAGTATAAATCAAACACAAGGTCTGACATCTGGCAGTTACTTCAATGTAGGAACAACGACGATCAGTTATACCGCTGAGGATGGGTGTGGAAATACGCAGACTTGCTCATTTGATGTAACAGTGGAAGCGAGTGCAGGTAATACTCCTTGTGCAGCAGGTGGCATCAGTTCAGGTGCATTCCACATTAACAGTGTAGAATTTGGAACGCTGATCAATGTATCAGGAAATGATTCTGGTTATGGTGATTATACTTCTCTTTGCGAGACAATAGAACCGGAACAATTAGTTCCTATTAAGTTGTGCCCAGGATTCGGAAGCGCCAGTTCTCAGACTATGTTCTGGTCAGTATGGATAGATTATAACCATGATGGAGATTTCTATGATAACTCCGAGTTTGTTGCATATGGTGCAGGGTCTAATTGTATCAATGGAAATATAACTATTCCAGCAAGCGTATTCAATGGAACTACGGTCATGAGAGTCACCACTACGACCCAAGGATACGTTACTGATCCATGTGGCACATTTGCACAAGGAGAGACAGAAGATTACTGTATAGAAATAGTCAATGGAGCTTTAGAATTCAAAGGTGGAGAGATTACTTCTAGATCATACATTGACAATGTAGAGGAATTGATAGAAATAGATGACAGACAGGCGTTGGGTGATGCGATTAACTTTAATGTATACCCTAACCCAGTGAGTCACATGTTGAATATTGATTTGACTGATGAAGAAGCCATCTCAACACTTCAAATTACTGATATAACTGGCAGAACAGTGTATCATTCTGAAGAGATAACTAAGGCCATGAGTATAGATGTATCAGGACTGGAATCTGGTCCTTACCAAATAGAATTGAGACTGTCTAACGGCTTAGTTAGAACAGAGCGGATTATTGTGATAAGATAATCCATTCTCGTTTGATAGGTACAAATGCTGCTCCAAGAAGTTGGGGCAGCATTTTTTTTATTAAAATCAAATTAGCTATATTTATAAGCAAACTTCATAAAATAAAATCATTATTTATCCTTTTCCTTGCAGCATTACTAACAAGCTCTTTATATGCCCAAACACTCAATGTAGAATTAGAAAGAGTAGATCCAGTCTACTCAGCCTCATGGAATTGGGATATTGTAACTGATGGTGAAAGAGTAATTACAGTCAGTCAGATTGGCTCATTAAATATTAGAGAAAATGGTGTGTGGCAAAACATTATGATGGACCCAAATATCTATACAATTGAGCCACGATCAGTAGATATAGACAATCAAGGTAACATCTGGATCACCACAGTAGAACATGGCCTTTGGAGATATGAAGGAAATGAAGAGTTTACAAATTTTAACACTTCCAATTCTACCCTTCCGTTTGACAACTTGAGAGTCCTTGACATCTTTGAAAATTTTATTTGGGTTTCTACAGATGGAGAAGGACTCATTAGGTATGATATGATAACTGGAGAGTCTGATTTATTCACAGAATCAAACTCAGATTTAAAAAGCAATTTTCTTCTAGATCCTTTCATAGACAATAACGGAACAGTATGGATCGAAAACAGAGAGTGTCTTACGAAAATAACTAATGATCTAGTCTGGTCGTCAGAAGATTTTAGATCCGTAGTCCCAGGTGCGATGATAAATGATATTTTCTTTGATAATAATGGTGATACCTGGTTAGCTATGAATGGCGGGATCGTAAGATCCATTAATTGCGAACATGAAGTCATTGTAGATGATAGGCTAACTGACTATTGTACATATCACAAGGATACTAAAGGGTTGGAATGGTACCATTCTGAGAGACTTCGTACGATTAAAATAAGTGTACAATCTGGTGGATAGCTTTACGAATTCCTTGAAGATTCAATAGAAGGAATTCCATCACAAGTATTTGAACTTATTGAATACAAGGATACTATAATGATGGTGGGGCCAATAGGAAATAATATTGCAAAATTCACTTTTGACTTTCCTTCAAGTGTAGAAGAAGAAAGTCTTGTTCGATTAAAAGTATATCCCAATCCAGCTACCAATAGATTATATATAGAGAATCTGAATCCAAATTCACATTCTCAATTTATTATTAGGGATTTAAATGGACAAGAAATTCAAAATGGAAGACTAACCCAACCTTTTATAAATACTGAAAATATTCCTACAGGTGTATATTTACTACAATTAAATACACCTTCTTTCGAAAAAGTAAAATCACAGAAATTTAGTGTTGTAAAATAGGTTAGTCCTTCTTTACAAATTCTTTTCCCATTTAGGCTACCCCCATGCATAGTCACTAATACCCTTTCTGTATCGAAACTTCATTAATCAGTTCTTGATTTGTCATCATCCGATTGTAGATGTCGACGACGATGCCACTAGCTGAGTCTATTCTAGTCAGCGCAGCGACATGCAGTGTGATTTGAATCTTATCATAATCTAAACTATTCAGCACTATTCGACATACATCTTTCTAGTGAAAATATCTATCCATTCTACAACCTAGAGAGTTAGATAATAGAGACCATCCTGATTGTCGATTTGATATCCTGTGGGCATGGAATGAAGATAAGGAAGATTGTTGTTTTAGTTCAAGACGGAATCTTGAATTTTCATATTAGGCGCAGGCGGTTCTACGCTATTGCTGTGCAACAACCTTTTACTTTAGTGGAATCAACAAATGAAGTCTATTTCCTATTAGTTAATACTTTAGTAATAGACCAAAGGGTCACGAGTTTTCGACAGACTAAGAAGGTGCAATATCACTATTCTGTGGCGTAAAGACACAGGTTATGAAAGCGTAACTGTCTTAGACCTATTAGGCATGCGGTCTGGAGTAAGATTTGACGAAGATTATGGAGATTTCAATTCTGATATTAATCGATTTGGAAGAGCATTTGCATTAGGCACTTCTTATCGTGAATTTGCAAAGACGCTTAAGCGTGAAGCAGAGCCTGGCAGTCGCTGTCGATATGTAAGCATTGATACTCAAGTCTTAAGTTTTTTATTGACAGAAGTGATGGGCATGAGTCTTACTGAATTGGTGCAGCAATTTATCTGGGAGCCAGTGGGCATGGAACATAATGGGGGTTGGATTATTGACAATACAGAATTTGAGTTGGCACTTGGAGGTATGTTTGCCAGCCTGAGAGATTTTGCAAAACTGGGTCTCTTGTACCTCCATAAGGGTTCCCTTAATGGACATCAAGTTATTAGTGCTGACTGGGTGAGTTCGGCCACTTCTCGTCACCCAGAGCAAACCGATGCTCAACATAACCAAATGGGCTATGGCTACCAATGGTGGAATCCGTCTAATGACACGGGGGACTTCATGGCAATAGGAATCTATGATCAATTTGTCTATGTACATCCAACGAAAGACCTGGTCATAGTCAAACTATCCGCAGATTACCATTTCAAAACAAATGGGCCAGCCATTAGAGCTGAGCATATTTCCTTCTTTCAAGAGGTGGCTAAATCCTTCTGAGAAATTTACAGATTAAAACTCCTCCACAAAGTTTCCCCAGGCCCAGCCTTCCGTACCTGCATACCTGATACGACACCACTTTCCCGCTTTTCCATTAAGATAAAAAGTCTTGGTATCATAGTACATAACTTCGACTTCTGAGTTGGCAGGGATTCTCATAACAACATTGCTCACTAAGGAGGGCTCTGAACGAAGATTCATTGTCTCGCTGTCCACGATAATCATGCCTCTCTTATAAGTACCTTGACCCTGGAGTCTTTCTAGTTCTGTCATAAGAGAATCAATAATGGCGTCCTTTTCAGCGAGGAGTCGCTGTTGGTCTTGAGCCTTTGGATTGGGGATTTTGGAAAAGAAAGAACCTAGTACTTCTGTTGGACTTTTCTGAGCAACAATACTTGTCACAAGCCATATAGCTAGAAAACCAAATACGAGGATATACCCCCATTTTAAGATGGGATTACTTGATTTTTGGCCATATCGTGCTCTTGCCATTACTCAATTTTTGGATTGGTATTGGGGATTGGCTAACATCAACACCTTACTATCTCAGACGAATATAAGTCAGCTAACCAAAACCAACTTAAATGGTGGCAATAAAAATGCCATTTAACAGATATTGGTAGTAAAATCCCAAAAACAGTATAAAAAAAAGGCCCATCCTTCTAGAGAAGGACAGACCTCATATTGACATATTATTATGTGTCTTTATATGATCTATTGTATCGTGAAATTAATGTCCTCAGAGGTAGAGTCTCCTTGATCATCGGTTGCTGTCAACACAAAGGTGTAGTCTCCAGATGGAATTGACTCCAAATCTATCTCAACACCAATCTGAACAATGGTGCGATCATCAAAAGTAGACAAGTCAAAATTCTCATCAAGTCCTGCAGCGGCTGTTTCACTAACCAAGGTTAACGTACTCACCTCAGAGTCATCCATTACCGTCACATCCAAGCTCAATATGGAATCTAGTCCAAGTATAGAATTTGGGGCTGGAGAATTAATTGTAATGACAGGTGGATTATTATCGTCTCCACAGCTCACAAGAACAAGTGAGAGAATTCCAAGTAATAACAGGTTAAAGATGTTTTTCATAGTAAGGTTAAAATTTAAAATATAACGTGTTGCCTACTCCTACTTAGTATAATATTAGGATTGATTATTTCTTAATTAGTCCGGTTTTGTGAAGGATCGTGAGTTGCGGTCCATAGGCTTTGGCAATATTCTCCTGATTATAGACTTTTGAAGTATCTCCATATGCAATCAACCGCTGATTGAGCAAAATCACTTTATCAAAGTAAGCCTCTACGGTGGATAGGTCATGATGGACTACTAGAATGGTTTTACCCATAGCAGCCAAATCTTTTAGAATATTAATAATTTTCTCTTCTGTTAGTATATCCACGCCTACAAAAGGTTCATCGAGGAAGAATATATCAGCTTGTTGGCATAAGGCACGGGCAATAAATACACGTTGTTGCTGTCCACCAGATAGTCTACCGATTTGTCGGTTTGCCAAATCTGTTATGCCAACTAATTCCATTGCTTCTTGAGCAATAGAAAAATCAGTCGCATTCATACGTTGGAGTATCTTTTTGTAAGGGTATCTTCCCATGAGGACAATATCTTTTACTGTCGCTGGAAAGGACCAATCCACTTCATCCCTCTGGGGCACATAAGCTATCTGCTTTCTCACATCATCTATATCATCTCCAAGTACCTCTATTTGACCCGCATTATAATCTATTAGCCCAAGAATACATTTAAACAAGGTAGACTTACCTGCACCGTTTGGGCCGATGACACCATAGACATTACCCGACACTATATTGAGATGAATATTTGTCAGGACCCTTTTAGTCCCATAATTAACAGAGAGACCTTTTACGTCAATATTGGTTTTGATGCCTGGTGTCACTTTCTCATTTTAAAGATAAGCAGTAGAAGGCTTAGCAACATGATAGCCCCAATAATCGCATACATTAAAAAACTTCCTGACCCTTCAGCACCAGACTCTTGCTGGTCCGTTTTACTTCCAACCAAGGCTTGGACAATTATATCTGTATTTGATTTCATCATGTTATAATAAGAATCTGCGTCACTACCTTCTTTTCCAATAGAATCTGCGTGGAGTGATCCCCCTATAGAAACATTATTATCTGTTGCTATCTGTTTCATCAGTTTAGGATTGACTGTCGTCTCAACAAATATGGCAGGAACTCCTGACTCCTTGATTACAGACATAACTCTTCTCATATCAGATGTTTGAGCTTCTGCTTCAGTAGATGTACCCATCACACCTTCTATGCGCAATCCATATCGCAGTCCATAATAACTAAAGGCATCGTGAGAGGTAATTAGCACCCTATGTGCTTTCGGTATTCGACTGATAGACTCCATAATGTAGGCATCTAGGTCTTTGAGTTTTTTAGAGTAGGCTTGGTAATTTGCTTGCAGTTTGGCTTTGTTATCTGGTAGTATAGATACTAGTCCCTCATAGATGTTCTTAATGTAAGTCTGAGCCTTGCTCACATCCATCCACGCATGAGGATCAAAAGCATTCTGATATTCACTGTTTGATATTGGCGTCAATCCATCTGTGACTGTAATTGTTTTGGCCGACGTACTACTGCTCTCTATGAGTTGATTTATCCACCCTTCAAAGGTTAGCCCATTCATAAATATGACATCAGCCTTTGTTACCTTCTGGGCATCTCGTGGATTAGGGTCGTACAAATGAGGATCACTACCGATAGGTACAATCAGCTGACTCTCTACCATATCCCCAGCAATATTGTTTACCATGTCCCAAATCATGGAAGCAGATGAGACGACGATTTTTTTCTCACCGACATCAGCCTGAAGTACAGAAATGGTCGTCACAATAAGTATAAGAATGAAAAATATTCTCTTGTACATAAGCTTAAATTTTTTAGCTATTCCTTTTCATAAATAAATTCATACTGGCATTCTGGGTAATTATATGCTCTACCCTATTATCCACAAGTACTTTTTTAGAATGGTCATAGTCTATGTTACTGATAACCTCTATAGTGGTTCCCAGATTTATGCCCAACATATCCAGATATTGAAGAAAGGAACTATCATGTTCTCTCACCCCAACCACTACTCCTGACTCTGCTTTATTGAGACTTTGCAGGGTCACTTGATTTCGAATAGTGAATTTGCCATCGGCAGTAGGTATAGGATCTCCATGAGGGTCGTATTTGGGATTACCTAGAAAGTCATCTAATCTCTGAATCAAATTTTCTGAATCTATGTGTTCTAATTTCTCGGCCAACTCATGGACTTCATCCCAAGCAAAGCCCAACTTATCTACTAGAAATACTTCCCACAATCTATGTCTCCTCAAAAGTGTGGTCGCTAACTTGATTCCTTTGGAAGTCAGATAGACGCCTTTATACTTTTCGTAGTGGAAGTATTGTTTTTCTGAGAGTCTCTTAAGCATATCCGTCACGGAAGCCGGGGAAGTGGATAGATGAGCAGCTATTGCATTTGTATTAGCAGAGCCTTGATTCTTCTCTGTAATTTTATATATGGCTTTTATATAATTTTCTTCTGTTTCTGTTGCCATAAAATACCTTTACAACAAAGCTAATTAATTTTAGACTAACTTAAAATTTTATTTTAGTCTACTTAATAATTAAAGTAGCATTGACTATTCGTTCTTAATATTATAGTGTTCTTTTAGGATTTTCCGATATTGACCTGTAAACCAATCTAAAATGAAGTTGACACTATTACTATTGATTGCTTCTGTGGCCCTCACATCTTGCCGGCCAAATAATACTCCTGTAGATAATCCATCCATAGTGGATAGCTCACCAAACTACGAAACCAAAGAAAATCCATTACATAAGAATGGCATTTTGACAAAAGCGGGTAAGGCTGCCGAAGCCAATGCAGGTAATCCAGAATTGTATGATTCTATGAGAGATTATGGGAATAGAAAGCGGTCTATCACAGAATTCAATGGTAAACCCAAGCTTATTAGTTTTTGGGCATCATGGTGCGGACCCTGCTTCAAGGAAAGACCCATTTTCAAAGAAATGGCTAAGAAGTATCCTAACATCCATTTTATCTCCATATCTATAGATAAGACCCTATCAGAAGCCCAAACTTTCTATGATAATCGCCAGATAGAGATTGATCCTAATGACTTTTGGATAGGTGATTCTAATAATAACAAATTGAAATGGTACACCCTAAGACCAGTAAATGATGGCACTGGACGATCGGCAACTGTCTCACTACCAAACTATGTCCTCATAGATGCACAAGGAATAATCGTTAGCAAAAATCTACCATTTCCTAGCACAGGCCAACTCGATGCCTATTTAAGTCAATATTAAATCATTGAGCGCAAATCATTCACTCAAAGCACTATACATATTACATCTTTCTATATCTTATTGATTGTTAGTTATTTGTGAAATAAAGTATCGTAGTCAAAGGCTTACATTTAGTATCTTACAAAAGCCTTCTTGAAGGTTAACTGGTTCTCTTATACCGATTTATATAATTCATTTGGAATTTAGTATGGTCTAATGTAGTTTAGACTGTATGATCTACACTGATCTGGGCGCAGATTGGTTAAGTCTTTTTTGATCAAGTCAAGCAGGGATGAGCAAATCATTAATGCCGCTATTGTATAGCTGGGGTTAACACGGTTAACACCTAGACTAACGCAGTCAAGCTATAAGCGACAATTTGACTTTTTATCTTGAAAAAAATTCCTTTGAGCCCATAGAGATTGACTTTAAAAGTTGAATTTGAAGAAATTACTCTTTCAACATAAGCGGTCAAGATTGTTATCATTATCATACCCAACCTGAGAAGTTAGCACCACCAGTAAAACCCGAGAAATGAACTTCCCATTCATTTCTTAATTAAGGACTTGATGAGTGAACTTGAAGAGTCACCATCATAGAGGAGAATAAGATCGCAACTTGTTCTCCTCTCTTTATTTGCTTAAGAAAAAGCTTAGAGCGCAAGATATATATACTAATAATTTATAGATTCCGATCACTATTGTATCTATAGTGCACATTCTTAGATACTTACATAATATCATTTCCAATATATAAGTATCAGATGCAATTATTGGCTTTAAGTCAAAATCACCGTACTTTTGCCCGCTGAATTACTCGAACTAACTAAAACAATTCTATACAATATGGTACAGAGTTTAATAATGGCCATTCCTGCATTTGGATTACTGGCCTTGATTTATACCTTTTGGAAATCCGGCTGGGTCGGTAAGCAGGAAATAGGTAGTGAAAAAATGGGTCGCATCGCTAAGAACATATCTGATGGTGCGATGGCCTTCCTCAAAGCAGAATATAAAGTTCTCTCCATTTTCGTGCTGGTAGTGGCTGTATTAATGGGTTGGGGAGGAAGTGTGACTGATGGATCAGCACCAATAGTCGCTTTGTCTTTTGTATTGGGCGCAATATGTTCTGGATTAGCTGGATTCATAGGTATGAAGGTCGCCACTAAGGCCAATGTAAGAACTACCAATGCTGCAAGAACTAGTCTTGGCAGAGCACTGGAAGTAGCATTTGGTGGTGGCGCAGTGATGGGAATGGGAGTTGTTGGACTAGGAGTTCTAGGATTAGGTGTTCTATTTTTCATCTATTCTAAGATGTTTGGACTAACAAATGCTGTAGAAGTATCCAAAGTGGTCACCGTACTCACTGGATTCTCATTTGGCGCATCATCTATTGCACTCTTCGCCAGAGTTGGAGGAGGTATATATACAAAGGCTGCAGATGTAGGAGCTGATTTAGTAGGTAAAGTAGAAGCAGGTATTCCTGAAGATCACCCTCTCAATCCTGCAACTATAGCAGATAATGTAGGTGATAATGTAGGTGATGTAGCCGGAATGGGTGCAGACCTCTTCGAATCATATGTAGGGTCTATTATAGGTACTATGGTACTTGGTGCTGCCTTTATGGCTTCTGCGGCTGGGTGGTCAGATGATTTCAATGGACTATCTGCTGTGCTACTGCCATTAATATTAGCAAGTGTAGGTATTATCACTTCTATAATAGGTACTTTCTTTGTTAAGGTTGGAGAAGGAGGTGATCCTCAAAAGGCATTGAATAGAGGAGAATTTATTTCTGCATTTTTAATGTTGGCAGCTACTTTCATAATTGTAAAAGGCATGCTGCCTGCAGAATGGTCTATGGGTGGTATTTCTTATAATAGCTTAGGGGTATTCTTCGCCGTACTATTTGGTCTTGCTGCTGGTCTTCTTATCGGTATAGTTACTGAGCACTACACAGGTACCGGAACCAAACCAGTTCAGTCCATCGTAGATCAGTCACTCACAGGCGCTGCTACTAACATAATAGCTGGATTAGGAGTAGGTATGATATCTACTGCAATTCCAATAATCATCTTGGCAATTGCTATTATTGCAGCACACCATTTTGCAGGTCTATATGGTATTGCAATAGCAGCCGTCGGAATGCTCTCCAACACTGGGATTCAATTGGCAGTAGATGCTTACGGACCCATAGCTGATAATGCAGGGGGAATTGCCGAAATGGCAGAATTGCCAAAAGAAGTAAGACAGAGAACAGATAAGCTAGATGCAGTAGGGAATACAACAGCAGCTATTGGAAAAGGATTTGCTATTGGCTCTGCTGCCCTAACTACTTTGGCTTTATTTGCAGCCTTCATTACTGCTTACAATGTAGCCAATCCAACGACACCATTATCTGGTATTAATATCATGAATCCTAAAGTAATGGCTTCACTACTCGTAGGAGGTATGCTTCCGTTCTTATTCTCAGCATTATCTATGAATGCGGTGGGAAGAGCAGCTATGGATATGATCAATGAGGTTAGAAGACAATTCAAAAGTATTCCAGAATTGACTAAGGCACTAGAGGTGATGAAGAGAAATGAAGGCAAAGAGCAGAGCAGCTGGTCAGAAGCAGATATAAAAACTTTCGAAGCAGCAGACGGAAAAGCAGAATACGATAAGTGTGTAGAGATCTCTACAAAGGCATCTATTAGAGAGATGATGTTACCAGGTCTTATAGCAGTCATATCACCTGTACTTGTTGGCTTCTTAGGTGGTGCAGAAATGCTAGGTGGACTTCTAGCTGGTGTAACAGTGTGTGGTGTCCTTATGGCCATCTTCCAATCTAACGCTGGTGGTGCCTGGGATAACGCTAAGAAGATGTTTGAGGAAGGTGTAGAGATTAACGGTAAGATGTATTACAAAGGATCTGATGCTCACAAAGCAACCGTTGTAGGTGATACAGTAGGAGACCCATTTAAAGATACTTCTGGGCCATCGCTTAACATCTTATTAAAGCTTATGTCTGTAGTAGCCTTGGTAATCGCGCCATTTATATAGAACTACACAATGACAATAAAAAGGGCTTAGTCACATGACTAAGCCCTTTTTTTATATCTACTGCATCAACAGAATGAAATTATGCTTCTTCTACTAAGTGATCAGAAATTTCTAAATCTACTGTATCATCTAGGTATGCATGCAAATCAGTCCCTTGAGAAAAAGTAGAATATAAGACTGTGTAGATTATAGGAATTGTTACGAATATGCCAATTATCAATCCGATGATACCGCTTATTGCGAATAGAATAGCCACTATTATTAATGCAATTATTGTAAGAAAGTTATTGAAAACAAACTTGCAACTATATTTGATAGCCACTAGTGGCGACAGCTTGTAAAACCACATCATCGGTAAAGAAAAGCTAAATAAAAATCCAGTTAAGACGATAGGCAATGCCATTAAAAGTATTGTCCAATCAAAATCCTCCAACATGAAAGTTGTAGGATCTAAATCTCCTGTTACAAGTCCCATAATTTCATCTACACCAATAGCCAAAATCATAGGTACTGACAATAGAAGATATACAAGAGAAGTAATTAGCGATAAAATTATTATACTGGGAACAATCTGGAAGCCTTTGAAAAAATCACCAAAATCATCTCTCCCTTTCAAAGTATTATGACAAAAAATGAAAGCACCTAAAGTCAGCGCAGGTGTCAATACCAGATTTCCAACTATAGACCCAGCTATGGGAATCAACCCAACAACAAAACTGATTACTGAAGAGATAATAATAAAGCCTAGCAATGGACCTAGGCCTTTCTTCCATAAATTAAAACCTTCCGAAAATACACTACCAAAACTAAGACTGACTCTATCCAGAGCCTCATCCAAATGATTAGTTGCATTTGATTCCATATAATTTGATTTTTAAGAAAACTACTAAAATATATAGAAATAAAAAAATAGATCCGTTGACTGATTGATAAAATGAAGTCATACTGTATTAAAGCCTTCCTTCTCTTTTGTTAATCACTTTCATCGTACTTATAAGCAGAATAAAGTAGATATACAACTCAGTAGATTTAAAATCCCAAATGGAGTCCTCAAGGGTTATAAAGCAATTATATGAGATAGTAAGCTGTCATTCAGAACATTTATAATCTCATTCGTAACATTCATCAATAATTACGATTACAGTTTTCATTTCAGTTTATAAGTTTAGATCGCAGACGCATTTGCGTTCATTATTTCATATTAATAACCCCCCCCTAAACAAAAAACTTATGAAAACAAAATTTTCATTCTTAGCTCTACTCATGCTATTGAGTCAATTTTCATGGTCCCAATGTGGTGCCGAGGTCAATCTCACCTCTGACACAAATAATGGGACTGTCACCGAAACATACGAGATGATCTTTACATGGCAAGATGTCAATTTTAATTTTACTGACTATGGATATAATTCATCTAGTGCCCAGATTATTCCTGTCACTGCTACTAGCCCTGCTTGTTGTGAGGACACCTTGTCTTTTACTATAGAATATCTTGAGGGTGAGCCACACCCTGCAGAAGGCGATACTTTATTTCTCCATGTAAATAATGATAGTTGTTCTGTGGAAGAAATCTTTCTTCTTGGAAATAATGTCGGTGGCCCACCACCTAGCACAGATCCACGCCAGATAGGTCAGCTTATCGAAAACTTAGGCAATGGCGAATTAGTCACACTTAGCCCAGAGGGAGACTTACTAGCATTTAGTTCTGCAAATGGCTTATATGTCTGTGAACTCATTAATGACATGTGGGTCCCTATTGGTGGGGAAGTGACGTTAGATTCTCTGACTGGATTTGGAAATGGAAGTATATCTTCAATTGCTTTTGCAGCTAATGGTAATATTTTTGCAAACCCAAATACAGAATTTGGCTTATCAGCAGCTTGTATATATCGTAATGGTAATGAGTTTATAGCTGACCAATCCCTGATTACTGGAGGATTTCAAGACAATTTAATAACCGGAATTATTGATGTCTCTTTTGATGGCAATTATGCGCTGGTAGAAAATCTTGATGACAATTTTGAGCCTGAGTATAACTGTATTTCATTTACAGATCTAGGTCTCTTTGAAAGAGTGGTGCCTCTACCAGAATTCGAGTTTGGAGCCATATCATCGGGTGGAGAATTATTTTGTATTGGTTCATTTGAGACAAATACCACTAGTCTCTTTACAGGAGAAGGTACATTAATAGAAGAATATTCTGGTGTAGCATTAACTGCATCTGAAGACTTAACGACATGCCTAATTTTTGATCTAACTACCGGTGAGTATACAATAACTAGAACAGATTTCTCTGGCAACATTTCACAATCACCGCCTTTATCTAGCAACTTAGATACATATGGATTCAATATAGATGGGAACCTATGTGTTGGTCTTTTTGATAATGGACAAATAGATGTCACAACTATCTCGGAATCTGGTTCTTCTCTAGAATTAAATTCTAACACATTTGAGGTGGAAGGACTAACAGAAGTTACATCTATTGGTATTTCTGTAGATGGACAAAATATTACAATATCTAATGGCGAAACATCTCCTGTCGTATGTGTGTATGAGTTAGAAGTAGACAATTCTGGCTCCAACTGTGATGACTTTACTGCTGAGATCGTACCGATACAAGCATCTGGTAATAGTGGTCCAGATTTTAATGAAGGGACAATAACATATAGCGTACTTGCAGAAGGTTTTAATGACCCTATCACACAATACACTTGGGACGATGGTAGTACTCTTGATACCAGAACTATTTTCTACTCCTACATGGTGGACGAGCCACATTCCTTAGATGGTCAAGTCGTATCAGTAAGTCTTGAGGATTCACTTGGATGTGAAGTTACTGCAGAATTAGAACTTAATTTTCCTGAAACTCAGGTGGGACAAATCATAGAAGTAGACACTGACAACTCTGGCACATTTACAGCGATATCTGGTAATGGAGAAGTAATTTCCGTAGAAAGTGTAGATGGCACTTTTATATGCACGCTTCAGAATAATAGATGGGAGATAGTAAGTGAGGCTATAGATGGGTTTGGCAGTGGAAGCTTTAATGAAGACGGCTCTGTATTTGTTTTAGGTGGCAATTGTGCATACCTAAATGATGCGACAGGTACGTATGATATTATTACGGATGTTGTCACAACAGATGGAGACAATATAAGTAATATTGAAGATGTGTCCTCTAGTGGAGAATATGTCATTTATTCTATGAGAGGTGGTCTTGGGGGCTTCGGTAGGCTTGTAGGGCAAGGTGAAGTAGAAGAATTAAATGTACTCTCTCTTGGATCTGATGAAGAAGCATTATCGTTTGGTCAGATTTCATTGGATGAGAATTTTTATTGCTACACTATTCGAAACCTTAATGGGGCTGGTTTTAAATCTGAATTAGTAGAGATTAATTCTCAAGAAACGATAGATGTAGGAGGTAGAATAATATCTGCATCAGGTGACTTAAGGACTTGCTTACTACAAAATTTTGATGGAAATAATGAACTCATAACTGAAATCTCAAGATGGGATGGTGGTATTGAATTCTTCACTGAGCCATTTGAAAATGGTCCATACAGTGATTATGCATTTAATGGTGACGGTAGTATATGTGTAGGAATCGCAGAGAGTGGATTAGTAGATTATAGTGAAGTAGAATTTACACAAGGTAGTGGATTCTCCTTCTCCACTGAATCTTTTACAATAGGTCTAAATTCTTTTTCCAACAATGTATCCATCTCCAATTCTGGTGAGAGGTTTACTGTAGGAACAGAATTTCCTGAAGGAGAACAAGGCATAGCATGCGTATACGAAATGATGTTAATCACAAGCAATAATTGTGAAGATGATCAAGTACCTCCTGTAGCATTGTGCTTTGATTCTACAGTATCACTAGAAGGAAACGGGACCACAAGATTACGTATAAGAGATGTAGATGATGGCTCTTTTGATGATTGTACTAATCAATTGACTTTCCTAATAAGTCCTCCAGAAGTAACTTGTGACGACTTAGGTGTTATACCAGTAATGCTTACTGTAACTGATAGCATAGGAAATCAAGCAACTTGTATGTCTAATATTACTGTTACTGACCCAGATATGGTATGTGGCTCTATGGATTGTCCAGTTTTATTATCCACACAAGTACTTGAAGTTGCGACATGTTCTAATCCAAATAGCAATGTTATAATATTTACGGATCCAGATGATCCAGATGAAAATGCTATCTATGAAATAATTGGTCCTAATGGAAACTCAATCCCATTTGATATTCTTGATAATGGTGAAGGATTTGCGCCAGTTATTACTGGTCCAATGCCAGCAGGTATCAATACTATCTCTGTGCTAGAACCCGATACAGGTTGTACACTAGAATTCTCTGTTGATATAGCTGCACCAGTAGATGCCAATGGAAATCCATGCTCTAGCGGTACAACGGAATTCCCATGTATAGGTGAGTTTGATCCAGAAAATTGTGGCGGAATTCTTAATGTTACCCTATTCTCCATCTGCAACCATACCTACGTCTATGTAGAAACTGCACTAGGAGGAAGAATGTATGATACTGAGGATTGTTCTCTGTATTGCGACGACACATTCTCTTCTTCGTTTAGTTGTTTTGATACTTACATGGCTAATAATCCAGGCCTTCCATTTGCTGTACTACAAACTGTGGGTTGCAACTCTTTCTTGGATCCTGATGTATTTGAAGAGTTTCCTTTCTTGGGTGCTTTGATAGATAATTCTACCTGTGAAGATGGTGATAGAATAGATGTCTATTCTGATGATTCTTATGGAGGTATGATGATTGCCTTGACGACAGGAGATGGGACTTTATTATTTAGACCAAATGGAGATCTTCTTTGTGCAGATAATGCTAATGTTAATTGCTTAGACCACTTTGGAGCTACATCTGACCAAATCATTGCAAGTTGGGTTTGTGGCATGAGACTTACCGAACCATCAGCACCTGTCGTCAGCTTTGCAGGCACAAGTACAGGTACTCCAGATGTATTTAATATATCAAATACAACAACTCAGAATGATTTGGCTTTAGGACAGGATGAATCAAAAGAAGATGGCTATAGCAATTCTATAGAATTAATCGAACTACCTAATGCAGTAAATGATGAAGATTTAAGTTTTAATGCTTATCCTAATCCATCTACTGGAATGTTTAATCTAACTGGTAATTTTGAAAACTCAGAACTAAGATTAATTGATGTCAATGGTTATAGCAGAACAGTGCAATTGACGACAAATTATAGTGGGACAAAGAGTTTGGACTTATCCGATTATTCAAATGGATTATACTTTCTACAAATAAGAACTTTAGATAAAGTTGAAGTGATTACGCTATCACTAATAAGGTAAACTGCACCGACTCTTCGCTGCAGATTATAACCCCTAATAACCTCAAATTACGAAGGAGAGAGGCTTCTCGCCTCTCTCCTTGTTTTTAAAAAAGAACCTTATCAAATAAGACAGATGAAGTGATATGACCTTCTCTGTTTTTGTACCTTTTTATTAGTATGAAAGGGCCCAATCGACATATAGTTGATTGGGTTTTTTCTATTTGTCATGTATTCAACACCAAAAATTATGGATTTAAAAACCCATAACTACATTAATCGAATTAATTGGAAATAATTTTGCAGTAATTGAGCAAAACATCAGAAAGTAACTTAAATTTAAGTAGATAAAGATGTTACCCCAAACGTCTTTACATTCAAAAAACCAAAAAATTGAAAACAATGAAAATTCCTTATCCATTGGCTTGGGTCTTTACTTAAGTTTATTTCCGAAATATTATTAGTCATAGAGGATAATTGGAGAATTAAATATCTCCATTATAATTAGTCTATACGTGCAACTGGCTTGGATGATTCTGTCATACTACGTCTGTTATAGCATGACACCTGTAGTAAATGAAAAAGGCTTGGAAATAAAAAAACTATTAACCCCAAAAAAATGAATGCGATTAATGCACTTATAGTTGAAGATGAAGTACTCATAGCAGAAACTATTAGATACTACCTTACGGAAAGAGGTCATCATGTCATAGGTATGGCCATTTCCTATGACGAAGCAGTTCAAAATATTGACAAATACAAACCTGATGTTGTGATATTAGATATCAGACTCTACGGAGATAAATCGGGTGTACACGTAGCAAAATATCTTCAAGAATCCGACAAAAACATTCCTTACATTATAGTAGCTGCACAATTTGGTTCCAAGAATGTCGAACAAACTTTTAGTGCTGGCGCTGCAGGGTATCTGACCAAACCTATAAATAAAGAGAATTTATGGTCTGCTACAGAATTGGCTGTGCATAAATAATGGCTAGTAATAGAATGTGTAACATAAAGTGAAAAGTGAGAGTTCTAAAGAGTTTATCTGAATGAAATTCTAAGCATAAATCACAATTGACTATAACTGAATTAGCTGAAGCAATTTGTAAATATTACTCACATATTATTGGTTTCTATCCTATTCTAATGAATAGACACATTTAGAATAGGTGCATGGTGGACTTCGATACTATCTTATCGGAGTCCATCTCTTTTTATTCGAATCACCATACTATGGAAGTTACTCTCCTCCTTGAAAATATAATTCAATTACTTCTAAATTTTGAAACTCGAATATATCTTAGCAGTTATGTCATTAAAATCGGTCGTCATTAAAAGTATTGCTCCTCTTATTAAGGCAAGTACTCAGCGCCAATCTCAAAATGGAGTAAGGGACCAAAAAAAATGGATGACTTCACTTTTACAAAAAGCTGAAAAAACTCAATTTGGAAAGGACCATCACTTTGACCAGATTAAAGCATATTCTGATTTTAAGCAACTCATTCCAATTAGAGAATACGAAGACTTAAGAGAATATATAGACCAAGTAGTACAAGGAGATGCAGATATTCTTTGGCCAGGGCGCCCTAGATATTTTGGCAAGACTTCAGGTACCACAAGTGGCGTAAAATATATTCCAATATCCAAGGATTCAATAGGACATCATATCAACTCTGCTCGAAATGCCATTCTTCATTATGTAGCAGACACCAAATCAAATCTATTCGATGGCAGAATGATATTTATTTCTGGTTCACCCACTTTGACAAAAAAATCAGGTATACCAACAGGTAGACTATCAGGTATTGTCAATCACGAAATCCCTTCTTGGGCCAAGGGCAACCAACTACCCTCCTGGCAAACCAACTGCATAGACAGCTGGGAAGCTAAATTGGATAGCATAGTTGAAGAGACCTACAATAAAGACCTAAGACTTATTAGTGGTATACCTCCTTGGGTACAGATGTACTACGAACGTCTACTCTCCAAAACTGGCAAATCAACCATCAAAGAGGTTTTCCCAAACCTTGAGCTGTTTATATATGGTGGGGTGAATTATGCACCCTACAAATCAAGCATAGATAAGCTACATGGCAAAGCAGTCACTACTCTAGAAACTTATCCAGCCTCAGAAGGATTTATTGCCTATCAAGATGATTACAAAGAAGAAAGTCTGCTACTCAATACCAATGCTGGAATGTTCTTTGAGTTTGTGCCGATCAAAGAGCTCCACCAAAAAGAACCTTACAGGCTATCGCTTGAGGATGTGGAATTGAATATCGATTATGCAATTATCCTCTCTACCAATGCCGGCCTGTGGGGTTACAATATTGGAGATACTATAAGGTTCGTCAGCTTAAATCCCTATCGTATTGTTGTGAGTGGTAGAGTCAAACACTTTATTTCTGCCTTTGGAGAACATGTTATAGGAAAAGAAGTTGAAGTAGCCATGAGTGAAGCGGCATCAAAACATGGTCTGATTATTCATGAATTTTCAGTTGCGCCACAGGTCAATCCGCCTGACAATAGCTTGCCTTATCATGAGTGGTTTATTGACATGGAGGACACAGAAATTCCGATTTCAGATATTGAAGCGACTATCGATCGTGCCCTAACCAAACAAAACATATACTACAAAGATCTTATAGAAGGGCAAATTTTGCGACCTCTAAGACTAAGGCGAGTCGCTTCAGGCGCTTTTAGAGCATATATGGAATCTATAGGCAAGCTTGGTGGACAAAATAAAGTACCAAGACTCAAAAATGATCGCACCTTAGTCGAAAAACTAAATTTGATATAGGTCGCTACAACCTACTACCCTGTATTAAAATCATCTTAAGACGGAGTTATCTAACACAATGATTATCAGGACTTTCGTTTATTGAGATGATTGCGTATTCCCACAAAATAAATTACCTTTGCAGGCTCTATGAAAATTAGTTTTTTATTCTTTATTTCCATCGTAACAATCTCATTATCAACGGGTTGTAAGTCCAACTATGAACAAGTTAGGGGCAGTAATGATCCTGAAAAAATACTCAAAGAAGCTGATAGATATTTCAAAAACGAAGAATACACTAAAGCACAGGGACTATATGAAGTGATAATCCCTTTTTATAGGGGTAAAAAAGAAGCTGAAGATTTATTCTATAATTATACTTATACCCACTATTATCAAGGGGAGTATATCTTGTCAGCACACTACTTCAATAATTTCACTAAGACTTTCTATAATTCTCCTAAAAAGGAAGAAATGGCTTATATGTCTGCACTTTCTGATTATCAGATGTCTCCAAATGAAAAATTGGACCAAACAGCTTCTTTAGAAGCGTTGGAAAAGCTTCAGATTTTTATCAACACTTATCCTAATAGCCCACGGGTAGATGAGTGTAATAAGCTAATGGATGAGATTAGAGGCAAATTGGAAACAAAATCTTTCAAACAAGGGAAATTATATTTTGACCTTAAAAACTATCAGTCTGCGATGACTTCTCTGGAAAATACGCTTAAAGATTTTCCAGAAACTAAAAGGTCTGAAGAGATAAATTACCTTATAGTAAAATCTAGTGCTGAACTTGCTAAGAACAGTATATACGAAAAGATGCAAGAGCGACTGGAATCCACAATTAGTAAAAGCAACAAATTTCTGGACCGTTATCCTAGGTCTGATAAAAAGAGGGATATAAGAAACACAATCGATTATTGTAAGCAAGAATTAAAACGTTTTATCAATGAGTGATATTAAAAACAAAGTTCAAAGTATAGATCCAAATGCAAAAGCAAGAGACGTACATGAACTGATCTCAGATACTGGAAATATATATGAAGCTTTGGCTGTCATCGCATCAAGAGCTAAACAACTCTCTGTCGATATCAAGCACGAGTTGCATGGAAAACTAGAAGAATTTGCTGTGAATTCGGAGACTATAGAGGAGATCCAGGAAAACAAAGAGCAAATTGAAATCTCCAAATTCTATGAGAAACTACCAAATCCTGCAGTGATTGCTATGACAGAATTTTTAGAGGACGGTCTCGAGTACAGGTATAGAAATGAGGTAGAAGAACCTGTCGCTAAAACAGAAGAATAGATATCAGCTAGAATTCCTCTACACACCTCCCTATGAAGGGTAAAAAAATATTACTTGCTGTAACAGGAAGCATTGCTGCCTACAAATCAGCAACGTTAATTCGATTACTTATCAAAAGTGGTGCGACTGTCAAAGTTATTATGACAGAAGCGTCTACCTCTTTTATTAGTCCACTTACACTCTCTACCCTTTCCAAACATCCTGTTCACACCAATGTGATAGATGATGAAGCTTGGAACAACCATGTAGAACTTGGCCTATGGGCTGATGCAATGGTAGTGGCTCCTGCAACGGCAACGACCATAGGTAAGATGGCCAATGGTATAAGTGATAATATTGTCACAGCTGTTTACTTGTCAGCCAAATGTCCAGTATATGTGGCTCCAGCCATGGATAGAGACATGTGGCTCCATCCAGCCACTCAACATAATATTACCACATTGCAATCTTTTGGCAATCTACTTATCGATGCAGAGGAAGGAGAGCTTGCCAGTGGATTGATAGGCAAAGGCAGAATGGCTGAACCCGAAAACATACTTTCCCGACTAACTAATGACCTGGTAGCTAATCAGGATCTGGACGGTAAACAAGTCTTAATTACCGCAGGTCCCACCTACGAAACTTTAGATCCAGTCAGATTCCTTGGAAATTATAGTTCGGGAAAGATGGGTATGGCGTTGGCAGAAAAATGTGCTGATAGGGGTGCACTGGTCCATCTTGTTTTAGGTCCTTCATCTCAGAGCAGTTCGCATCCTCAGATCAAAATATACAAGGTAAGTTCTGGAGATCAAATGTATGACCAATGCAAAAAACTACATCAGCAGTCTAACATATGCATTTTTGCAGCGGCTGTTGCTGACTATAAGCCCAAAGAGATATCAGACAAGAAAATCAAAAAATCAGGAAATACGCTAACTTTAGAGCTAGAAAAGACAACAGACATAGCCGCATCACTAGGTAAAGACAAGGCTCCAGAACAATTACATATTGGATTTGCCTTAGAAACCAACGATCCAGAAAAACACGCTAAAGCCAAACTGGTAAAGAAAAACTTCGACCTGATCGTCCTCAATTCAATGACAGATAAGGGTGCTGGATTTCAACATGATACCAACAAAATCACCATCTATCATAGCGATGGAAATAAGCAAGTCTTCCCACTCAAATTAAAAACTGAAGTTGCACAAGATATAATCAATACTTTAGTCAAAAATTTCGTTAAGTAGTTGTTCAATGCAAAAGATTATGATTTCAGATTCTAAATTCAAACTCCCAACCCAAATAGCTATCATTCTTGTATGCCTTCTGTTTGGATATAGTAATGCGCTAGTAGGTCAGGAATTGAATATAAATGTGACGGTTAATGCACCTAGGATTCAGAACATCGACCCGAAATTATTTCAGACTTTCGAATCAGAACTTACAAATTTTTTCAACAATACTAAATGGACCGAGGATGAGTATGAGGATTTTGAGAAGATAGAAGGTAATGTCAGTATCAATATTATAGAAGATGTTAATGAAACAACTTTCAGAGCAGATATACAAGTCCAATCTATCAGACCAGTATATAATAGCACTTACAAGACACAGACACTAAATTATCAGGATAAAGGTGTCATCATCACATACAATGAGCTGCAGCCTATAAGAAATAGTTTCAATAGTTATTTTGACCCGCTTTCTTCACTAATGACTTTTTACGCCTTTATGGTTTTAGGGTTTGATTACGACTCATTTGAAATATACGGCGGCGATGAACATTTCAAGATTGCAAGAGATATTATCAATAGATTGCCAGCCTCAGTAGCTGAAAAAACTGGTTGGGATCCAAAAATCAGATCAAATATCAGTCGTTTTAATGCGATCGAAGAGATCCTTAGTCCAAGAATGAGACCATACCGCCAGGCTATTTACGAATACCACATAAAGAGTCTTGATCAAATGACCACAAATGCTGCCAAGTCTAGAGCCGTTATGACCAGTGCCTTAACTTCTATTGGAGAAGTAAATGCATCAATACTGGATAGTGGGATACTTCAAATGTTTAGTGACAGTAAGCGTGTAGAAATTATAGAAATCTTTAAAGGTGCTCCACGAGGTGACAAATCAAAAGTCCATGGAATCATGGTAAAAGTGGATCCTGCCAAAGCATCAGAATACGACCCTATCAACTAATCTTGTCCCCAACAGGTTGCCATACAACATAGCCATATTTGCATCTGGTGGAGGTTCTAATGCTGAAGTAATAATCCAACATTTCAGTAAAAGCGCACACATCAACGTCACACTTATCGTCAGCACCAAATCAGATGCTCATGTGCTTACCAGAGCACAGAATCATAGCATTGATACCTTAATCCTTGACAAAGAGCTGTTTAGTGCTGAGCTAAAAATGTTAAGTATTCTAAGCAATAAGAACATTGAATTTATAGTGCTTGCTGGGTTCTTATGGCTGGTGCCTGCTTATCTTGTCAAAGCCTACCCACAGAAAATTGTCAATATCCATCCAGCATTACTACCTGATTATGGAGGAAAGGGGATGTATGGAAAAAGAGTCCACCAAAGTGTCTTTGATAATAACGAACGTCATACAGGTATGACAATTCACTATGTAGATGAACACTATGATGAAGGAAACATTATCTTCCAAGCTCAGGTTGATTTACTAGCCTCAGATACACCAGATATCATTGCTCAAAAAGTGTTGGAATTGGAACATAAAAATTATGCTCGCATCATAGAATCTATTATTCTTAATCAATCTGATTAAGATATTTTTGATTTATTTTTTCTTATATAATTATATGCTATTATTCCTTGTAGTCCCCCTGTGTGGACAAACAAAATCCGTCTACCTTCAAGTTGCTTTTTAGCTATCAAATCTAGTGTGGCATACATCGCTTTGCCTGTATATACTGGATCTAACTGAATGCCCGTTTCAGTTTTAAATCTATTGATAAAAGAAATCAATTCCTCTGTCGTCTTTGCAAAGCCTCCAAAATGATAGTCATGATTAACTTGCCATTTCTCATTCTTCGCTACATTCAACTTTGATACAATCGTATCATGTAGACTTTGGTTCTTTAGTACATTTATGACAATCACTTCTTCCTTGCTTTCTCTAATAATCCCAGCAGCCGTGGTTCCTGTACCTGCCGCAACCACCACCGTGTCAAATCTTTCTTCCTGCTGATGCACCTCATTCATGAGCTCCGATACCCCATTGATTGCTAACTGATTACTACCGCCCTCAGGGATAAAATATGGTTGAGGATATTCATTTAAAATTTGATTAACGACCTCAGATTTATTACCAATTCTATACTCCTCTTTAGATATATGACGCAATTCCATACCTGCCTCTTTTGCCTTATTGAGGGTTGGATTATTTGGATCTATCATCCTTCCTCTTATAATGCCTACTGAAGGATAACCAAATGTAAAACATGCCTGCGCAGTAGCTGCTATATGATTTGAGAATGGACCACCAAGGGTCACGATATGGGAATAATTGCCTTTGTCGAATTCATGTAGATTATAAACGAGCTTTCTCCATTTATTACCTCCAAACTCCTTATGTATTATATCTTCCCTCTTAATATATAAAGCCCCATCAAAGTCTTCTAGGCTTGGGTGAGTGATGACCTCTATTGGCGAAGGCAAAAGCAAATGACTGGAAAAGTCTATCATTACTAGGAAAGACTTACTTTTTTAAACTGACTATTGAGGTGGATTATAAAGGATGTGCCTTGTCCAATTCTAGAGTCTATATCTATTGTCCCTTGCAAATAATTGACCCTTGATTTAATATTCTCTAGCCCCATGCTTTTGTACTTCTTGTTGGCATCAAATCCTATCCCGTCATCTTCTATGTGTATAACAATATCATCTCCTTCGCCATTTAATTGCACAAATATTTCTGAGGCCTTGGCATGTTTTATCGCGTTATTAAATATTTCTTGTACGATTCTATAGATACCCATCGCATAATTTTGGTCTAGCTCTTTGGGGATGCCAAAGTGCTGGAATGTAATCTCAGGACCTTTGGTACTCTGGTATCTATTAATTAGGTCATTGATGGCAGAGACCAACCCCAATCTCTTTAGGGCTCCTGGTTGTAAGTCTTGAGATATTGTCCTGATTTCCGATACCGCAACATCAAGCAATTTTGTCGCTTGGCTATATTCATATAATCTTTCAGGGTTGGCTTCTCTATCCTGTATATTGCCTATGCGTAATTTTATAGTAGATAAGAGTCCCCCAAGACTATCATGCAAATCTTTTGCGATTCTCTCACGTTCTACTTCCTGACCAACTATCATAGACTCCATAGAGTTGATTTGCAATTTATCTCTTAGCTCTGTAATTTTTTGTTGAGAAATTTTTTCATTCTGCTCCTCAATAATTCGAGCTGACCTAATTTTTTCAGAATAAAATCTGATTATATAGTAGATGCCTAATAATAAACCTGCCATCGCAAGACCTAATACAATAAGTGCTCTTTTCTGTTGTTGATTACTTTTTTGGACATATGCTTTATCTTTTTCTAGCAATTTTATCTCCGTTGCCTTCTCCTTAGACTCATACTTATATGTCAGATTGTTAATCGCTAATAACCTGTTCTCATTGAGTATGCTATCTTGAAGTCGAGAGTATTTTTCTGCATATAAGTAAGCCTGCTCGTGCAGTTCTAAATTTCTGTAATTCTCAGCCAACAATTTATATGCTGTTAAGCGCTCCTTACTATAGGGTATGGAAGACAAGATGCTCAAAGCTGATTTAAGATCACTTATGCTTTGTTGATATTGTACTAATCGACTAAGCACTTCACCTCTGGCGAGCAGGCAATTGGCATTGTTGTTTGCATCATTTAACTCTACACTTATTGCAATGCAATCATTCGCTATATCCAAGGCTTGCTTATAATCTTGCATCAGATTATTATATTGAAATTCTCTACTTAACACCTCCAATTGCAAGGGTCTTTCATTAAGCGTTGAAATTCTTGCTTTCACTTCATTCAGCGTCTGGTGTGCCAGTTCTACCTCTAACTTTTCCATGTGATAGTCAATCAACAGCAGGTCAACATAAGCTTGCATTCTAACATCCTGCTTCTCTTCAAAATATTTTTTCAACTCTGCAATTCGATTGTAAGCATCATCATACATATCGTTGACAAGAAGTTGTCTTGCAATATGGTATTTGGCTCGGTTGATACCAACAGTGTCTTTGGTCAACTCATAATACTCCAAACTACGTGATAGGTGCTCAAATGACCTTTCGAGATTACGGTTGGCTTCTTCGTCATAGAGCGCCAGATTATAATATGCGGAGGCTAACTCATCATAGTCATTGGTTCTACGGGCTGTTTCTAATTCTTCAGTAAGCTGCTTTAGCTTAGAATCCCTTTGTGCACTGAGATTGAGGTCAGCTATGAGCATGACACTAATGAGGATAAGAAATATTTTATAGAGATACATCCTAGAAATAAACTGACTCCAACAAGATAATTTTGATGGCTAAAGATACCATAACTCTATTAGAGGGAAAATTTTGTGTGGAAAGTAAGAAAGCACTCATCTTTATGAGTGCTTTCTAAACTTTTTGCAATAGTCAATCCCAATGAGTTAAATCTTCTCGGTTACTGGGTAAAAGTGAGTTGGATAATCTCTCATTGATGGCCAGATATCTAATGCTTTTAAGATTAACAATCAATTGAAAATCATCCAACTCAAAAACTAACTTACTAACTAAACTACAATTCGACATGGATAGATGTCAATGTCGAATTACACTGCGTCTTTATTGTTATTAACTACAATGTAAAGATGAATAGAGCTGAAGTATATTTCCTCATTGTATTTCCCTAATTTGCATATTAGGGAATACCCCGAATTTTCAATCATAAATTGAAGGTATCTTCGCTTATGCAAATTATAAGATTATGATACCAACATATTCCAAGCCTTATATATTAACTATGACCCGAATATTAATTGCTGATGACCATGCGATGTTTGCCGATGGTATCTCATCTATTCTCAATACTGAAGAGAATATCGAAGTAATTGGCCAGTGCCTTGATGGTCCTTCAACTTTAGAATTTTTGGATAAAAATGCAGTGGACATCCTTCTTCTTGACGTCAACTTACCAGGGATGAGTGGCATCGATGTGTGCAAAGAAGTAAGCGAAAAATATAAAGACACTAAAGTCATTGCCATCTCAATGTTTAATGAAGAGAGTTTTGTTACTGAGATACTTAATAATGGAGCCAAGGGATATGTGCTTAAGAATACAGGTAGGGAGGAACTTCTAAAAGCTATTTCTACTGTACAATCGGGAAAATCCTACTTTAGTGATGATGTTACTGACACGATCATGAAAGGTCTTATGAATCAAAGGACAGGATCTAAAGAGGTTAAGAAAGAGATTCCGAAGATATCCCGTAGGGAGAAAGAGGTTCTCAATCTTATCGTCAAGGAACATACGACGCAGGAGATAGCCAATAAGCTGTTTATATCTCTTAAAACTGTCGAATCCCATAGATCTAATCTACTCGCCAAACTCAATGCTAGAAATACCGCAGGGCTTGTCAGGATAGCTATGGAGAATAACTTGATTGGAGGTGAGGAATAATAGACCTTTTATTTTTTATACTTATCGTTAAGCCCTTTGTTCTCTAATATCATAGGGACAATTTTCTTGATTCTGGATATTTTAGTCTTTTCCATTTTAGCTCCATGTATATACTCCATATATTCTCTTTGCTTTCCTCTAGTGAGTTTTTGAAAGCAAGCCTTCAGTGATCCATCTTCTTCCAAAACCTGCTTTAATTGGACAGGCATAGCTAATGTCTTAGGCGCCGGCTTAATCATCTTCCCTTGTCGTTGATTTTCGGTGGCCTCTTTGACATACTGATATATAATCCCCTTGTCTAACTTATCGCCACTAAAGAACTTCATCTGACGCATGCCTTTTGTCTTACCCTCTTGGGCATTGGTCAGAAGTTTTTTATGATCTGAAAGGAACACTCCCTGATAGAACCAAAGTCCATAATGATTCTTAAATCCTGCTATGCCCACTACATTCTTTCCATCTAATGTATAGACCGGGATACCCCACTTTATTGTCTCCTGTAATTCGGATTTCAAAAGGATTTTGCGAAGCATCTTCAGCTCACTCGACCAAGTAGGATGTGTATCTACGTATTCCTGTGCTGTTTTTGTACCCACTATACCTAGATATGATAAAGCTTCTTAAGCAATTCGATGTGATGTAACTCATGACCTACAATGATATAAGCCAAGGCTAAAACCGACGTTTTGCTGTCACCAGCTATACCTACTTGCGAGAAATGATCCTTGTCAAAATGTCTAAATAAAGCCAAAGTTCCCTGCCGTGTATTCTCATACTCTGTTAACAATGATTCTATGGTCCTTGTATCTGTTCTGTAAGCACGAACATAGTCATTTTGATCAAAACCCGGTAAGGCTGTTTGGTCTCCTCGACTTATACGTAGGGCACGATAGGCAAAAATCCTCTCTGCATCTAATAAGTGCATCATCACCTCTTTTATAGACCACTTACCTTCTGCATATCTATAATCCCATTGCTCAGGAGAAATCTGCTTATACACTTCCAATGAAGTCTTGTCACCCATTTGTGTAACTATATCTTCTCCATGCACTTTAGAGATGTAGGTTTCAAAATATGGGTTGTAATTTTCGACTTGAGGCCTTCCTAACATATGTTTGACTAAATTTGGTGATTAAAATATGGTATTTTTTACTGCCATAATAACGTGTCAAAGCATTCTTTAGATATTATCTTGCCTGTATACAATCCTAATCAAGGTTGGGCAACGGATTTAATCAGACAATTCAGTGAGTTTGAGATTAGAATTAATGAGGTGGCAAAGGCACACCTAATTGTAGTGAATGATGGCAGCATTATAGATTTGGATGAGGACAAAA
This sequence comes from uncultured Saprospiraceae bacterium, assembly GCA_964567435.1. GTDB lineage: Bacteria > Bacteroidota > Bacteroidia > Chitinophagales > Saprospiraceae > RFSX01. The sequence continues at coordinate 35,291 of CAZMMQ010000004.1, read as the reverse complement.
GTATCCTAATTTCTAGCATTCCAAATCTAACTTATCTGGATTATACAGAAAACAGAGGCAAAGGATATGCGCTTAGGAAAGGCGTTTCTCACAGTAAATCAGATTTTACTATATACACTGATTATGATGTACCATACACCTATGGTAGCATGGAAAAAATTTTAATGACTATGGTCAATCAAGAGAAACCAGTGGTCATAGGGCATAGAGATGCTAATTATTATAAAGACTTACCTTGGCTTCGGGTCAAAATATCCCACTATCTAAAAACTATCAATCGATTCATCCTTGGACTTAATACTGATGATACCCAATGTGGACTTAAGGGATTTCAGGGACAGGTTAGAGATATCTTCTTGCAGACCAAGACCAATAGATTTATGATTGATATTGAGTTTCTTAGAAGACTCAAAAGAGCCAAAATACCTGTAACAGTGCTGGATGTTAAAAGCAGAGACAATGTTCTCATGTCTCCACTAAAGTTTAGAACTATCTTTTCTGAGCTCTGGGCATACATCAAGATATTTTTTACAACATAGGAAACTTAGAGGGTAAAGGGTAAATCTTGAGATTTTGTACCCTAAAAAGTAAGTTTGCCCACTACTTTACAAAACAACTCTAAAGTCAAACACTATAAGGGTTTTAAGCCTAAAAATTAAGCTCTCAACTCACTTACATAAGCATTATTTCCTTTCCTGTAACATTGGCACCAACTCAGTGACACTGCTTGGTTTAGTTATTGATGTTGTTCAATGTTTTTAACACTTAGAATTATCTCGGATAATCCTGTTAAATAATCATTTTATAATTAATAATACCCATTCTACCAATGGTTAACTATTACAACTTAGTCTTTAAGGCCATAATAATTTGTCTATTCACTATATGTTCTCACAAAACCACTGCCCAAACTCCCGTAGCCCAGAATTATTCTGGTCAGTATCCGGTTGGAAGATACTCAGCTATAGGTAACTGGGATGCCTTTACAATTCACTTCAGTAATTTCTTTGGTGGAAGCTACAAGTATTTGGTAAAGACAGCTGATAATGATGCTAATGCTGCAGGTAATTCATTTTATAGAAATATGGCGATCAATGATGGCATGAATGGTGATTTGGTGTCTGACGAAAGATGTGCAATAGGCACTGCGTGCGATGATGGTGATCCATGTACTTCAAATGATATATATGATAGTTCATGTGATTGCATAGGTACTCTTAGACATGATTCTGATGAAGATGGAATATGTGATCTCCAAGATCAATGCGCAGGTTTGGATGATAACCTAATAGGCACAAGCTGTGAAGATGGAGACATATGTACCACAGGAGAAACATATGATTCTGATTGTGGTTGCTCAGGTGGTTTCTTGACAGATAACGATGGTGATGGATTCTGCATAGGGGAAGATCCTGACGATAATAATGCATGTATCCCAGATGGTAATAATTGTACTGGATGTGAGACCTTCGATTTTAATGATTTTGAATCTACTCTTGGAATTTGGAATGATGGTGGAACTGATTGCCTATTAAGCTCAAGTTTCGATATCTATGCCAACTCTGGAAGTGGCGCTGTGCGAATCAAAGATAATTCTGGATCGTCATCCTCCATGTTTACTGATGCACTTGATTTTTCAGGATTTGATGGTATAGATTTCTCCTTTTCATTCGTCCCTAACTCTATGGAAAACAATGAAGATTTCTTCTTGGAGGTATCTGGAGATGGAGGAAATTCATTCACAATTGTTGAAGAATGGAACTCTGGAATAGAGATGATAAACAAAGTTAGACAAAATGTAACTGTCAATATACCAGGAAATCTCTTAAGCACAACTACTGTACTAAGGATCAGATGTGATGCAACTACTAACAGAGATAGAGTCTACATAGATGATGTCCATATTGAAGTCTGTGGTCAGACCTTAGCTAGTGATGGGGAGAATGCAATGAAATCAAATCTACCAGCAACTGGCTATATTACCAATACCAGTGGAAGTAATACATCAATTTTGAATAACAGTTCGTTTGCGGTGTTCCCTAATCCAGCGGTCGATTATCTAATTTTGTCATTCAAAGATTTCTCAGGCAGAACCATGTCAAAAGTAGACATACTGACTAACCATGGCACTCAGATGGCATCTTACGAATTAAATGGACAAACACATGCAAGAATAGACATATCTACATTGGAATATGGACAATCATATTTAATCCTAATGCTGGCCGATGATGGAGAATACTTTGTAGAAAAAATAATCAAGCTATAAAAATAGGCGGTCATAGACCACCTAAGTATAAATAGATTGTATTTAATTATTATAGTGGTTGGGGTTGATATCTTCTAACCACATTTCTTTTATGTCTAATCTAGCACTTCTACATTCATCACAATATCCGTGTTAGGTCTATCCTGTACATGCTTGCCTGTAGGCATAGCACATATGAGATCTATTATCTCCAGACCTTCCACAATCTCACCAAAAACCGTATAGTTCATATCCAAATGAGCAGCCCCTCCTTTGACTTGATAATACGCTTTAGCAACATCCGTAAACTTGAACTGCTCTGTTTCCATAGCAGTCAATTGCTGAACATTATGACGATACCCCTGCACTATAAAGAATTGGCAGGCGCTGGAGTGCTTATTAGGGTTGATACCATCAGGTAGTCTGGCCGAAGCAAGAGCCCCCTTTTTATGGAATCTTTTGCGTGATATTTCATGGACTAAAGTAGGACATCTCTCTGCACCTAGCTGCTGATCCGCAGTTGCCCCTACCGAATTAGGGTCACCACCCTGAGCCATAAATCCCGGTATCACTCGATGGAAAAGGGTACCATCATACCATCCATTTTTGACATATTTGATAAAATTGTCTCTATGGTTAGGGGTATCATTGTACAACTCTGCAATCATGTCTCCAAACATGGTGGTAATTTTCACACGAATGACTTTCTCACCTTGTTGAGAAAAAGCAAAAGTGGAAAGCATCAACATGGTCGCAATTGTAAAAATTCTCATCATAACTTAAGGTTGCGTTTTTGGATTAAATAAAAAAAATAAGGCGGACTGAAATATTCTTTAACAGCTTGATCATCAGAAAGCCAGCGCAAAGAAAAGAAACAGCCTGCGTCGACACCAACTTACATTCACTTAAATATTGGTTAAATCATCCTTAATATTCAGATAAGAATAAAATCATAAGCAACTAACCTAAACAAAAAAACATATCTACAGTTATCTAAATGATATAAAAAACTTCAGACATGCATATACTAATTAGTCAAATTTTAGCATTTTCACTACTTCTCGGCCAAAGCTGCCAAGCCAACAAAGGTTTAGATGATCTCTCAACAGAGAATAACGTTGAAACCACAACTCAAGAAGTAGCTCAATCTAATAGTAGAGATACCTACCCTATAGCAGAATATACAAAAGAGAATAATTTAGAAGAATACTCTACAGCCATCTTTGCAGGAGGATGCTTTTGGTGTACAGAGGCAGCTTTTGAGAGAATAGAAGGGGTTGTAGATGTCTTAAGTGGATATTCTGGTGGTCATAAAGAATACCCTACATATAAAGGCGTAGGTGCTGGAACTACAGGCCATACTGAAGCGATATATATTTACTATGATAAGAGTGTCGTATCATATGAGACTCTACTAGATGTATTATTCGTTGCACATGACCCGACTACTCTCAATAGACAAGGACCTGATGTTGGAGAAGAGTACAGATCAGCCATATATTTTCAAACAGCGGCAGAGCAGGAGATTATAGATCTCAAAATTCAAGCCTTGAATGGTAGTGGTACCTTTAAAGACAAAATTGTTACTGAAGTTGCGGAATATGAAGAATTCTGGGTAGCAGAAGGCTATCACCAAAACTTCTATGAATTGAACCCAAATCAGGGCTACGTTAGGCAGGTTTCGAGACCTAAAGTGATTAAAGTACTCAAAACTTTCCCTGATTTAATAAAGAAAAAGTATAAAACTAAGTCCTAAAAACTGTGGGTTTTAGCTTAATCTATTACATAATAAGCTGATATTCTGTTTTTTATGTGAAAGGCTCTGGATTTTTTAGCGAACATTACCACATATTTGTACTTAGTTACGTTATTTATATAAGCAATAAGGCTTCCCCTATATATGGCCTTTTTGTCTTTTAAGAAACTGCAAATTATTATACCATGAAAAAGTTAATCGCATTGGCTTTTATAGCCTGCATAGTATTTACTTCTCAAGACCTATTCGCTCAGAATATCGTCCTCATTAATGGACAGCCTACTGAAGTTACTTTAGAAGGTGAAAAGATTACAAAGCTAGAATCAAAAGATGTCTCTACCCATATGAATGGGTTTGAAAAAGAGCGAAAGGATATTTTCTCAGATGCCAAGCTTAGAATGGCTGAAAACAATCAGCCTACCATTAGCCAGCCAAAATCAAAAATTAAGACTCAGGCTGTTACAAGTGGAGAAAAAAAGCAAAATGAGGAGCAGACCTTCTGGGTCGATAGTAAAATGGACTAGTCCATCTAAATTGAAAGTAGTTTTTTCATATAGTTTCGTTAGTTAGATTTGAGCTATATACAAGTATAGCTAACATAGTTGGTTTTAGTGATCATGTTTTCAGATCCTCCAAATTCGATTCATTCAGTAGTAGTTGGTTTATTCCTTTTTGAATTGGGATTGAGAACATGGTCACTTTTCTTTTCAAGTCTATTTATCTCTCATTCATTGTAGTTCCAATTAGAGCTAACATTAGCTTCACTTTTACCTCACCATTCAGTTTCGACCCTGAACTTTACAGGTTTATCTTCTAAATCTTAACTTAGTGTTAGCAAGAACAATTCACATATGCTACAATCTTCTATTTTATTGCTTACTGCCTTCACCTTAGGTGTGCTATCAAATCTGGTTGCCAAGTCTTCTGACGAAAGTAAAATCGTCATTAACTATAGAGTTCAGGATTTGAAATTTTCTAAATCCAAAGACAACCAATTATCAGTTAAGTTACAGGTCAAAGAAAAAATAACCTCTTATACTTCACTAAGAACAGAGGTTAGTCGATATGTATTCTTTGATGAGTTCAGTTATGTAGATGGCATTAAAAAAGATGGAAAAAAATACAATGCCCCAAGATCTGACTATGAAGTAAATGGCATTTTTCACTCTGACGCCAAAATATGTGAAATCTCACATGTTTTTGACACTGATGGAGAATCTACTGTCATTCAGTATGAAAAAACTTTTAAGGATTTCAAATTTACAGATAAGTTGTATTTGGATGATGTCTATCCAATCGATTATGCAACTCTTCGTATTCATGTACCTGAGTGGCTCGACTTGAATAAATTAGAATGGAACATGGAAGGATTACCACTTTCTAAGGAGCAAGAAACTAAGAAGAAAACAACGATATACACTTACTTACTCGATGATGTAGAACAACGTATCAAATACAGAAATCAACCTTCGGCTGCCAGAACTAGCCCTCATCTACTAGTAATTCCTAAAGCCCTCAAGGACGGCAATAATGTTGTCAAGCTAATGGAAAGTGCCGACGATCTATATAACTGGTACTACCTAGTAACGGGTGACATTGGTAATGATGCTAAAGTTCTAGAGACTTTGGTAGCTGAGTTGACAGCAAATGCCAAAACAGAAGAAGAAAAAGTAAAAAACATCTACTATTGGATACAAGACAATATTAGGTATCTGGCATTTGAGGCAGGCATGATGGGATTTCGACCAGAAGCTTGTCAGGATGTTCTTCAGAATAAATATAGTGACTGCAAAGGAATGGCTAACCTTACAAAAGAGATGCTGACCATAGCAGGTAGTGATGCCCGTCTGACATGGCTTGGCACTAGCGACTTGCCTTATGACTATTCTATCCCATCTCTCGTCGTGGATAATCATATGATATGTACCGTCATACTAGATGGGAAAGAAGTCTATCTTGATCCCACAGAAAAATACGCTGATTTGTATAGTATAGCCTATCGAATTCAAGGTAAGGAAGTAATGATTCAGGATGGAGAAAAGTACTACATAAAAGAAATTCCAAAATCCAAGGTAGAAGAGAGTCGAGAAAAATTGAGATTAGACCTCTCTATAGAAGACAACCAGCTTGTAGGTAATGGCTCACTCCGATTTACTGGAGAAAGAAAAGTTTGGCTACTCAACATCCTTTCAAGCATCAAAGAAAATAACAGAGTAACAGCATTAGAGTCGTATATTAATAACAGCAATAAAAATATATCTGCAACACTAAATTCTGAATTAGATGAGTTTCCCAGAGACAAGGATATCAATGTAGACTTCCAAATGAGTGTAGACAATAAAATTGTCGATCTTGCAAACGAACTCTATATAAATTTGGAAAACGACTTTCATTTGAAAAAATATAATGTTGAAGAACGAGTAAAACCATTGGATTTATCCTATGCTTATTTTGTAGATTCTCAAACTAGTTTAGATATACCAAAAGGATATAAATTAACATATACACCTGAGGAAGTGAATGTCAATCATTCAAAATTTGATTTTAGTCTTTCATATAAGCAGAAAGGTGATCAGATACAGTACTCCAAAAAGTTAAAAATAAAAGATCCTATTATTCTAAAATCTGACTTTGTGTCGTGGAACAAGGCCATCAAACAACTAGATGCTTTTTATGACGATCAAATTATATTAGAAAAACAATAATCCATGAAATTTATACTCTGCATTACTTTCCTGTTAGTATTCAATAATTTAGATGCTCAATTACTATATAAAAATCTAAGAGCTTCCCAAGAATATTATGAAAAAGTATTCTCTGAGTATGAGGATGAATTTCTGTCGATGACTGCTCCAGAAGAATACAAAGATGAATCAGCAGTAATTCTTAAAGAAAAAACTCATCTATCATTTCTAAGTCGAAGATCTGGCCAAGTATGCAAAGGTATTGTACGAAGAAGAATCCTTATACAGCAAGCTTCTGAGCTAGAAACATTTACTGAGTACTATTATCAAGAATCAGATATTGCAGGTCTTAAACACATTAAGCCTGATGGAACAGTCATAGAAATCGATTTAGAAAAAGCTATCAAAGTAGAATCTGAAGTACCTTCCTATTATAGGAATGGTTTTCAAAAACAAGCTTACTACAAAACCGCAATCCCTAACCTGGAAGTAGGTGACATTATAGACAGCTATAAAGTTTTTGCAGAATACTACACGACCGGAGAAATTGAACTAATGTCAATCATTTCATCGGAGTATCCTATGGTGAGTTTCGATATTATAGTAGATGTTGATGACAAGTGGACATTTAGAAGAAGAGCTTTTAATACGAAAAGCGAATTTGAGTTATCAAATGAAAAAGGTGTCGATAAGAAAGGAAATCAAAACAAGGGAGTCAAGAGATACATTCTTAATGAATCAAATGTTCCAGCAGAAAAATATGAAAGATGGGCCTATCCTTTCATGACGAATCCTGGCATAAAACTAATGGGTGTCACTAAAGCTTCAGTATATTATGATAGGAGTGATAAGTCCAAAAAGGAATTAAATATCAGCGAAGAATTCTATGGTGCAATGGCCACAAATGGCCAGTACGTTGGAACAATGATGCCTGTTATGAAAAAAATATATAAGAGTGCCATCAAGAAAATATCAGATAGAGAAAAACCTGACATCATTTATAATGCTTTCAAATATTTTAATGCTGTTAACAACACTATGGACATAACGGAGACGATGAGATTTAATGAGGGCGACCTTCATTATCTTTCTCATAATTATGCTTCAATAAATGATGGCTGGTTTAGTTCTATGTTTAGTCACATACTTAAAAAAGAAGGCATCAAATCTCACGTCGCTATGGTAGTCCCAGAATATTTGGGTGGTATAGATGCTGCCGTAACTAGCTCAGAAATAGAATACGGTGTATATGTTCCATCAGTAGACAAGTACTATTGGACAGTCGACAACTTTAGATCACCAGGAGATGAATACAATAAGGTAATGGGCGCCACAGGATACCTGATGCCTTATGATGATCGAGCCTCAAAGAATCCTAGAAAAAAATCAATCACTATTCCATATAGTAGTGCAGAGAAGAACACCAACCAAACCATCATGACAGTTAATGTCAATGAAGACAACTCTATGGATTTTGACAGAACTCTAAAATTGACTGGATTATACAAAACAGATTACAATAGTTTTCTTCTATATCATACTTTTCATGCTAAGAAAAACATCCTCAATTTCTGTTCGAGTGACCACGCTAAAAAAATTCTCGATTATGAAGTAAATGGATTCACTAAGAAAGCTGCCAGAAAAATGGATATTTCTCTTAGCGAACTAGGACAAGAAGTTGATGAATATTATGAGATCAGAGATAAAAATATTGACGAATGGATTAAAGGGGATTTCCGGGTAACCGAAATTCAGGATTTCGAAACTGTCTCTTTTGGAACTTCAGTAAAGGACAAAGTTTTAGAAACCAAAATGCAATTTACTTCTTCGGATTACATAAAGAAAGCAGGCCCTAATTTGATATTTGAAATTGGCGCTTTGATAACTCCACAAGTTGAATTATCTAATGACGAGATAAATGAACGAGAACGAGATGCATTTATCAATTATGAAAAAACAATTTCGAATGACATCACGGTTACCTTACCCCCTGGCTTAACTGCACACGGACTAGAAGCCCTCCAATTTAATGTTGACAATAGTTATGGCTCATTCATAGCATCTGTAGTACAAGAAGGACAGACCCTCAAAATGAAAACAAGTAAAGTTTATAAGAAAACGTTAGTGCCTTTATCCAACTGGAAAGACCTTACAGATATGCTTGAAGCTGCTTACCAATTCACTCAACAAAAGGTAATTCACAAGAAAAGCTAACACCCTTAATAATATTATCTGAATGAGAGTAGTCTTTCTGATAAGTGGAATTGTAGAAATCGTTGCTGCATTCATTTGCTATTTGCATCCAAATGTGTTGTACGAAAATGCAACACCATATCTTATGAAATTGTATGGCATCAATGCGTTGGTACTTGGAATAATAAATATTCTTTTGTATCGATATTATCAGACTACAGATCTAATCCGTAAAATCTTTTTGTCGATGATGTTTTTTCATGGTGCTATCGCAATGATGACTTATGGCTTTAAAGCAACCAAACTCACCTACCCAATAGGTGTTATCCTCACTCACTTAGCTCTATTTATACTATTTTTTATCATGTACATGAAAGACCTTAAGCCCGATCAATAAATCAAAAACGTGAAGAAGGCAAAAATCCAAGTTCAAGTCATTTATTTTATATTTATTTTAGGCAATTAATTCAAACACCTCCTTAATGTTTGCAGAATATCTAAACCTAGGCATTGAACACATACTGGATGTAAATGGCTTAGATCATGTCCTTTTTCTAATTGTCTTAGTCATACTCTACGACAGAAAGTCATGGAAAACCGTTCTTGTTCTTGCTACAGCCTTCACGCTAGGTCATAGTATTACATTGGCTCTTGCAGGAGTGGAAATCATCCAAGCCAATAGTCGCCTTATAGAAATATTTATTGCTGTATCTATTGCTGCCACAGCCTTATACAATATAACTTCAACAAATTCGAAGAAGACACGTTACCTAGCAGCACTTCTTTTTGGCTTAATTCATGGCCTGGGCTTCTCAGGATTTTTCAAAACAATCCTAGGTGGAGAAAGCATTACTCTTCCGCTCTTAGCATTTAACATAGGTGTAGAAATTGCCCAAGCAATATGCGTTCTGTTTGTCTTGCTTGTTAGCTATATTATAACGGAACTCATAGGAATCAAAAAGAAGTCTTATGTCATTGTAGTATCTGCTACTATCTTTTTGTATTCAGTTAAGTTGATAATAGAAAGAGTGTAGAAGTACCTTTATAGTCCTCAATACCAATAATTCACTTTAAGAATTAATGCCCTACTATTTGATTGCAACTGACGGTTAGAAGGTATTCCATTTTCTATGTCGTAGTTATCTACATAGACAAGAAAAATATCTGACATGGGAGAGAATCGCCACTGTAACCTACTATTCAATCCTACGAAATCTGATTGATCCACATACTGAAACAAGGTTGTCCATAATAGATTTTTACTAAAACCTATCTCTACAGTCGATATCAGAGCTGTAATTCTAGACTGCCCAAATGGATCAGGAAAATATAAATCATTCCATTGATAACCTACAGAAAAATTTCCCCACGGCTGTATCCTGTAATTAGCATTTACTTCAAATGAGGTCAATCGACCATTATAGAAGCCACCTGCCCGAGCAGAGGCTCCATATGATAAGGCTTTACGACCATCAGAGTCATAAGAAATTTCTCCACTTATGGCTCTATAACGATCACGAGGAAGTGGTGTAGAACCTGTGAAACTAAATGGGTACAAAAGATTAATATCACTATAGGAAATCCTTGCATCAAAATTCGAAGTATTGGTAAACGTTGCTCCGTAATGTAAATCTGTAGAAGATTCGTTAAAGCTCCAATCTGAATTTAGGAAAGTAGTATTGCTTAAGTCAATGTTGTGTCTTTGAAATATTCCTGAACGTGGACGTTTTTGATATTCAATGAAAATATTTTCTGAATTAAACCCAGCTCTTATTATTGTATCTCTCTCTGCATCAAAATTATTGACTCTAGCAGTGAAGCCTAAATCTGCAAAATAATTTTCTTGAAACATGGTCAAATCACCCATGAAAGTCCAATTAGCATTTCGATATCGACCACCGGCATTATATACCATATTCTGATCGGAGAAACCAGCTTTAAGTGAAACATGTGCAGCACCCCAAGCTTGAACCTCGCCATTATCTGATTGGTAGAGTCCCTCTAGACTAATATTTCTTCCATAGTCATCTTGAAGGGCTTCCGTATTATTAAATGCCTGCCTATTAAGAAAAAGTCCTTGTACAAATGATCGACCAAATTGCCTCTTAACAGAAACTGCAGTTTGATTCTGTGCTAAGGCAGTCCCAGTCGAGCGACTGTGGATATTCATAACACCTATCCTGTTATTGGTATTTATATTGCCTGTAGCTCTAAGTCCGTAAAGGATCGGTACAGGTTGTAAATTCTGATCCAATCCAATCCTCCTTGAGAAAAAAGGTCTAATACCTCCTGTCCCAAAATCTGCAAAGACATCTGCATTCTCTAGAAAAAAAGTACGCTTCTCGGGAAGAGAGATATTGAACCTGGTAAGATTAGTTACTAACTCATCCACCTCTATCTGCGAAAAATCAGGATTTAAGGTTACATCCAAATTGACAGTTGACGTCAGGGCGATCTTTCCATCTATACCAGCATCATATTGAAATTCCGTTGGACTGTCTTTGAGTTTACTAACTCCCCCACTTACATAGGGAATCAGATTGAAATTACCAGTCTTCTTTGTGGGTGGATTATCCCAAATCAGCGCGCCTGCAAATGCAGGGTTTGGCGGCCAGAAGCCTTCTGGGACAGCTGTCCAATTATGGAATTCATTACAAAAAGGCAGGTTTCTCACAAAGTTCATCCCCCACTCACCCAAGGTCGGATCATATCTGAGTATCTTAAAAGGAATAGCAAACTCTGCAGACCAATACTCATCAGTTATTTGTGTCTCTACATACCACTTATTACTCCAGTCCGCTGATGTGCCAGAAGTAGGAGAATTGGTTGCATCCCACTGGACGCCAACGGCTGAGGTGCCAAATAATACTGAATTAGTTTTGGTATTGAGAGGATCTAAGACAATGGCAATGCCATCATTATCCCAATAGATATCACGCTTTAGCGTAGTGATGGTCACCGGCTCTGTTTGATAACATTTGGCTGCGACATACAGATATTTATCATCATAAGCCAACCTAATCTCCGTTTTGGGGTCCGCCTCATTGCCGTAGTAAGGTATCTTTTGCCAAAAGTCAGAACCCACTTCCGCATCCGCCCAAGTTTCTTCATCCAAAAAACCATCTATAGTGATGTCCTCTGAAGTAGATGAAAGTCTGTATTGAAAGTCTTGTCTGAAATTTATTTCGGACTTCTGCCCTTCTAAGGCATTATAGCCCAGAATAAATATTATAAATATGAGTCTTAGCATTCAAGCCATTTATCTGACACAAAGTTACTGTTTAAGATATAAACGATATCGTCGTACAGACTATAGATGAGTCAGAATAAATCAATCGTATAAGGCGTCTATTATAAAATAAATCCAATTGGCATTACACCCGATGCTGTATTGTAGAAATTTCCAATGTTTGGAAAAATCGTACTCAAATCAGAAGGAGCTACTCCAAACCAAAGTGCCAATTCTGCAAAGTATTCATCTACGGATAAAGTAGGAATCATGATACCATTACTTCTTTCAGGTCTGTTAGCCAAATCTATATCACTCCCTAATTCTAAGGTAGGATACTCACCAAAAATTCGTCCGCCTCTTACGGGTCCTCCCATCACCATCACATTTCCTCCCCATGCATGATCTGTTCCTTCTCCATTTATTGTTAGAGTCCTTCCGAATTCAGAACATGTGAAAGAGGTGACACAATCTTCTGCATCTATCCTTGCCAATGCATCGCTGAATTCTTTCATACCATTAGATAACTCTTGTAATAAACCAGCATGTGTCTGCAATAACTCGCTGTGATTATCCCATCCCCCTAATTCAACAAAGAATATTTGTCTTCTCGCACCAAGATGTTCTCTGGCAGATATCATTCTAGCAACCATTTGCATAGAGGCAGAAAAATCGGTATCAGAAAATAAATCATCCAAAAACGGTGCCTGTGCCAATCCTTCAGATACAATAGCATTAGCATCTGTGGAATTCTTAATGACATCTACATAAGTCTTCTGGAATATGTCATCATACTGTGCATCTATCATATTGTTGAGTACACGATTTCGCAACTCGAAATATTGATTTCCATCAGGATTATCTAATCTTATTATTCCAACTGCTCCCTCGTCTCTGTCTATGGAGTATTCAGTAGAGGACTCACCTGTCTGGAAAATATTATTCCCGTTAAGAGAGATATTCATACTTATATTAGGATTAGAATTTAGGCTATTCAGCATGTCTGCAATCTTTCCTCCCCATCCTATAGCTGTACGATCATGAGGCACTGAAGTTTGCCATTGTTGTACTTGATCTGAATGAGAGAACAATCCTAGAGGCAATAAACTCTCATCATTGAGCGCTTGAGGTTTAGTGACCGGCTCTATTAATGTGCCTATATTAGATATGAATGATAGCTTATTGGTATTATATAATTCCTGAATGCCAGTCATATTAGGATGCACCCCATAATCAGATCCGTTGAGCTGAAGAATATCTGCTCTAGGAATGGCAATGTTTGTCCGAGTAGCCGCATAGACATTGTGCTTATTCTCTTCACGTGGAATGAGCATATTGAATGAGTCGTTGCCACCTTGCAACAAGATACAAACCATGGCTTTGTAATCATTACCACCTATGACAGTGCTATTGGCCATAGAAGCTGCATTCATAAACTTGAGGTTAGTCAAAGTAGATAACATCGTGGTAGAAGCAATAGCTGCACAACTTGAATGTCTGAGGAATCGTCTTCTTGATATATGTGGAGGCATGTTTTTTAAATTTTGAATTTAATTAATTGAGAACTGATTACTTGAGGATTGCATATTCAGGTGAAGAAAGTATTAAAAATATAACACCTGCTGACTTGGTATAATCATCCACCCAAGCTGGTTGATCATTGACAAATGCTCTTATATCAGTTCTTAATCTATCAGACAGTTGACCCCTCGTGAACATGATATCAAGAAAGTTTATCAGTTCTTCTGGGTCACGTTCAAGTTTTTCAACTGATGCCTCTATACTTGTTCCTAACCAACCTAAATCTTCATTTATTTCTCCATTCCACGTTGTACCATAGAAATTCCATTGCGTAGCAGCGAACACTAAATTTATAAAATTGATAGACGTATTAGAATCATGAATATTAAATTCTGGAGCAAATAAGCCTTGTCTGGTAAGCTCTCCTACTGGTTGATGATCTGGCAAGAAAAAGTTAAATACAGTTGGTGCTCCAAGAGCACCTTGCTTAAGACCTTGAATCTGTTCGAATCCATTCATCCAAAATCTTTCAGTATTACACTCCGTATAGTCTCTCTCTCTGCCATTAACATCTATGTGAGTTACCGTGTCCTTTAAACATTCTAAAGTCAAGGCCTTCCCCAGATGCGCATATCTCAATAGAGGTTCCTGCATCTTGCCACTTGTAGACAGATTTAATGCTTCACAAGATCTAGCTTCTTCATCCATGAGTATAGCATTGAATACTGCAGCCATATCTCCTCTCACGCCATTACCATTATTATTGAATGTGGATGCAACGCGTGCAATATATTGTGGCGAAGGGTTGGAGGTAACCAATCTTTGGATCAGCTGCCTTGAAATAAATGGACCTACATTAGGATGATTAAAAAGATAGTCCAAAGTCATATCGATATCTTGCAATGGGTCCTGATCAGCAGGTAAGACCAAATCTCCAAGTATAAGCTTCTCTTCAGGGTCATGCCAAAGCGGGTACATGACCATTGGTTCTACCTTATCCAAGAGATAATACGGCAAACCAAATCCAGGTTCATCAACAAACTCATTCTCCATGACATCACCCGCTCCCAATCCTGTAAATACTTTGGCTAGCTCAGCAATGTCATCATTGTTATAAGTTGGGATTTCTTTCCCATCGATATCTTTCTTTCTTGTACCATCAAGATTCAATTCAAATAGTCCAATGGTAAAGAGCTGCATTATTTCTCGAGCATAATTCTCGTCAGGATGCAGGTTTTGGTCAGGTATTGAACGCGGGTTGTTGAGATGACTTAAGTATAGACCCATTGAAGGAGAGAAGGTAATCTCTTCCAATAGATCCCTGAAATTTCCAAAAGCATTGCGCAATAAAATATCGTAGTAACCACATAAGGCATCCGCATGACCCCCTAAATCAGAAAACATAGAAACCACAAAAATCTGGGATAGACTAAATGCTGCTCTCTGTCTGTAATTATCTTCTGCTGTAAATGTAGTTTGCCACCAACTGTAATTATAATGTAAGGCCCAATCATCTGGAATTTCTTCCATAATAGCTTCCTCTACTTCATCAGTGATTGGTGCATTTGGAAACTGCTCCATAAATCTTTTGACCAAGTAGTCATACCACCAACCAGATACATCTTCATATATAGCTTCCTTTTGAGGAAGAAGTTGACTAGCTGGTAATGCCATCTGTTCTTCTATCCAAGCTTCCATTCCGATTTCCAATACTCTATCTACATCTGTCTCATGGTAACCCATTGTCGCTTGCGACAAAAATCTGGACACCTCCATTCGACGGGCATCCATACCTTCTCCATTAATCGTGTTCCTAGGATCGGAACCAAATGCACTGCTACTAGAAGTGACTGTGATACCTGCATCATTTCCTGCACCAATAAATTCTTCCTGAGCAGTAATACTGAGTGACAATAATAAAGTCACCACAAAAAATATTGCTGTAATATTATTTTTCATTTTGGATGATTTTATTCTTGAATAATTGTGACTTTAGCTTGCTTGACCAAGAAGCCATTCTGAAGGCTTAAAAGATACTGGCCAGATTCTATGCCTTGGGTATTAACGATAAACTCTGTTTGACCCTCTGTTATTTGGACTTTTTTCTCTATGACACTCTTTCCTGATAAATCTAAAAGTTGCATCTGATAATTACTAACTGGCAAATCGAGTATTGCTACTGTAACTTGATGATTAGCAGGATTTGGAAATAGTGTAAATGCGGAAGACACACCTGCCACATCTTCAGTGCTCGTCGACTGTTCGATTTGTACTCTGATTTCAGAAAATCCAACACACTCCGAACTACCAGCATGATTATTTAACCCCGTTAATAAAACATATCTGGCCGTTGCCCCTCCAAAATCATAACCTGGCACTCCCTGATAAAATCCAGAAGCCTCTCCAATAGGTGCTTCAACGATTGCTAAATCTTCCCAATTGATTCCATCCATCGATATGGCAATAGACAATTGTCTGACACCAAATTCTAAGGTTTCAGGATTGGACAAATTCCAGAAATGAGAGCTGCCCAGTTTTTTCGGCTCACCTAAGTCATATTGTATCCAATGGGAATCTCCTCTGAAGGCATTAGGGCTTGGACTGATATCGCAAGATATCCAGCCACTAGAAAGCGTTGTATTATGTCTGTCTAAATCGCATTGAGTCCAGAGGGCTCCAACAAAGAATAGACAGAAAATTGAAATCAAACTTATTCTCATAGATAGATAACTAATTTCAGGGTTATAAAATTGATACTTTAACACCAAGCAGTTAAAGCCTTATCAATAGCTATAAAATATTAGACTCTAAAAGCTTGCTAAAGTTAAAGCAATAAAAAGTAAAATATTGTAAGGGTTTACTCTGAAATAAAGAGAAATTAAAATATTTATAACCGCTATTCAATCATTCAAAAATGAACTCGTTCTTTTTATGAAAGGTATTTACCAACGATAGGTAGACGCCGTCCCATTCCAAACGCTTTAGAAGAGACGCGTAATACAGGTGCAGTCTGATGACGCTTAAACTCATTACGATTAACCATCATTAGAATTCTGGAAACCAATGCCTCATCAAATCCTAAGTCAACAATCTCCTGTGGACCTTTTCTTTCTTCGATATAATGATAAAGAATCTGGTCTAAGATGTCATAATCAGGCAGACTGTCTGAATCCTTTTGGTCAGGCCTTAGTTCTGCTGATGGGGGTTTTGTGATGGTGTTAGTAGGAATAACTATACCATCCTTATTTATATACTCAGCCAACTTATAGACATCCCTCTTGTACACATCACCCAATACTGATATCCCACCAGCCAAATCACCGTATAGAGTACCATACCCAACTGCCATTTCACTTTTATTACTGGTATTGAGTAGGATATTGCCGAATTTGTTGGAGAAGGCCATTAGCAAGGTCCCCCTAACTCTAGCCTGGATATTCTCCTCAGTTACGTTGAATGGCAAGCCTTCAAAATGACTGCCCAACTTTCCCATAAAGGCCTCGTACACATCTTTAATCTCTATGATATCATGCTGAATGTCTAAATTTTCTGCCAGTGCTTGAGCATCAGCTATGGAGTGCGAAGAAGAAAACTGAGAAGGCAATAATAACCCTCTTACATTATCTTTCCCTAAGGCACGCTGAGCCAAGGCTGCAGTAACAGCAGAATCTATACCTCCAGACAACCCAAGAATGGCTTTGCTAAAACCAAGCTTGCTGAAATAGTCTTTTATTCCAAGTATAATCGCATCGTGTATCTCTGATATATCATCTTTATACTGCTCTGAAATTCGTCCACCAGCCTTGACTTCATCCAAATCAAAAAACTCCATACTCTCTGCGAAGTAGGGTAACTCTCTAAACACCTTTCCATCAGGAGACATAACGACAGACCCTCCATCAAAAATAAGCTCAGTTTGTGCCCCTACATTATTGCTGTAGAACATTGGTACTTTATATCGATCTACATTGGCCCGCACAACATCTATCCGTTCTTCGGCATGATTATAAGTGAATGGAGAAGCAGATACATTAATAATAAAATCCGGTGACTCCTTGATCAAAATATCCAGTGGACATATCTTATACAACGGGTTTTCATTACCAATATTCCAAATATCCTCGCAGACCGAAAGTGCAATTTTCTGTCCTTTATATTCAAGGCATTGAAACTTATGCCCAGGTTCAAAGTATCTATACTCATCAAAGACATCATAGGTCGGAAGCAAGGCTTTATGTTGTACATGTAACACCTCTCCATCTGCTATAAAGTAGACTGAGTTATATAAGTCCTTACCTTCTGGTACAGGATTAGCAGAAGGAGAACCAATCACAATTGCTATACCATCAGAGAATGATTGTATTTCAGCTATGCAAGCCTCAGCCTTAGATATGAAGTCATTGAATTCCAAAAAATCTCTGGGCGGGTATCCACAGGTAGCTAGCTCCCCAAAGATGATAATATCAGCATTTTGTGACTTCGCTGTCTCTGTAAATCCTCTAATCTTTGAGAGATTACCGTCAAAATCTCCTATCAAATAATTAAGCTGAGCTAGGGCTATTTTCATAACAAGGTAATTAATTTAATAAGCCACAAATATAAATGAAATAGGGTTCGAAAAAATGGTCTATGTCATATCCATATACTCCCATCCTGAACTATAATGTCCAATATTTTCTACATGCTCTGCAAAAGCATTAAATAAGCTACTTTGGGACAACGTGCTAAAATCTCCAATAACAATAAGCTTTTGACGAGCACGAGTAAGTGCCACATTGAGTCGCCGTTCATCAGCAAGAAAACCAATCTCCCCATTTTGGTTAGATCTAACGAGAGTAATATAAATGATATCTTTTTCTTGACCCTGAAATCCATCTATACTATTGACTTGAATTGACTTGTCTCTATACATAGACTCTTCTTCAATTCGAGCTGTGATATACTTTGCTTGTTCTGAATATGGACTGATAATACCGATGGTTAGATCATTGTAAATAGATTGGTGTTGCAGAAAATGTTCTCTGAGAATAAAATACTCTCCTTCGTTATAACGGCTTAGCGTTTTTAAATTTTGTGTCTCATCAAACCCACACCCACTTGTATCTATCAGCTCTAATGGACGATCATCAATACTTCTATCAGCAACCTTCTCCGATGACTGGAGCTGATTGTCATAGAATCGGTTATTAGAGAATGAAAGTATAGATGCATGCATGCGATATTGCGTACGCAACAAATAGGTATGAGATATTTTATCAGAGAGTCGCGTGAGCAATGTTTTGGCCAACCCTAATTTGATGGCTTCTGCAGATTTGACTGTCGGTGCCAGTTGTAGATGATCACCTGCAAAGATTACCTTGTCAGCTCGAAGCATAGCATTCCAACATTCAGGTTCCAATGCTTGCGAAGCTTCATCGATTATAACTGTATCAAAATGCAAATCAGAGATGCTCTTATGACTTACGCCAATAAGTGTAGAACAAATCGCTTGCGAGCTTGTAATAATGGACTCCAAAAGTTTCTGTTCTAAGTCCTTTGCCCAATGCCTGAGGTCCTTAGCTTCACAGTACATGGCATTTCGATGAGCTCTTTCCTTTGGACCAAAAGTTCTCTTATGCTTTCCAGCCATCTTAATTGCATTATTGGCCTCAATTTTTACTTTTTTGATGTGTTGCCAATCGTCATGATGCCGAGCCTTTTCTGCCAAGGTCAGATGACTTAGTCTATCAGAAATCCTGGTGACATTCCCTACCCTCAATGTGGATATGCCAATGGCGTCCAATTTTATTGCAAGCAAATCCACTGCATTATTACTAGGTGCACATACCAAGATTTTCTTTTCTACTTTCAAGAGCGCCTTAGTGAGCTGTACAAGCGTTGTAGTCTTACCTGTACCAGGAGGACCATGGATAATTGTTATAGGTGGCGAACTCAAAGCCCCTTGTAAAGCCTCATTTTGAGACTTATTCAGTGTGGGTATAGTATAGAGGGCTCCTTCAGAACGATGGTTGAGGTGCTCATCAGATTCCTTTTCAATTATACTTTTATAATTAGAGATATAGGGTGTTGCTGATTTGGTAACACGCCTGATGGCTTCTTCCATGATTTTATATGGCCTGTCATCATAGATCAGTTCTAATCCCAGATAGCCCTTAAATGCATCTAACTCCGATTTTGAGTGAACTTGTTCTCCCAGAATGACAGACAGCTTATTCTTTTTTACACTAGAGACAATGCCTCTTACTGACTCTGTCTCGGCAGATCCTTCAAAACGGAACAGCCGACATCCAACCCCAGTTTTAAACTTATGGGGCATATCCATATGCTTGGTGCGCTCTAAGGTCAGTTCGACTTGTTCTCCGACTGTATAAACTGACTTTTCTATCACTACAGGAAACCACACAATGCCTGATTCCAACTTCTCTGCAATAGTTTTACCTTGACTCAGCTTCCGATAATGTAATTCTTCTGCCTTTCTCTCCTCATCTATGGCATTGAGCAGGCGCTTATATCTATTATCTTGCATTTGGCTACAAATGTACCTCTATGCTGTTATATATAACTAGGAATGTGGATGGAGGAGAATCAAAAAGAGTAAGTACAAATCGGAAAAAGGTAAAATAAAAACGGAGGGCAAGAACATTTCCTTGGTGACAACAAAATGCCTAAACCCTCCTCTGCCGATTTCATCTTTATGCGGTAAAAAGCCAAAATAGCTTTCCAATATGCTTCAATTTTTGTGGAGCATTCTTTCTGCTCACTTATTTATCTCTCAAGTGATTAAAAGGTCACTATTGATTTTAAACTGACTGCAAACTACAAGTTTCAACTGATAATTAAAACTTGAATTGACTAAATAATTTTTTAATCAATTAATAAGGTACAAATGACAATCATTCGTCATTTCATTATGTATAAAAAAAGGGATACAGCCATTGACTGAATCCCTTAAATAATAAAATTGCTCGTTTAATTAGACTATTGAAATGTTGTGCCTCTGAGGCATCAAACATATCATTAAGCGTCTACATTTCTTTTGTGGTTAATGTACATAACTGCTACTAGCAAAGCAAAAAATGCAACGATTCCAAAAAATATATTCATAACAATCCGATTTTGATTTAACCAAGATAAAATTAATATTACAAAATTCAAATAATTTTTAGTGTTTATTTCGAGATTTACCTAAGTCGCATTAGTTCTGGATGGTGTTTTGCAACAAAAGCAATCATATATTTGGCGATATTAGGCTAACTCCAGTCATGTTTGTTGATTTTGACAATCTCATCAATTCTAAGATAGTTGGTGCGACATCAGCTAGTTTACCACTAGTTACGCTATAAGTACCCTTATTGCTCTCATCAATTATAATGATTGGTACCATATTAGTTGTATGCGCTGTATGAGCTGTTCCATCCTCGTTTATCATTATATCCGAGTTACCATGATCTGCAATGATTACAATATTATATTTCTCTAGCAGCGCATTAGTTACCAGTGATTCAAGACAACTGTCCACAACTTCTACTGCTTTTGTAGCCGCTGACATACTACCCGTGTGACCCACCATATCTGCATTAGCATAATTCAGTATGATAAGATCAGGACTATCTTCTTTTATTGACTTTACCGCCTTAGTCGTTACTTCATATGCACTCATTTCAGGTTGCAGATCGTAGGTAGCTACTTTAGGAGAGTTGATCATAATCCTTTTTTCTCTTTCTAATAGGGCTTCCCTACCACCTGAGAAAAAGAAGGATACATGAGGATATTTCTCTGTTTCTGCTATCCTGAGTTGGCTAAGACCCTTGTCTGCCACTACATCACCTAAGGTGTCTGGAATATCCTCTTTATTAAAGATCACGTTAATACCCTGAAACGCTGCATCATACTGTGTTAAAGTCACAAAATGACAGCTTAATGGAGTCATATTAGGATCTTGTACTTTTTGAGTAAGGACACTTGTGAGCTGGCGAGGCCTGTCAGTTCTAAAATTTGCAAAGAAGACAATATCATCCTCATTAATCAGTCCTTCTCCCTTATCTCCTATTTTTATTGGTTCTACAAATTCATCTGTAATATCGTTGTCATACTGAGTTTGAATAGCCATCAAAGGATTGTCAGCTTGTTCTCCGACTCCGTTGACTATGAGACTATAAGCCTTAGCTATCCTTTCCCATCTATTATCTCTGTCCATTGCATAATAGCGCCCAATTATAGTACTGATCCTTGCTGTCGTACCTTCTAGGGCCATCATCATGGACTTCAAATATCCTTTACCTGACTTTGGTCTTGTATCTCTACCATCCATAAATGCATGGACATAGACTTTCACATTCTGACTGCTCATCATTTTGCAAAAAGCTATTAAGTGGTCGATATGAGAATGTACCCCACCATCAGATAGTAAACCCATTAGATGGACTGGTTTGTTCTCCGCTTTAGCTCTTTGAATCATAGCCTTGACAACGGGATTATCAGCGATACTGTTATCTGCTATGGCCTTATTAATTCTTGCTAGAGCCTGATATACAATTCGTCCTGCACCAATATTGAGATGACCGACCTCTGAGTTACCCATTTGACCAGCTGGAAGACCGACTTGCTCTCCGTAAGTCACCAGTTCTGCATGAGGCCATTCATCATATAATGAGTCCATATAAGGCGTGTGCGCCTGAAATACAGCACTAGCTTCGGGTCTCTGACCATGACCCCAACCATCTAAGATGACTAGCATGGCTTTTCTATTTTCTGACATTGTACGACTTAATTTTTGGACAAAAAACTATTGAAAGGCGAGTAAACATTGGAGTAGCATGGAGCATATTACAAAAATACACATATGATCCAATTAAAAAATTAAGAGTCTAAAAACAAACTTATCCAATCAACCTATCGTTAATGCAATGTATTGCGGCTCTAGTCTGCATAAAAAGACAAAAATGAAAACATATATTCAGCTATTTGTACTTCTTTCAATGATATTGGTCAGTCAAGTTAGTACTGCTCAGGTAAACATGAAAGCATTCAAAGAAAAGGACTTCTCTGAAATTGAATCAATGCTGCTTTCTGATGTCTCCTTAAAAATTGGGAGTAAAAAGAAGATTAAAGGGGCAAATCAAGCCATTTCGGTCATCAGACGTACCTTGGATGAATTTGAGCCCATCAAAATGGAAATGAAGCATAAAGGGTCATCTTCAATGAAAGAGGATAACTATATGATCGCTAGATTAATCAATGCACAGAATCAGACTCTGAGGGTATTTGTGCATTTGGAAAATACAGCGAGTGGCAAGAAAATTTGTGATATTAAGATCCGAAAATCATAATTCTCCCAGCACACCTATCCCAAACAAAGCGAAATCATATCTCACAGGATCAGATGTATTAAGCTGTCTCAAGTTCTCTGTTAATTCCTGAACAGCCTGCCAATCACGTTGTTTTCTAGTGAGTAGTCCAAGATGTTTAGCAACTCTTTCTACATGGACATCTAAAGGGATCATAAGCTGAGACATGTCTATATCAGTCCACAAACCAAAGTCAACACCTGACTTATCTCTTCTGACCATCCATCTCAGAAACATATTGAGTCGCTTACAAGTAGATTTCCTTGCTGGTGTCGCCACATGCTTTGTCGTTCTTCTAGGTGCATCTGGAAGATGAAAAAACAACTCATGAAAACCCATCAGACTTGTTTTCATATCTTGACCTTTGGCAAAGATGGTCTCCAGGCTATCATACTTATTATAATACCATTGTAGAAACTCAAGAAAATAAAGAGTATCAGTATATTGGAAGGTCCGATGTTTGAAATGCTCAAACCGAGCTCTATCTTTTTCCTTATGATTCTTGATAAAATCATAGGGTGCATTATCCATTAGTTTAAAAAGCGCCTTTGACTTATCGATAATAGTGATTCTCTGCCCCCAGGATAACATAGCTGTCCAGAATGCAGATATTTCTATATCCTGCCTAAGATTAAAGCTGTGAGGGATAAGAATAGGATCATTGGGTATGAAATCAGGTACATTTACTTCTCGGACTTTGGCATCTAGAAAATCCTTGAGTTCCTCCGAGTTAGTAAGCGTCATAGGATGTGGATTACTCCAATGTACGCTTGGTTTCTATAATCTCATAAGCTTCGATTATATCCCCTATTTTGATATCATTATAGTTCTTGACCGATAGACCACACTCCATACCTGATTTCACTTCCTTGACATCATCCTTGTATCTCTTAAGAGACTTTAATTCTCCGACGACACCTTCCTTGGTGGGATATATCACTATACCATCTCTGACAAGTCTTATTCTAGAATCACGTGCAACCTTGCCTTCAGTAACATAGCAACCAGCAATGGTACCAATCTTACTGATTTTATAGATTTCTCTCACTTCGATGTTACCCATGACTTTCTCTTCCTTGATGGTATCTAACATACCTTCAATGGCCTTCTTAATCTCATCGATAACCTCGTATATAATTGAGTAGGTCTTGATTTGTACACCTTCTTTTTCTGCAAGATTTCTTGCTCCAGCTGACGGTCTTACTTGGAATCCGATGATGATGGCATCCGATGCTGACGCTAATAAAACATCTGATTCTGCAATAGGTCCAACAGCCTTATGTATTACATTAACCTGCACAGTCTCTTGGGTCAACTTGATTAATGAATCAGATAAGGCCTCTATAGATCCATCCACATCACCTTTTACAATCAAATTCAACTCTTTAAATGTCCCTAGCGCTAATCTTCTTCCGATTTCATCTAAGCTTATACGCTTACTGGCTCGGTTAGTTTGTTCTCTTTGAATCTGTGATCTCTTTGTTGCAAGTGCTTTGGCTTCTTGCTCCTTGTCCATGACTTTGAACTTCTCACCAGCCTGAGGTGCACCATCAAGACCTAATATAGCAACAGGCACCGATGGTCCTGCTGATTTGATTTTTTTGCCTTGATCATTAAACATCGCCTTCACCTTACCTGCATAAGCACCTGCAACCAAGGCATCACCTATAGACAAAGTCCCAGCTTGGACCAAAATCTTAGTCACGTATCCTCTACCCTTATCCAAAGAAGCCTCCACGACTGTACCAAGAGCATTCTTATCAGGATTAGCTTTAAGCTCCAGCAATTCTGCTTCTAGGAGTATCTTCTCTAATAATATATCTATGTTGGTACCTGCTTTGGCAGAAATATCCTGTGACTGATATTTTCCACCCCACTCTTCTACAAGAATATTCATCTCTGAAAGACCTTGCTTAATTCTTGTAGGGTCAGCACCGTCCTTATCTATCTTATTTATCGCAAATACAATAGGCACTCCTGCAGCTTGTGCATGCGAGATTGCCTCTTTAGTTTGAGGCATTATACGATCATCTGCTGCTACAATTACGACAACGATATCAGTCACCTTTGCCCCTCTGGCTCTCATGGCTGTAAATGCTTCGTGACCTGGTGTATCTAAGAAGGTAATCATCTGATCTCCGACTGGCACAGAATAAGCACCAACGTGCTGTGTGATTCCTCCAGCCTCACCACTGGCTACATTGGCTTCTCTAATGAAATCTAATAGTGACGTCTTACCGTGATCTACGTGCCCCATTACAGTGACTATCGGCGCTCTGCCAACCAAGTCTTTAGGATCATCTAGCTCTTCAACTTCGGATTCATCTACTTGCTCTTCTACGCCTATGAATTCAACTTCATGCCCAAACTCACCGGCCACCAACTCTATAATCTCTGCATCCATTCTCTGATTAATAGATACAATCACACCGACGTTCATACATTTCATAATGACGTCCGCGACTGTTACATCCATTAAGGACGCTAGCTCAGAAGCAGAAATAAATTCTGTTACTTTTAATTTAGAGTCTACACTTGCAAGCTCTTTTGCCTCTTGCTTTTCTCTCTTATCCGCCCTGTTATCTCTTCTTATCTTCTGTCTGTTCTTCTTTCCACCACCACCAGAGATTCTGGCCATGGTTGCTTTGATTTTTTCTTCTATCTCTTTTTTAGAGACAGTTTTAATCTCATCGCTTTTCTTGTTCCCGCCTTTATTACCTCTGTTATCACGATTTCTTTTCAAGAAAGATTGCGCAGTTACTTTTTTACGGGTACGCTTTCTTTTATTCTGGTTCTGGTTTTTCTGTTGATTCTTCCCTTTGTTTGGCTGGCCAGCTGCTGGCTTATCATCCTTTTTCTTTTCAGGCTTATCAAACTTAGCTATGTCAATTTTACCCTGAATTTTTAATCCCTGAAGTTGAGGAGTTTCAGCTCTAACCATTTCTTCAGGTGGTGCTTTAGTGGCTATCACTTCAGGCTCTTCTTTCTTAATTACTGGAGGTGCTTTCTGCTCTGGCTCTTTATCCTTTACACTTTTAGTCTCCTTCTTTTTAGGCTTTGGCTTGGTGGCATCTAAATCAATCTTTCCTACAACTTTTAGTTCTTTTTTCTCTATAGTTGCCCTGATAACCTCTTCCTCTTTTTTCTCCTCTACTGGTGGTGAAATTTGCTCAGGATCAGAAACAACCTCAGGTTCGACTACAGGCTCTTCTAATACCTTTTCTACTGGCTTCTCTTCCTTTTTGATAATTGGAGGTGGAGGTGGAGGTGGGGGTGGAGGTGCTATGACTTCTACAGTCTTTTCTTCCTGACGAGTACCAATAATTAATTGGTCTGCTTTCTCTTTAACAGCCATCGACGACGAAAACTCTTTAAGTAGAGCATCATACATATCGTCAGATACCTTTGAAGTTGGCTTGTTATCTATTTCAAAACCATTCTCGTTCAGGAAATCGACTATCGTAGCCGTTCCGACATTTAATTCTTTAGCAATTTTGATTAGGCGTTTTGCCATTTATATAGTACGCTATTTGTTTTTTATCTATAGTCCTATTAGTCTTTAGCAAATTCTGCTTCTAGGACTTTAAGAACTGAGGTTATTGTCTCTTCCTCTAAATCCGTTCTTCTCAATAACTCATCTTTACTGAGTTCTAACACACTTCTGGCCGTATCACATCCAATGGCCTTTAATGCATCTATCACCCATTCTTCTATCTCATCAGTAAACTCATCTAAGTCTACATCTTCCATACTGACATCATCATCCTCTCTGTATACATCTATCTCGTAGCCTGTCAATTTGGAAGCCAATTTGATATTAGAACCTCCTTTTCCTATCGCTAATGATACTTGATCAGGCTGTAGAAATACAGCCGCTGTACCCTTCTCAGTATCTATATCAATATTTGATACCTTAGCTGGGGTCAATGATCTCTGGATAAAGAGAGACACATTGGTAGTATAGTTAACGATGTCAATATTTTCATTCTTAAGCTCTCTCACAATACCATGAATACGTGAACCCTTCATTCCAACACAAGCGCCAACAGGATCAATTCTGTCATCGTAAGATTCCACCGCCACTTTTGCTCTTTCTCCCGGGATCCTGACAATCTTCTTGACTGTAATTAACCCATCCTCTATCTCTGGCACTTCCTGTTCCATTAACTTCTCAAGGAATCGGCTATCTGTTCTAGACATGATGACCACAGGGTTATTATTCTTCATATCCACTCTTCTTATCACCCCTTTGACCATATCTCCTTTTCTGAGAAAATCACCTTTGATCATCTCATTTCTAGGCATGATTAATTCACTACCAGTGGCGTCATCCAGAATAAGAAACTCTCGCTTAAGCACTTGAGCTACTTCTCCCAGAACGATGTCACCAATTCGGTCAGAATATCTCTTATAAATCTCGTCTTTTTCGAGCTCCATAATTCTGGAGATCAATGTCTGGCGAGCAGCCAATATGGCTCTTCTACCAAAATCTTCAAGACCAAGTTGCTCATAGCATTCGTCGCCCACTTCATAATCATCATCTATCGACAATGCTTCTGAACTGGAAATTTGACTCATCTCATCAGTAACTTCTCCATCTGAGACCACCTCTCTTACCCTCCACATCTCCAAGTCACCATTCTGGTCATTGACAATAACATCAAAGTTATCATCAGATCCGTATTTCTTTTTAATGAGTGTTCTGAAAACGTCTTCCAGTACTCTTACCATCGTGGGCCGATCAATGTTCTTGCCCGCTTTGAATTCCGAAAATG
Organism: uncultured Saprospiraceae bacterium; assembly: GCA_964567435.1. Classification (GTDB taxonomy): domain Bacteria; phylum Bacteroidota; class Bacteroidia; order Chitinophagales; family Saprospiraceae; genus RFSX01. The sequence goes on along the minus strand of CAZMMQ010000004.1, from coordinate 7,538 downwards.
ATTCAACAAGATTCATCTTAAATCTGCTTTATTCATCTGTTAAAGAATTTCGTTTATGTGAAAAATCGAATGATCCCCTTGGACCATTAGTTTATTTTTTCTTTTTCTTCTTTTTAAAAGACACTAATACTTGAGCTGATTGCACCTCAGAGAAATCAACTTCTTTTGTCTTAAACATGCCTTTCTTAGCTCCTGGCACTTTTAGTTCCAATTTCTCTTCACTAACAGTCAGCAATGTGCCTTCCATAATACTGCCATCTTCAAGATTGACCTTAAGTTGTCTGCCTACATTTCTTGGATACTGGCGATATAGTTGTAAGGGTTTGTCCACCCCTGGAGATGACACTTCTAAAGTATACTTCTCCCCCAATACCTGACTTTCATCCAAATACGCTTCTATGCCTCGACTCAATTTCTGACATTGCCAGAATTTGATACCGTCATCTGTATCAGCGTATATTTCAACTCTGCCGTCTTTCAAAATGACATCAAGAATGAAACAATCAGTCCAATTTTCTGATTCAAACATGCTTTCTGCTGCTTGCAGAATATTATCCTTGATATACTGCATAATTCAACCTCGTTTGGTCTACGATTATATAGAAAATAAAAAGAGGGAACATCTGCTCCCTCGTATATTTCTTAAATCTGGTGCAAATATAGGACTTTTTAACTACCAAGTGCAATATATCTGTATTTCTACCATCCAAAATGTACCTAGAAGCTAACCAAATTCTCTCATTAGATATATTGATGTAATGCCAGATGATCTTGTGGAGACCATATCTTTGCAATATGGAATTATATACCAAATCACAGGAGGCTGCTCACTTTGTCAAAGATTATTTCAAACTGGATGAAGAAAAACCTTATGTAGCCTTGATTACGGGATCTGGCTCCGATAGTCTAAGTGGACACTTTGATATCGTAACCCAAATATCATATGCCGATATACCTCACATGCCCGTACCCACTTTTCACCAAGGCCAGATGGTTCTGGCGAAATCAAAATCTAATGTCCCTATTCTCGTTTGTATGGGAAGATTGCATTATTATGAAGGGTATTCAGCCCAGCAAATCACTTTTCCTATAAGGATACTTCAACTACTTGGAATAACCCAACTATATATGACTAATGCAGCTGGTGGTCTCAACGCTAGCTACAAAGCAGGTGAGGTTGTATTAGTCAATGATCATATAAATTTGCTACCTGACAATCCGCTGAGGGGAGCTAATGATGAAAGACTTGGCTTAAGGTTTCCTGATATGTTAGATGCTTATAATCCCAAGATGAGGACAGCTATTAAAACTTATTGGAAAAAAGCATTTGGAGAGTCCCTAGAAGAAGGGATATATGCATGCCTTCAGGGACCAAGTCTTGAGACCTGTGCAGAGTATAATTTTTTACATCAGAGCGGGGCTGATCTTGTCGGCATGTCTACTGTGCCTGAGGTCATTGTCGCACGACATGCTGGGATAGACGTAGCGGTATTATCTATTGTTACTAATGTTTGCTTCCCAATAGATCAGATTACGACAACAACGGTAGAAGATGTGATTAAGGTAGCGCAAGAGGCCACACCTAAGATCATGCAGTGTATAGCCGCTTTGTTAGACTGAGCAAAAGATAGTTGACCTATTTAAATAAAAAAAAGCTGACCCAATTTTATGAGCCAGCCCTCTAATTTTTAATGTATTCTTAATTAGTGAATAATCACTTTTTGTATCATCTGCTGATTAACGCTACTTACAGAAAGCATATAAACACCAGCGCTTAATTCGCTCACATCCAACCTCACAGTCTGGCTATCTTCCGACACAGTAAACTGCTGTACTGCTCTTCCAGATAAGTCAATTATATTTCCTTGAGCATAAGAGATTATAGGAAATGCTAATTCTATATTGAGATTCGCATCTGCCGGGTTAGGGAATATGGACATCGAATTGACTTGCAACAATTCCTGTGAGAATTCCGGACTCTCGCTTGGTGGTAACAATACAGATCTCTGCGAGATACCACCTCCTCCTCCAACTCCAGGATTGGTTATAAATGTCTGCGATGCTGACCAGTCTGTCCAGCTACCTATTGTGCATTCATGTCTTACTTGAAACTCATATTCCGTCCCTTCTCTCAGGTTAGAAAGGTATCTATAGTATAAGGTAGATACATCTGACTGAATCCAATCAGAAGAATTCGTTGGTTTATATCTAAATTCATTGGCCACTTGACCGAAAGGCTGTGGTGTATATATGTAAGCGTTTTTTGCTGTCACAGAATTGAAGTATAATCTACTTCCATCTACATCATCACAAGTGGCACCACCTGCTGTTGTGAATGTATGAGAGAACGACCAGTCTGACCACTGATTGGGTCCACAATTGTGTCTCACTTGGAATTCATATTCTGTAGCTTCTTGCAGGCCAGTAATAAATCTATAATATAGACTTGAGATGTCTGATAGTGTCCACTCATTTGTACCAGTTACTCTATATCTAAACTCATTATCCGTTCGACCAAGAGGCTGTGATGTATAGATATATGTGTATGTCTCTGTTGTACTACTTGTAAAGAGATCCACATCAGTACCAAGATCACAATTACCGACTCCACCCTCTGTGGTAAAGAAGGACGAACTTCCAAAATCACTCCACTCAGTATCACTACAGGCATGTCTTACCTGATATTCGTATTCTGTACCTGGTTCTAGATTATTTAAGAATCTTGAGTGACCGGAATTCACCGTAGAGAAAGTCCAAAGGAATGAACCTACAAATCTGTATCGAAACTGGTTATTAACATTGCCGTATGGTCTTGAGGTATTGATAGCTGCTGTGGTCTCCTTGATTGATGTCGCAGAGAGACTTGATTCTCTCAAAGAAGTACAAGGATTAGCCATCACGCCTGGCTCTGTCCTGAATGTCAATAAGTCACCAAAATCTGACCAGTCGCCCGTGCAACATTGTTTTCTTACTTGGTACTCATACTCTGTATCAGGATCTAGTCCTGGCACAAAGCCATAATAATTTGAAGATGGGTTAGTTTCTCTCCATTCTGATGTACCTACTTCTCTGATTCTGAAGGTATATACATTGGTATATTCTGTAACGTAGTCTGTGTTTAAGTAAACACTTCTCGGTGTTATCTGAGAAGTATATAGTGTCTTTGGAGCACCACAGTTATTATCAGCTGGAAATATGTTATGGATTACATATCTCTCCCACCAGAATGTTATTGGTTCTGTTCCAAATGTTCCAGGAATTGGATTCCAAGCTGCATTCTGCGTATCTAAGAACCAGCCATTATTATCACCGCCCCATCCCCAATTAAAATGAAAGTACTCATCTGGTTGGTCTCCTACAGGCTCCAGAAAAAATCCGTACCCATCTGCAACCCACGTATGGGCTCCTGCGAATATATTACCATTATAAGCTTCACCGGATAACATCAATGGTCTTCCTTGATTCAAATCATTTATCGCTACTCTTGCAAAATCGTTATTGAAATCATAAAACCAATCTGCTGCCTCATCATAGTTAAAAAACTCAACTAAGGCATCTCTCATAAAACTGATGAATGTCGATGTATATGTTATGCTAAACTCAGAATTAGTAGCTGCTCCAACGTGATAGATGAACTCTGCAACATCATTATTAGGTGCTGTAAGTGAGTCTGGCATATTATCCCAATTATATGGACGGCAGAAGTCTGCTGAAATTTGCCCATACACAGGATCTTCATAGGTATTTAATCCGTGGCCTGAAGCCGGGTAGTCATGATACTTTATCAATTGTGCCATCGCTATTGGTGCACAACCACAATAAGCGCCACCCGCAATAGATGTTGGATCTGCATCTCTTGGCGTGAAGCCATTATAGAATTCTCCTTGATCCCATATTGTCGTTGTCAGTGGGGGTACTACTACACCTTCAGGATTACTTTTACCTATATATTCATTTACAGTAGAGTGATTCAATGTCTCCCATTCTCTAGCTATAGATGGTGTCGGTTTGATATCATGCGCTCTGTTATAAGCGATTCTTCTTTCGTGCTCTCCTAATGTAGCCATGGCTGCCCAGTTTGTGGATGGGTCATTTATCATGAACTGACTCTCATCAGAGAATGCCAAAACTGCATTATAATTAGATTCTGCTGAAACCACTACAAAGCCTTTTGGAGCCATATTGAAGATGTAGTATGCAGGCACATCCTCTGTCATCTGAGTATATTCCTCTACGACTTGAACCTCCTGAGAAGAACGAATCGCCACATTAGACTTCATAGCATAAGTAACTCTAGCAATTTCTTTAGCTTTCTCCATAGGCACATGAGAAGCCTGAACTTGAGTTCCTATCACTAAAAAAGTGACAATCAGAAGAGAAAATAAATGGTTTGTGTACTGAGACATTACATTAGGTTTATAA
>CAZMMQ010000004.1:0-3016 GCA_964567435.1 uncultured Saprospiraceae bacterium | reverse complement strand
AATCAGAAGAGAAAATAAATGGTTTGTGTACTGAGACATTACATTAGGTTTATAAAATGTGTGTTGTAAATAATCCAATTCGAACGTGGTTATTCACCATTTATCTAATTGGACTCAGTTCTTTATGTAATAGACTCGTAAATGGTCATCAGTCACTAACAATAAAATAATGTTAACATATGAGAACCATAAACCGAGAGATGTATAGCAAATATAAGTCCTAAATGAGCTCAAACGACCTTAAGACTGTCCGCCATAACTCATTATGTGGCATAAACATTCACATATATTTACACCTTTTGCACCAAAATCGACACTGTAACATCACCTGGCAAATCCACAGAAGTCCCAGTTGTAGCATCTCCTATAGTCAAAGCATCCGCCAAAACCTCCGTCTTTATATAGTCACCAAACTGCGAGACAGCCGCCTGCACATCTGCTTGGTCTTGAATAGTGACTGTTATACGATCTGTGACTTCGAAGTCTGTATCCTTTCTAATATTCTGGATTCTATTGACCAAATCTCTTGCCATCCCTTCTGCTAATAACTCCTCTGTCAGGCTAATATCAAGCGCCACGGTGATGTCTCCATCTTGGGCAATCTGCCAGCCAGGAATCTCTTGGGCAGAGATATCAAAGTCATCATAGCTCAGCTCGTACTGCTGTCCATTGACTTCAAGAAGGTATGGCTGCGTTGGATTAGCTTCTATCTTCGCTATCTCTTCATCTCCAAATTGAGAAATAAGCCCAGCAGCAGCTTTCATATCCTTTCCCAACTTCTTACCCAGGGTCTTGAAATTCGGTTTGATTTTCTTCTTGATAACACCACTGGCATCCTGGAGATACTCTAGCTCTTTTACATTCACCTCTGCTAGGATGAGGTCCTCTACTGCCTTGACTTGGTCCTCAAACTTTTTGTCGAGAATAGGAATCAGTACCTTGTTTAATGGCTGCCTCACTCTTAACTTCTCAGCTTGTCGCAATGACAATACCAATGAGCAAATGCGTTGTGCATAGTTCATTCGTTGTTCTAAGTCACTATCTATGGCTGCCGCTTCAGAAGAAGGATACATGGCCAGATGCACAGACTCGTGTGTAGATTTAGATGTCGCATGATTCAAATTTCTAAATAGCCAATCTGCATAAAACGGGGCAATTGGTGCCATCAACTTTGCGACAGTATCCAAGCAAGTATATAAAGTCTGATAAGCCGCAATTTTATCATTTGTGTATTCCCCTTTCCAAAATCGACGTCTGCATAATCTGACATACCAGTTGCTTAAATGAGATTCTACAAACTCCTGAATTTTCCTTGCTGCTCTTGTAGGCTCATAGTCTGCATAATCGACTTCCACTTTGGCTACCAAAGTATTAAGGAAAGAAATCACCCAACGGTCTATTTCTTGTCGTTCGGCTAAGGGTACTTCTGGTTCACTGAAATCAAATCCATCAATGTTTGCATACAAGGCAAAGAAAGAGTAGGTATTATATAGCGTCCCAAAGAATTTACGTTTCACTTCTTCTATCCCAGCTATATCAAATTTGAGATTATCCCAAGGATTAGCATTAGCCATCATATACCATCTGGTAGCGTCAGCGCCATGCGTGGCCAAGGTCTCAAATGGATCTACAGCATTACCTAAGCGCTTAGACATCTTCTGACCATCCCTATCTAAGACAAGCCCATTAGAAACCACATTCTTAAAGGACACTTGGTCAAAGACCATGGTCGCTATCGCATGTAAAGTATAGAACCACCCTCTCGTTTGGTCTACCCCCTCTGCGATGAAGTCAGCCGGATAGTTTCTTTCGAAAATCTCTTTATTCTCAAAGGGGTAATGCCACTGCGCATAAGGCATAGACCCAGAATCAAACCAGACATCTATCAAATCGGACTCTCGTTTCATCGCTTTACCAGAAGGACTGACCAGGGTCACATCATCTATGTATGGCTTGTGCAAATCATGAGGCGTCTTCTGAGAAAGACCTAGTTTTTCATTCGCTTTGGCAATCTCGTTAGTCAATTCTTCTATGGATGAAATGCAAATTTCTTCTTCTTTATCCTCGGTTCTCCATATCGGGAGTGGGATGCCCCAGAATCTTGATCTGGATAAGTTCCAATCAAGAAGGTTTTCCAACCAAACTTGGAATCTCCCTGTACCTGTATGTGCCGGCTTCCAATTGATGGTCTTATTAAGCTCAGCCATTCTATCTCTCATCTTAGAAGAGCTCACGAACCAACTGTCTAGCGGATAGTAGAGTATCGGCTTATCTGTTCTCCAGCAGTGAGGATAACTGTGGTCATACTTCTCTACCTTGAAGGCTTTGTTTTCTTTCTTCAGTTTGACGGCAATACGGAGGTCTGTAGATTCGAATCCATCCACTGCTCTTTCTTCTTCACTGTAATATTCAGCTCTTACATAATCGCCTCCAAAATCAGTGACCTCTTCTACAAATTTTCCCTGAGCATCTACTAAGGGTAACATCTCCTTACCTCTTCTCACCAATATAGAGGGTACATTGTTCTGCATACACACTCTATAATCATCAGAACCAAATACAGAAGCTGTGTGGACAATACCTGTACCGTCCTCTGTAGATACAAAATCACCAAGGATGGCTCTGAAGGCATCTCCACTTTCTGGCTGCACATATGACATGAGCTGATGGTAGTGAATGCCCTCTAGTTTAGCTCCCTTCATCGTCTGAATGACTTTCCATGGAATCAACTTGCCAGATGGATCATAATCAGATAGCTCGATTTCTACTCCTTCTTCTTTGAAGTATTTCTTTATCAAGTCTGTAGCTAATATGACGGTAATTGGTTCTTTAGTATAGGCATTGAATGTCTGAACCAAAGAATACTCAATCTTAGCACCTAAGGCGACTGCACAGTTTGATGGCAAAGTCCATGGAGTCGTCGTCCAAGCCAAGAAGTAAACTTTGTTTGGATGACCTTCGAATAGGAATGAAGAGCTGCTGTCATTAATCACTTCGAACTGAGCCGTGACAGAAA
>CAZMMQ010000003.1:0-121531 GCA_964567435.1 uncultured Saprospiraceae bacterium | reverse complement strand
GGTGCACTCACAAGAGGTGTCGGTGCTGACAGGGAGTATGCAGTTGTCTATGGTATCCTTACCAGTAGGGATGTATGCGGTGGAGTATGTGCCGAGGGAGAATAGGGAGCGGGTGGTGTATACTAGTCGGGTGACGAGGGTGGAGTAGGGTTGTATATACTTATCCTTACACTAGGTTGTCATGTTATTGATAGAATCTCCTATCGCTAAGTCTATTCTATTAGTTTTTGTTATCATTATATAGAGTTGCTTTTTTCATTAATAAAAAAAGCTAGCAAAAAATCTAGACTACCGAATGCTATACGCTATGCCGCTCCCACGTCCCACTTTCGGTAGTCGGGCTCGACGTCATGCTGCCCGCCAGCGCCATGCCACTTCTATAGGAATTCAATAACACATTTCCTACGACAAAAAGTGATGAACAACATCCTTCTCTTCTAAGAGAAGGTGGGCTTTTCGAGATATCGGAAAGGTCGGGGGAGTTGAGAAAAGGAATCATCATAGTAGAATAAATATTTAATAGATTCCTCCACTCCTTCCAGTCGGTCGAAATACAGAAATGGCTATCTTTCAGATATAATTAAGCCCAACTCACTAGAGATTATATCATACAACTCAGTCTCCCATTTGATACCCACTATTTCAGGATATGAAGCGTTTTTTCTAAAATCTCTGGGACTTATAATGACTTTGATTTCATTGCGCATCGCCTTTTGAGTAAGCAGAAAAACTTCCTCTATCGCATCATCTCCTATAGGAATACACCCAATGGTAGATGCCTTGCCATGAATAAATATATCCCCACCCATCTCTTGCGTAGATGGTAAGGTTGATTTTGAAATATCAAACGCATTTGGATAATCTACTTTGATGGAGAGATAATAGGCACTATTTGGGTTCAAGTATTCTACACGATAGATGCCCTCAGGTATCTGTCTGTCTCCTTCTTTTAGTTTCGGTCCGAGCTGGCCACTGGTCGCTGTGAATGGATAAGATTTGAGAAGGCTATGACCAATCGATGATTTAGCATACACTTCTAAAATTTGTTCTTCCTTAAATGCGACTAAGATAAGGTATTCAGGATAGTGGCCATCAAATCCTGCATTAGTTAATGCTCCTTGTAGTCTATGGTGTACGCTGTCCTCTATCTTATCTATGACAGAAGCAACAGTTTCTTTGCCTTTTATCTTATGGACCATAGGCATATATAGTGATCGGCCATAAATAAGGAAGAGAAGTATGGCGAATAATAATATGCATATTAATTTTTTCAAAAGTGGACTTTACTATAAGGCTTGTTTATGGTTTAGTATCGTTTTTGAACTTGACTAAGAAGACACCTGTAAAGATTAATATTAAAGCAATAAAGAAGGAAAAAGTAAAAGATTCTCCGTCCAACACTCCCCACCCAAAGGCCACTATCGGCACTAGAAAACTCACAGAGCTGGCAAACACGGCATCGGTCAATTGGACTAGTCGAAAGAAGATAATATTAGCGCCAAAAGTACCCACCAGAGATAAGGTCATTAAAGCCAGTAGAGAAATATGACTCTGTTCATGTGTATTGATGTGAGTAATAAAATCTGTCTGTAATAAATAGATGAGCATCCAAGGTCCTATCATGACAAAGGAGACGGTGCTAATAATTAAGGGGTGAATTGTGCCAAGAAAGCTGCTGACTGTGTTAGCACTAATTCCGTAGCAGAAGGTGGCGAGCACGAGTAAGAATCCCATCAATAAAGGAAAATCACCTGATACCTCATTCTGACTGAAAAAGATGATTGCTGTTCCAGCAAAGCCTAATGTGATGCCAAGTAATTGCCGCCAAGAGAAAGATTTTCCAAAAGCCATGACGGAAAGTATAAATGCAAAAATTGGTGTCAAGGCATTGAGTAATCCGGCTATGGCGCTAGGGATTTGTGTTTGTGCAGTGGCGTATAGGAAAGCAGGTAATGCACTTCCAAATAATCCAACTACTAGTAAGGGCCAGAACTTGGTCCAATCAATCCTTTTGAGTTGATAAAAAAATAGTGGTGTAAAAGCTAAAAAGGAAATGGCTATTCTGGCAGCACCAACTTCTTCTGGTGAGAAAGCAAGCAATGACTTCTTGATTAGAATAAAGGAACTCCCCCATATCAAGCTGAGAATGAGAAGAATACCCCAGGCTGTATAACCTCTTCTGGATAGTCTCTGATTATGATCTCTTGGGTTCAATATAAGTCTTGTATTCTGTATCGGTGATTTACTTCACAAAGTTGGTCAAAAAAATGTTGATACTATCGATACAGCTGTCAGTGCATATGCGAGGATAATGGCTATTTTCGCCCCGCAAAGATGCCTTATTAAATTTAAGTTTATAGTAATATCATCATGGTGGATGTCAAATTGTTTTCTGGACATGTTACAAATGTTCTAGCCGAAAAAATTTCTGATTTTTATGGAGAGAAGTTAGGGGAAGTAGTCGTCAATCGATTCAGCGATGGAGAGATGCAGACAATCATTCCCGAATCAGTGAGAGGTAGTTATGTCTTTTTTATACAGTCTACTATAGCCCCTGGGGATAACTTATTGGAACTTCTGCTACTGATAGATGCTGCTAAGCGGGCTTCTGCAGGATATATCACTGCCGTGATTCCATACTTTGGTTATGCTCGTCAGGACAGAAAAGATAAGCCAAGGGTCCCGATTTCTGCGAAGCTCATCGCCAACTTACTAGAAGCGGCTGGCGTCAATAGGGTAGTCACAATGGATTTCCATGCTGACCAAATACAAGGCTTCTTTGATATACCGGTGGATCATCTGAAAGGGGAGGCCATCTTTATGCCCTTCCTAGGGCGGATGGATTTATCTAATGTCACCTTTGCTTCTCCAGACGTGGGCGGTGTAAAGAGGGCCAGAAGCTACGCCAAGTATTTTAAAAGAGATCTTGTTATCTGTGATAAAGTAAGAAAAATAGCTAATGAGGTGGCAAGTATGACTGTCATCGGAGAAGTAGAAGGGGCAGATGTGATATTGGTAGATGATTTGGTAGATACAGCGGGGACCTTATGCAAAGCTGCCCAAGCAATTATGGACAAAGGTGCTAAAAGTGTACAGGCATTGGCCACTCATCCCGTTCTTTCTGGTCCAGCATATGATAGGATAGAAGAGTCTGTACTTTCGGCAGTATATGTCACTGATACAATTCCACTCAAGAAGGAATCACAAAAGATAGAAGTACTGAGTTGTGCCAAGCTATTTGGTAAGGCAATAAGAAATACGCATGAGTTTAAGTCTATATCTGCACTATTTGTAGACAAATAATGGTTGTCATTTGGGTAGTTTTTTTGCTATCTTTGCACTCCTTTAGAAATAAGGACTCATTTTATAAACGCAATTTATCATGGAAACATATCCTTTTCAGGTAGAAGCTAGAGATAGTTCAATCAATGCAAAACAGATAAGAAAGAGCGGTAAGATACCAGCAGTCTTATATGGTCCAGATATCAACGAAAGTTTTACAGTTACCCATAATGAGGTAAAAAAGTTAATCTATACACCTGATTTTAGAATAGGTGAAGTAGAAGTGGGAGGTGGTAAGCATCAATGCATAGTAAAAGACATACAGTGGCATCCAGTCACTGATGAAATTTTACACATTGACTTTTTAGCCCTCAAGGATGGCATCAAGGTAAAAGTGGAGATTCCTGTTAAGTTTAAAGGAGTTTCACCCGGTATTAAAGCTGGAGGTGCATTGGTACAGACAATGAGAAGGGTGAAGGTTAAGCTTGATCCTAAGGACTTAATAGATGAGTTATATATTGATATATCGTCATTAGAATTAGGAGACGCAGTCAGAGTGAGAGACATAGAAATGCCTGATACTATTGAATTGATGGTCAATGATGCAGTACCAGTTGCGACCGTTGAAGTACCAAGAGCGCTTAGAAGTGCTACGGCAGAGGAAGATGCAGCGGCTGCTGAAGTAGGTGCAACAGAGGAAGGAGGAGAAGCAAAAGAGGAAGCTTCTTAATCCAACAGATATAAATATTTAAAGCTCGTCATATTGATGACGAGCTTTTTTTATGCCTATTTCTTTCTCAAAAAGGTCGCTTTCTGACTTTTTTCACTGCCAGACACAAAAAAACATGTTTGTTATGAACAATTACTTTGTTTGAAGGTTTACTTATCATAATGGAAGTTGTTCTATAATGATTGGCTAGTGTTCAGCAGCTCTGCAGGACACTAGTTTTTTTTTTGTTCATATCTCATCTGATTACCTTCAATTTATCTTTCTTCCTCACGAATAAGGTGTTATATATTATACTTACTTATAATAGGTATGATCTTTGTGCCTAGATTCTCATAAAGAATTTCAAATCCACATTTTCTGACAAGAAGAAATCTATGTTACTCAAGGCCACCCTTATAGTTTTACTTCAAATATCTTCAGGATCTTATTCTAGTGAAGTTTTATTTCCGAATCTGACAACACTAGAGACAAACATAGATCTAAGGCAAAAGCGACAATCATATCTGCTGAAGCAAGCACAGGCATATAAGGGGACTACCTATCGAACAGGAGGAGAGTCCCTGTGGGAGGGATTTGATTGTAGTGGATTGACTTTGCAATTATTTCGAGGCATGGACCTGCCGTTGCCTCACTCGGCAAAACTTCAGTCTAAATTGGGTAAACCAGTGAAAAAAAAGCACCTGGAGACTGGTGATCTTATCTTCTTTGGTCATAATAACGAAATTTCTCATGTTGCAATGGTGCTTACACAGGATAAGAATGGCACACACATTGTGCATGCAACATCTTCCAAAGGCGTTATATTTGAGATTTTAGAGCAGTCCAGCTATTGGACAGAAAAATATAAAATGGCGAAAAGGCTATTTTGATATTTTAAGGTCATTAATTAAAATTAATCAGAGTACATCTGTCAGAATTGAAACTATGTCTTTGTTAGATTATGTTATGATGTTGCTAGGATTAAGAAAAGACGATAAAATGATAAATCTAATATTGTTTGGTCCACCAGGATCAGGAAAGGGAACGCAAGCTTCAAAGCTTGTTGAGAAATTTGGCTTAACACATATATCTACAGGTGATCTATTTAGATATGAGATGGGTAATAACACCCCACTAGGCATCCAAGCCAAGGGGTATATGGATAAGGGAGAATTGGTGCCTGATGAAGTAACGATAGGTATGTTAGAGAACAAGCTCAATATGACTCCCAATCCAAAGGGGTATATATTAGATGGCTTTCCAAGAACCATCGCACAAGCAGAAGCCTTAGATAATATTATGGCCTCTAGATCTGTCACCATTACCCATCTGATCGCCTTAGATGTCAACGAAGATGAAATAGTAACCAGATTGTTAGAAAGAGGTAAGACCTCAGGTCGAGCAGATGATGCAAACGAAGATGTCATCAGAAGCCGAATCAAAGAATACGAAGCAAAGACCTCAATCGTCTATGATTACTATGACAAGCAAAGAAAATCTCAGAAAGTAGAAGGGATAGGGAGTATAGAGGATATCACTCAGATGTTAGTCTCAGCACTCCAATAAGACTTAAGTTAGATTATCAAGAAGCAGGTTATATAAGGCTTCTTCAGAAGGAATGTCACAATATGGAACCAGCCTATCTGTCAACTCTTCTATACGCTTTGCAGTTGTCTCACCTATAGCATACAAAGCTTTTCCATGATGAGTATATTGTGCTAAGTAAGCTTCCACATTTAATGGACTGGTTAGTAGAACAATATCTGTCTCAGGAATCTCTATTTCGCGGTTGATTGTATTCTTATATATAGGTAATGAAAAGCAGTTAATAGTCTTCAATCTTTCTAGCCTTTGTATAGAATGTGTAGCCTGAGGTACTAGTACAGCGTATCCTGACCATTTCTCCGATATCATTGAATACAATCTTTGCATATCACCCTCTCCTATGATGTCAGCCTTGTGGCCAGTTTGAGTTTTAAATTTATGAGCACTGGCTTGACCCATCACACCATAACTCAAATCAGAATTATAAGCTTGACTAGAAAAGAAATGGTTTATAGCAATGCCACTATAGAAGAATACGGCATCAAATTTCTGAGGTAATTTAATATCAAGAAACTGTATCTTGAGTAATGATTGGCCATCCACGACATAACCTCTATCCTCCAATCTAAAGAAAATAGAATCTTTTGATAAGGCTCTACTTATGAAAATATGGTTACTCATCATCAAAGAGATCGTCCAATTGTCTTCCTAGCTTTAGTGCCTTGAAGCAGCGAGTAGCCGCGATGACATCTGCTCTCGCATTATTAGGAGGTGAATACGATTTTTGGAATATAATGGCATGTAATTCAGAAAGTGTGGGCCATTTATATCCACCTCTTTTGCTGGGTAATTTGCAGAAAAAGGTGCTTTCTTGCATAAGGCAAATTCTTGTCTTTCTAAAAAGAGAATGATTGATGCCTTTCCTTAGATACTCAGCGGCGAGCACATTCTCATTAAAATTGAGATTATGAGCCAGTACATAATACGCATCACTTAAGCTCTTGTCAAAGGCATTGAGGACATGTTCTAGTGGTTGGCTTTTTTTGCTAATGTCTTCTTCGTCTATCCGACTGTTTTTCTGTATTGTCTCGGTTATGCTAAAGCCTTCTGGCTTAATGATATAATTCTGATTGTCAGTTGGCTTTAAGTCTTTGTCCAGTATAATCCATGACAGATGTATCATTCGTGGCCAAGAAAAGGTATCTGAAAATGGCGCATTCCAATTCTTAGGTTTATCTATCGCAGAACAATCAAAGATCAGATACATAATTAAGGTTCTGTATAAGGTAATTATCTAATTAAGATTGGTTTTCAATTTGAGAACCATAGACTCAGCGAGGCCATCGTGAGTGCTGCTTGATATATTCGCTCTTATAAGAGGTGATTCTGCTGATGGCGCATAGGCACCGAAGAGGTGATAATTGTGGGCATTGTCGATTTCACAATATACACCTAAAGGCATTTGACATCCTCCCTCCATAAGTTGAAGTACTTTTCTTTCCAAGTTGGTTCTTAGTGCTGTAGTTGTATTATGGAGTTTAAGTAATTCTTTCCTCAAAGCATGGTCTGATTCTTTGACTTGATAGCCTATGACTCCTTGTGCAGGCGCAGGGACAAATTCTCTGGGATGTAGTTTTTTGATGACTAAATCACTGACATCCAAATCCAACCGCTCTACTCCAGCTGCGGCCAATATGATTCCATCATAATCACCATCTCTTAATTTCTGAATACGTGTTGGTACATTACCTCTTAAATCTATGACTTCAATATTTGATGCTATATTCAATATTTGAGTCTTTCTTCTGAGAGATGAGGTACCAATTTTAGCACCAGCAATGAGGTCCAGAGTTCTGTCAGTGTCGACTGACTTTTTGTTGATAAGCAGTATGTCTCTTGGATCAGCCCTTTCAGAAAGCCCAGCTATTACAAGTCCTTCAGGTTGGCTAGTGGGTAGGTCTTTGAGCGAATGTACAGCGATATCCACCTCACCAGAGAGCAGACTATCTTCTATTTCCTTTGTGAAGAACCCCTTTCCTTCTAGTTTGTCAAAACTCAGATTTTGAATGTTGTCACCTTGAGTTTTTATGATAACCAATTCTGAGTTAACATCTATACCAATTAGCTTTGATTGCAATTGTTTGGCTTGCCATAAAGCTAATTGACTTCCTCGTGTACCTATTTTAACAGTAATACTCATATAAACTTTCAGCTCTAGCTTATTGTATTAAAGGTAGGATAACTCTTGATTTCCAACGAATATGTCATGAGAATCATCTTAAAGAAGAAATAAGTAACGAATAATGATTTGACAATCAAAATCTTATACTATTTCTCAGAATATTTACGTCTAAATCTTAAATAAGTTGATCTAAATCAACGTTTCGATATCGGAATCAGACTATCCATTTTTTTAACCAAAGCTTGATTTCACAAAAGGACGAAACTAACGCAAATATTCCAACAGTCTACATTTACTATGGTCATAGTAAGTATTTGTTCGAATTCGGTACCAAAGTTGTATTTGTTACTAGGTTAAGTGCTGTCTTTTATAGAAATTAGGACCTTATAAGAAATATGACTTACACTTTAGGGAAAATTGCTGAAATGGTCGGTGGAGCAGTGAATGGTGATTCCTCCATTGAGATCAAAGGAGCTGCAGGATTAGGGCACGCAATCAGAGGCGAAATCACCTTTCTATCCAACGATAAGTACATCCAAGAGTCTGAAAAGACAGCTGCTTCAGCGATACTTGTTCATCAAAAATATGCCGATAAGACATTTACAGTGCCTACTATAAGCGTTGACAATGTCTATACCGCTCTAGCTGAAATTCTTAATTTATTTGATTCAAGAGAGCGCAAAATCCCTGGAATCAATCAGATGGCTTTTGTTAGTCCAAGCGCATATATTCATCCATCTGCACATGTTAGTGCTTTTTCTATAATTGAAGAAGAAACTTATGTTGGTGAGGGTACACATCTCTTAGGACAAGTTTACTTAGGTAAGAATGTAACCATAGGTAAGAATTGTCTGATCTATCCAGGAGTTAAGATATATAAGGATTGCCAAATTGGAGATAATGTCACACTTCATTCTAATGTGATTATTGGCTCAGATGGATTTGGATTTGCACCTACAGGAGATGGCTCATTTGTCAAGATTCCCCAGATAGGAAATGTTGTTATAGAGAATAAAGTAGAAATCGGCGCCAATACGGTTGTAGATAGAGCAACCATGGGTAGTACGATAATTAGAGAAGGGGTCAAAATGGATAATCTTATTCAGGTAGCACATAATGTTGAAATAGGCAGAAATACTGTCATTGCAGCTCAGGCAGGTATCGCTGGGAGTACCAAGGTTGGTGAGCAATGCCAAATCGGAGGTCAAGTAGGCATTGTTGGACATCTTAACTTAGCAGATAGAACAATGATACAAGCTCAAAGTGGTGTAACAAAATCAACTAGAAAGCCAGGTAAAAAATTATATGGTAGTCCAGCTATAGATTATAATAATTACCTCAAATCCTTTGCTATCTACAAGAATTTGCCCGACATTCAAGCCCGAATTGACAAATTGGAAAAACTACTTGAAGCCTTACAGGCATCCCAAGATCGACCTTATGAATCAAAAGACGATACAGAGTGACTTTGAACTAGAAGGAATAGGCTTACATAGCGGACAACTAGTCACTCTTACTTGCAGACCAGCAGCATTAAATACCGGCATAATTTTCAAAAGGATAGATTTAGATGGAGCACCAGAGGTCCCTGCGAATCTGGGTAATGTTGTCTCCACTTTTCGAAGTACCTCACTCTCTAAAAATGACGTAACTGTCTCAACTACTGAGCATTTGTTATCCGCTCTATGTGGATTAGATGTAGATAACCTTATAGTAGAGATAAATGGTCCTGAGATTCCTATCCTTGATGGCAGTGCAGAATTGATTGTTAAGAAAATTATGGCTGCCGGTATAAAGGAACAAGAAGGAGAAAGAGAATTTTTAGAATTGGATGAACAACACAATTTTAAAGATGAGGTCTCCGGATCTGAATATATTTATTTTCCAATCAAGGAGGGAGAAACCTCCGAGATTACGTCTATTATCGAATATAATTCGAAGGTAGGAAGGCAGGTGGCTGTTTATAATAATAGTACTTCTTACAAAGAAGAAATAGCACCGTCCAGAACATTTGTTTTCATCAATGAATTAGAAGAATTACACAGTCGTGGAATTATTAAAGGAGGAAAGGTAGATAATGCCATAGTGTTTAATCAATTGGGGTATCCACATGAGAAAATTAAGGAATTGGCATCTCACTTTAATGTTGATGAAGATGTCATAGTGGATAATGGCATCCTTAATGGCCTGACATTAAAATATCATAATGAACCGGCAAGACATAAATTGTTGGATTTGTTGGGAGATTTGTATCTGCTTAGGATGCCTGTTAGGGGAAGAATTATTGCCAGACGACCTGGTCACACAGGCAATGTCGCTTTTGCTAAATTTCTGAAAACTCAATATCAAAAGAAGAAGAAATTAAGAGGCAAACCACTTTACAATCCTTCATTACCTGCATTGATGGACGTGCAAGAAGTGAAGTCGTTTATACCTCACAGATATCCATTTTTATTAGTGGATAAAATTATCGAATTAACAGATAAGCAGGTAGTAGGTGTCAAGAATGTAACGACCAACGAGCAGTTCTTTATGGGGCACTTTCCAGATAATCCAGTTTTTCCAGGAGTATTACAAATGGAAGCATTAGCACAGACTGGTGGCATATTTGCCTTAAAAACCGTAGAAGATCCATCAGAATATAATACCTACTTTTTGAAAATGGATAAGGTCAAATTTAAAAGGTTAGTCGTGCCGGGTGATACATTAATCTTAAAGATGGAGTTGATGGCACCGATTAGAAGGGGTATATTTCAAATGTACGGAACTGTGTATGTCGGAGATACGATTGTATCCGAAGGAGAACTAACCGCACAGATCAGCAAAAAAACCAAGTCAGATTCCTGATTATCTTTGATATAGAATGCCCATTAGATTTCCAACCATATGAGTCAAATTTCTCCACAAGCCTATATCCACCCAAGTGCCAAAGTAGGGAAGGATGTTACCATACAAGCTTTCGCTTATATAGATGAAGGTGTTGAGGTTGGAGAGGGATCTGTCATCATGTCTAATGCTGTGCTCTATTCGGGCACGATAGTAGGAAAGAATACTAAAATCTATCCAGGTGCTATCATAGGTGCGGATCCTCAAGACTTAAAATATAATGGAGAACCAACAAAAGCAATCATTGGAGATAATGTCCTCATTAGAGAATGTGTCACTGTAAACAAAGGGACTAAAGCCTATGGCAAAACCATTGTAGGTAACAACGTACTTTTGATGGCCTATGTACATGTTGCACATGATTGTCATGTAAAAGATAATTGCATTATTGCCAATGCCGTCAATCTAGCTGGGCATGTTATACTTGGAAGTTTTGTTTCTATAGGTGGAATGACTGCCATTCAGCAGTTCGTCAATATAGGTGATCATACCTATATAACTGGAGGTAGTCTTGTACGTAAAAATGTTCCACCCTATGTCAAGGCTGCCCGTGAGCCTCTTTCTTATGTTGGGGTAAATAGAATAGGCTTAGAGAGAAGAGGCTTTTCCAAAGAAAGGATAGATCGGATACAAGATATATATAGAATCCTATTTATCAAGGGATGGTCTATGTCCAAAGCTTTAGAGCATATAGATAAAGCAATGCCAGGCAGTGAAGAAAAAACTGAAATTGTAGAATTTATTCATCAGTCTGAGAACGGACTTATGCGTGGATTCAATAGCCTCATCACCGATTAATATCTTATGGAACTCTTTCTTGATAATATCTGGAAAAGATATACTTCTGGATGGGTGTTGAAAGAAGTCTCGTCACATATCCCTCAAGGTCAACACATATCTATCGTTGGTGCTAACGGAAGTGGGAAGTCAACTCTTCTTCAGATTATTAGCGGCTACCTCTCTCCAAGTAAGGGAGAGGTTAATTATAAGAATGCTAACAAACATATAGATCGTGATAATATATATAAATACTGCTCTATATCTGCAGCCTATGCAGAATTAGATGAAGAGATGAGTATCACAGAATTATATAATCATTATAAAATTTTCAAACCGCTGATTGTCAATAGTCTTGATGAATTTCTGGAGCTCACTGATTTCATGAAATTGAAAGATCGTCAGATTCGATACTTTTCTTCAGGCATGAAGCAGAGACTTTCTTTAGGGTTGGCATTTATCATGGATGTTCCCATTTTATTGATGGATGAACCCACTTCATTTTTGGATGAGCAAAAAAAATCTTGGTATGGTGAGATGATTAACCTATATGCCAGAAACAAAACTGTGATCATTGCATCCAATGATCAGCGTGATATCAAAAGTTGTACTTCGTCTATAGTATTGACTTAATCTAATCCTTAGATAACTCTTCTTTAAATGCCTTCTGCAATAGTTGCGGTGAATAGTTGACTTGTGATCTTTTAGCCTGGCCCATAAAAAAACCAATCAAACCATGTTTGCCCTTCTTATAGGCGGCTACCTTATCTGGATGAGCTTCCAGGACGCTTTTGCAAAAGGTGCTGATTTCCTCATCTGAACTGTCGGTAAGCAACAGGTTTTGATTTTCTACTTCATGTAATACATCGAGATGAGGATTCTCAATAATCAAAGGAACTAAGACAGGGTATGAAGTCGAAGGACTAATTTTTTTATCATGAACCAAGGTCAACAAACTAACCCATGCATCTTTTGCATCATGATGGTTCATTTGTTCTATCTCAGACCATCTTGGTATAATCTGATTGATTACAAAATTGGCGACAAGTTTGGGCTGAGACAAATAATGATTAAGGGTGATGAAATATATAGCGTGACTTTTTTCAGATATCAGTTCACTTGCTGATTGGGCACTAACACCTTTTGATGTAAGAGCCTCATATGCCGTCCACGGAAGAAAATCTATTTCTGATTTGGCTGCAGATATCTCTTCGTCAGAGATGAGAATACTTGGCAAATCTGGATCTGGAAAATATCTATAATCCAAGGCTTCTTCCTTTTTTCTCATTGAGAATGTTTGCCCATTTTTAGAATCAAATAGTCTGGTTTCTTGGATAATGCTTCCGCCTTGTTCGAGAAGTTGTATTTGACGATTACTTTCAAATTCGATAGCCGTCTTGGCAAATTTCTTTGAATTAATATTTTTTATTTCACAGCGAGTGCCAAGGGTTTGAGTGCCAGAAGGCTTAACGGATACATTGCAATCGCAACGCAATGACCCTTCTTCCATATTTGCATCAGAGATAGAGATGTATCGCAATAGAATTTGGAAGTAAGCCAGAAAGTCAGCTACTTCTTGTCCTGAATTAAAATCGGGTTCCGTCACTACCTCCAAAAGTGGCGTTCCTGATCGATTTAAATCTATCATGGATTGGCTGTCATGTAAGTCATGTACGGATTTGCCTGCATCATCCTCCATGTGTACATGATGAATTCTGATCATTTTATTTTTACCATGAGTTGGAAAGGTAAACTCTCCACCAATTAAGACAGGAGATGAGTCTTGCGTAATTTGATATCCTTTTGGAGAGTCTGGGTAGAAATAATGTTTCCTGTCAAAAGAAGATTTGGGATTTATTTTACTATTCAAAGCCAAACCTAACTTAACTGCTTTTTTTAGCATTGATTTATTGACTGAAGGTAATGCACCAGGTAAGCCCATGCTCACCGGATGGATATTCTGATTAGGGCTACTTCCAAATAGATTCAAGTCAGAACTGAAAGCCTTACTAGCGGTGTTGAGCTGCACATGTATCTCTAGTCCAATGACAGTATCATATCCTTTTACCATACCATAAAAATAGTATCCCAAACTAAAACTTGTTCAAGAATTCATGCCTTTAAGGATAAAATTATATATTAGAACTTTCTTTTATATTTAGTATTCTTATATCACTTAAATATTTTCATATGAGTAAATTCCAAGAATGCCTTGAAACTTATGACAAGGAGTTTGGTAAGCTAAAAGTAAAGTATGATAAAAAACTATTAGCTGCTGTTGCAAAAGGATGTGGACCTTCTATTTATAGTAGAGATGCATCTAAAGTTTCTTCTGGAGATAAAGCAGAGTTAGATAGAGTAAAGAAAAATTTCCTGATCAAAAAGTTAGGATTGAAAGATGGTCCTAAGTTGGATGAGGGCATCGCTGCTGTAGTAAAGACATTTGGATCGTCTAATAGAAATAAATACAGAGCAATGTTTTATTACTTGCTGGTAAAACAATTCAGAAAAGCAAGCTTATACAAGTAAGCTTGATCTAAGAAAATAATTTGAGCCTCACTCCTGGTGGGGCTTTTTTTATATGTCTATTTTTTGGCTAATCGCAGTTGCCACTTCCAAGCAGAAGAAGTCATATGGTCTAGGGTAAGTTGGGTTACCCATCCAAGTTCTTCTTTTGCTAGAGTTGTATCTGCATATGTAGAGGCTATATCTCCAGGCCTTCTGCCTACTATTTTATAGTTTAATTTTTGACCTGTTGTTCTTTCAAATGATTCTATCACTTCCAATACAGTGGAGCCCTGGCCTGTTCCCAGATTAAAGACCTCATACTTACTCTTGTTCTTATTTGTTATAAGTCTATCGAGTGCAACTACATGCGCTTTAGCTATATCTACGACATGGATATAGTCTCTGACGGCGGTACCATCTTTGGTGTCATAGTCATTTCCGAATACGGAAAGCTCTGCCCTTATACCTGCGGCAGTCTGTGTTATGAATGGCATTAGATTGGAAGGTATACCTATAGGGAGTTCTCCTATCTCTGCACTAGAATGCGCGCCTATTGGATTGAAGTAACGTAGAGCAATGACTGCACTTTCATCATATCTGCTTAGAATGTCTTGGCATAATATTTCTTCTGCAATCTGTTTGGTGTTTCCATATGGAGATGCTGCAAGTTGGACTTTGGATTGTTCAGTGACTGGTAATAATTCAGGTTGACCATACACGGTACAAGAGGAAGAAAATATTTGATAAGGAATACTCTGATCACGCATCCCATCTATGACATTGATCAGACTGACGATATTATTCTTGTAGTATTTTAATGGCTCCTCGACACTTTCTCCTACAGCTTTGAGTGCTGCAAAATGTATGACACCAACAGCATCCTGGTGATTAGCAAAAAAAGCGTCAGTTGTAAGCTTGTCTACTAAGTCTAGTTCTTTAAAAGGAACAGACTGTCCAGTAATTCGTTTGATTCCATCCAAAACAGACTTATCTGAATTCGAAAGATTATCTACTATAACAGGATTATAACCAGCTGCTATAAGTTCGACGACTGTATGTGAACCGATAAAACCAGTACCACCAGTTACAATTACTTTCATGGTTTATTTTTTTAGATAGTTGTAAGCATTTGTAAAAGCAATTATCCAGGGTGATATGATATCATCACGGCTGTTATCATAGTGTGCCCAATTCCATCTAAACATGGACCTCTCAATATGTGGCATCATGACCAAATGCCTTCCATCTTTAGAACACATCATCGCTGTATTATAATCACTGCCATTAGGATTGGATGGATATTCCTTGTAGCCATACTTGGCAACGATGTCATAGACCGATTCTCCGTCGGGTAGTTGAAATTTTCCTTCACCGTGAGATATCCATACGCCAAGTTTACTACCTGCTAGACTCCCCAACATTATAGATGGATTATCTTGAATGGTTACAGAAGTAAAGGCACTCTCATGCTTGTGCGAATCATTAAAGTGCATTTTGCCATGAGTCTCTAGCTCTGGATGAATTAATTCCAATTCCATCATCAGTTGGCATCCATTACAAATCCCAATCGATAAGACATCCTCTCTGGCAAAGAAATTATCCAATGCTTTTTTTGCTTTGTCATTATATAAGAATGCACCAGCCCAACCTTTTGCAGATCCAAGTACATCAGAGTTAGAGAACCCACCCACTGCTCCTAAGAATTGGATATCTTCCAAGGTCTCCCTCCCCGATATCAAATCTGTCATATGGATGTCCTTCACGTCAAAGCCAGCTAGGTACATCGCATGCGCCAATTCTCTTTCTGAGTTACTTCCTTTCTCTCTGATGACTGCTGCTTTCGGTTTTGTTACTGTAGTGTCAATAGGTGGTATCTGTCCATCAAAACCGTCTGGAAATTTAAATTGGAGTGGCTGATTTTTATAATTGGCAAAACGAAGACTAGAAGTTTCTCCAGCTGATTGTTTTTTATCCAATAAGTAGGAAGTTTCATACCATGTATCTCTTAAGTGAGTAATATTGAATGTATATGTACTATCTCCTTTCCTTACACTTAATGTTGGACTAGTAGTGACAGTACCTATTTTGATACAGTTTATATCCTGTTTGTTTAGTAGGACGTCTAGAGCAGATGTTGATTGAATGATGACGCCTGCATTTTCAGCAAAAAGTAATTTGATAATATCATCTTCTTCAATAGCTGACAAATCAATATTAGCTCCTATAGTTGTGCTAGAAAAACAAAGTTCAAGTAAGGTGGTAATCATTCCTCCTGCTGAAATGTCATGACCGGCTGTTATCTTATTATCCAGTATCAATTCCTGTAATGTATCAAAGCAAGTAGCCAAATAGGCTGCATCTAAGATATCAGGTGTTTCATTGCCGATCTTATACAGAGTTTGTGCAAAGGTTGAGCCTCCTAGTTTGTACTTATCTTTGGACAGATTTATATAATAGAGATCTCCACCATTATTTTTCAGTACGGGCTCTACTATCTTGGTAATATCATTACAATGTCCAACTGCAGATATCACTACCGTTCCTGGCGCATATACGTTACCGTCAGGATATTTTTGTTTCATAGACATAGAGTCCTTGCCTGTAGGAATATTAATCCCAAGTGCAATAGCAAATTCGGATACAGCCTGTACAGCATCATAGAGTCTGGCATCTTCGCCTTCATTCTTAGCTGGCCACATCCAGTTGGCAGACAATGAGATAGACTGAAGGCCATTTTCTAATGGGGCCCAGATTATATTGGTAAGTGCTTCAGTTATAGCACATCGTGACCCTGCCTTCGCATCTATCAGGGCACTCACAGGTGCATGTCCCATGCTCGTTGCTATGCCGTGGGTAGAATCAAAATCTAAAGCCATTACACCACAATTATTCAGTGGTAGTTGTAGCTCACCACAACACTGTTGCTTGGCTACTCTTCCTCCGACACATCGATCCACCTTGTTTGTCAGCCAATCCTTGCATGCAACTGCTTCCATTTTCAATACCTTCTCCAGATAATGCGATACATGATTAGAGTCATATGAGACAGACTCATATTTGGTATCGACCCTCTTGTCAGACATTATTGTCTTTGGAGAACTACCAAAGAAGTCCTCCATACCTAAATCAATAGGCACTACCTTACCATCCGAACTTGTGATGATAAATCGATGATCTCCTGTTATCTCACCGACTTCATATATAGGAGAACGTTCTCTTTCCGCTATCTCTCGTAGCATAGTTAAATCCTCCTTGGCGATAATCAGTCCCATCCGTTCTTGGGATTCATTACCGATGATTTCTTTGGCTGAGAGAGTAGGGTCACCAAGTGGTAATTTGTCCAAGTAGATTTTGCCACCAGTTTCTTCTACTAATTCTGATAAGCAATTAAGGTGTCCACCAGCGCCGTGGTCATGGATGGATATGATTGGATTGGACGATTGCTCGACCAAGGCTCTTATTGTATTGCTAGTTCTCTTTTGCATTTCGGGATTAGAGCGCTGGACAGCATTAAGCTCTATGCCTGATCCAAACGAACCCCCTTCTGAAGATGACACTGCAGCACCACCCATACCTATACGGTAGTTATCTCCGCCGAGTATTATTATTTTATCTCCAGGTTTTGGAATGGCTTTCTGTGCTTGTTCTTTTTTTGCATAGCCTACACCACCCGCCATCATGATCACCTTGTCATAACCGTATTGTTTTCCATTTTCTTCATGCTCAAAGGTGAGCACAGAACCATTGATAAGGGGCTGTCCGAATTTGTTGCCGAAATCAGAGGCCCCATTGGAGGCTTTTATTAGAATGTCAATTGGAGTTTGATATAGCCATTGACGAGGAGGCATTCCTTCCTTGACGTTATCCTCTCTTAGTCTGGAATTTGCAGTCATATAGAGAGCTGTCCCGGCTAAGGGAATAGAACCTTGACCTCCTGCCATACGATCTCTGATCTCTCCACCAGAACCTGTGGCAGCACCACTAAAGGGCTCTACAGTCGTAGGGAAATTATGGGTCTCTGCCTTCAATGATATGATGGCATTGAATTTATCCTTCTGGTAATAATCTGGGATATGACCATGAGCTGGTGCAAATTGGGTGACTTCAGCGCCATCTATAAATGCGACATTATCCTTATAAGCAGAGATTATTGTATTAGGGTGCTGCTTAGAAGTCTCTTTGATAAGCTTAAAGAGGGAAGAAGGCATCTCTTCTCCATCTATGATAAACTGTCCATTAAATATCTTGTGACGGCAGTGCTCACTATTGACCTGTGAAAATCCGAATACTTCAGAATCAGTCAATGGTCGACCTATTCTTTCTGATACAGCCTCTAGGTAATTTATCTCATCAGAGCTTAGTGCCAACCCCTCTTGCTTGTTGTAAGCGGCAATATCGCTGATAGGTATGATGGGTTCTGGGTCAATGTTTATAGAGAATAGCTCTTGGTCTAGACCTTCATAGATTTGAGTGACCATGGGATCGGATACTCCTCCTTCTACTTTAGGGATATACTTTTCTATTCTCTTAATACCATTAAGACCCATGTTTTGGGTAATCTCTACGGCATTGGTGCTCCATGGTGTGATCATCGTCTTCCGAGGACCGACAAACTGTCCTTCAATCTTCTGTGCCTCTATTTGCGGCTGATTGCCAAACAACCAGTGTAGCTTAGCTCTGTCAGCCGCTGATAAAGCCGCTGTCGTTTCTAATGTAAATATATGAGCATTGGGGTCACCAAAGAAAAGAATCATATTCCAAGTATGTGTTTGGCTAGAAAAGGCGCAAAGGTCATGTATTTGGAGGTAAAAGAGTAAAAAATTAGGGACTATCTAGGGGAAATAATAGGACTTAAATGCAAGTATTTAGAACTAGAAATCCCAAATTCATTTTTGTAATTTCCCTTCCCAAAGACTTTGGATCCTATATTTCTTAGTAATTGATATAGTATGAAGATTTTTCAATCTGTTGTAATAACTGCTCTCGTAACCTTATTCTCTCAGCAAGTTGACTCCCAGTCAGTCACGCTTGTCACGACATTTGGAGAAAATGGTAGACTTAAGATAGAAGAACTTGGATATCCTAATAAGTTAATTTATGACAAAGGTGACGACTATATATTCTTAGCCAGTAGTCAAAAGGATAGAGACAGAATCTCACCTTCTTACACATATTTCACTGATGAGTTATATAAAATTAGTATAAATACAGGAGAATTAGATTCCCAGTTTGGTAAAAAAGGAAAGTGGCGTAACAAGGTAAACCATCTTCCAGTTAGAGTGCCATATTTTTCTAAACGATGGTTTTCTTTTACTGAACATATTTTGTGTGTAAACATGGAAACGCCAACCAAAAGAATAGTGGAAGTGAGTAAGAAGGATGGATCATATCAGTATTTTCCAATGATTAATTTTGATCAGATTTATGGCTCTTTAGAAGGGGTTACTTATTCTAATGGGGATTATAATTATTTAATTGATTATCCAAGAGATAGTCTTAGTATAATTTCAAGCGATAGTGAAGAAAAACTACAACTTAGGTTGGGTGATAATAAGTACTTTGCGTTACCAAGATCCATTACTTCATCATATTTCGAGAATAATTTTTTATTCTTGACTAAGAAGTTTGATGAACAAGATACCTCAAGTTATTGCGAGGTGCATCTTGTGAATAATGATACTATAAGTCTCATAGACTCCTTTAGCTTAAAAGGTTTGCAGTAACAAGGGATTCTATAAAATTCTATTATGATATATTCAACGAAAAAAAATGGCTGTCTATGAAGGATTTGTATCCTTTAGAAGATAAAGAAATAAGTAAGTCTATCTATTCATTTTTAGCTAGCTCGAAGAACATAGTCTATACATATAATTACTACTGGTATTATGTCGGAGAAGGCAATTCTTTACGCAGTTTAATAAATTTTGATTGGTTCATAACTAAATTTGATTTCGAGGCAGGAAACAGCAAAAGATATTCAATGAGCAATTATTTCCCTGAACAGGCCCGCATTAACCATATTGAATATTTAGAGAATAATGAATTTATGGTTCTGGTTGGTTGGTCTGAAAAGACCAAGAAGAAGAGAAAAAGAAAGAAGATTAAGGAAGTATCTTATCTGTATAAATTTAAGCTGGATTAAATGCCAAAATGCTCGAAGGCATTTAAGAGTCAGTCTCAGATAAATGTGTAGTAATTTCTAATGAGAATATTTGAAAGTTGGAGATATCAAGAGATGCCATTACACATGATGAAATTACTCTAGACCGTAGAACTAAATATTTCAAAAGTCGCAGTGGTCACTTAATGAGTTTTTTGAATGAGGGATTTTAGTTGGTATTTTGTATTCGACTATTCATATAATTAATTTCAATTGAGAATGACTTTAATTGACTTTAAAACTTCCAACAATCATTATGAATATAATATCTACTCTCCTATGTATACTGGCTTGTCCTTTCTTCTTAATTAGTCAATGCCAAGAGGCGAACTTAAGCGCTTACCGATTAGATAATGAACACCGTTCTTTACGTTTGGATAGACATGGATCATTGTATACTTCTGTAAGAGGTGTGCCTGAGTTTATTAAGGGAGATGACTTAGAGGACCCATTGTTCTCGCTTGGATTTTCTAGTGATTTGTGGATGGGTGGATTTGATCCAGAAGGTAATTTGTTAATCAATGTTTCGCAGTATGGCCTACCAATGGTCAATACATTTATTAGTGGTCCTTTAATTGAAAATGGATCATTGTCAGATGAGGAATGTGAATTCTTTCAGCAGGCGTGGGATGTGTTTGGGCATGAGATTGCAGGCTTGATTGAGTTGCAAACTAACAGCTCTTTGGATCTGAATAATATTCCTGAGAATATCCTCAGATGGCCAGCAAGAGGCAATCCTTATTTGGACGGCGTAGAATTAGAGAATGAGCTGGCGCCTTTTTTTGATGCTAATGGAGATAGAATCTACGACCCACTTATGGGAGACTATCCTATTGCCTTAGAGGAGAACCCCTCATTTGTTCCGTACCAAATGACGTTCACTGTCTACAACTCCTTTAGCGATCGTCTATCATCTGTTCCTATGGAATTTCATCAGATGAGTTATTTAGTTAACTGTAATTCTGGTTCTGCATCAGAGAGAGGTATTTTCACTAGGCTTAGATATATTTATAAAGGTGATAGACCCTTGTCGAGATTTCATATGGGCTTGCATCAGCTACCGACAGTCGGCTGCCTTGGAAATGACTTTATTGGATGTCACCCCGAATCACAAAGTTCGTTTAGTTACAGTGCATTAAGCGATGAAATATTTGGAGATTGCAGATTTGATGAGATTGGGGTGCCTGGTGATGTTGGCGTTTGGCGGTCTATTAAGTGGCTGAATAGCGCCTTGCCATATTATAGTTATTTTGTCAATAGTGGAATTGCCGATCCAGACCCAGAAATGGCTTCTCCTAATATTAAAGAACAATATTACAATCTTCTTGATAGCAAATGGTTAGATGGTTCTCCATTGACCATAGGTAATAATGGATTTAATCCAGGATCTACAGACTCTACTAAATTTGCATTTCCAGATTTGCCAAATGATCCTAATGGATGGTCTATAGAGACACAAGTGAATTTCACTTTCCCTAGAGAGCCGATTACAGGATTTGTATCTGGGGATTTAGTACCTGGAGAAATTGGTGTTTTGGATTTCGTGGATTTTGTGAGTATTAATGAAGAAGTCAGCGGCTTGGAAATGTTTGATAATTATGAGATCGAATTACAAGCGATTCAAGATTTCTATGATTCAATTATAAATGGTGACATCTCCTGTAGTGCACTGGAATTTAATTGTGTGAATGATTGTGTGTGGCCTGGGGATGTAGACTCTAATGGAATTGTACAAGGTCGAGATTTGGTTTTGCTGGGTAATATATTGGCATTTGATCCAGAAGAGGGAATTAGGAGAGATGTGATATCTTCTGAGTGGGCACCTTGGTCAGCACTTGACTGGGATGAATCTTTTCTTGGAATTAACGGTAAGTATGCGGATGTAAATGGCAATGGTTTGATTTCTAGATTAGATATCGAAGATGCCTGGATGAACCTAGGGGAAAGTAGGGTGTCCAATTTTGAAAATGTATTATTAGAAGGAACCTCGGGTGCAGTACCACTAACAATTGATATTGAATTGGACTCATTTGAATTAGAACCTTTTCTAATTCCCTTTTTCGCAAATCTGGATTTTCAAGTTTCAGTAGGGACACTGAATGAACAATTGACTGAGCCTATACATGGATTGACCTATGATATTGTAATAGACACCAATGTGGTAAACTTCAGAAGGGATCAAGCTGACGCATTAACTAACCAGTTTTACTTTTTTGAATATGAAACTGAGGGTAGGTTAGATTCAGATCTTGATGTCATTGTAGATACAGATAGGATTACAGTGACAATGACTAACACAGATGGACAAGAATTAGATTTAGGAAGTACCTTATCTGGGATCGGTTTGAGAATAAGACAGGATGCTAGTACATCTAACTTAGATTCAAGAGATACTTTACTATTTAGATTTTATAATGTATTTGCTACAAATGCACTTGGTGAAGAGATTGTACTTAATGCTGTTACAGACTCAGTGATATTTACTAATCTGGAATTAGGTTCAATGACAACGAGCACTAGTGATATTTACGATAATCAACTTTTCAGTGTTTACCCAAACCCAACAAATGACGTAATAAATTTAGCATTTGACGAAGCATTTACTGGTTCGATTTCTGTAAGAAATATTAATGGTAATGAAGTGTTGTCTCAGGCTATCACACGTGAGAGAAGGTTAGCGTTTAATCTATCAGAATTAAAAGCAGGGATTTATATCCTGAGTGCCTCTAGCCACACGGGGCAATATCTTTCTAGAAAATTGGTGGTTTATTAGACTTGTAGCCACAGCTATTTTGTTCGGGGCGCTAGGATTGTGAAGGTGCTCATGAATGATTTTAGTAACGAGATACATGTAGTTGGATGTGTGGGGACTAAGCCCTGGGGTTTATTTTGAGCAAGTTAGAAGTTTAGAGAGAGCGACCTGCGGTTAGGCACTTTCCAAATAATTAAGCGCTCCTCTATGCGCAGCTTTAATCAGTGTTATAACTTATTAGTTTGGAATTTGTATATTTTTATAGAATGAAAAAATTAAGACAACTTGTATTCATACTTATAGCTCTTTCTGCATTTTCATGCGGTAATGACAACGAAGAAGTTCAGAACAATCCATTCGGAGATGATTTTCCACAAGTGTTTTTGTTCGAAGAAATAGCCATAGCACCGGCTCAGTTTTTCTTAGTTAATGGCAATAGTAGTGAAGAGATATTTCCGCAATCAGCACAATTGGCACAAGTTGATTTGCTGTTTCAGGAGAGTGTTACTGATGAGCCTTTTCCAATTAGGGAAATAGTACTAAGAGCAGATTCTATAGCGTCTCTTACTGGGATAAATTTAGATACAGGTGAAGAATCAACTGCAGAAACTCAGTATATAATTGATGGAAGTATTGTTGAGCTGCTTGGAGAGCAAGCGTCAATTTTATTATCTTATGAAGAAGCAAATGATCAGTTGTTACTATGTATGCAAACAGATATTTTTATTCATGAAGACAGACAATTTGCTAGTGTGACGACAGATATTTGTACTTCTTTAAACCAGGATGAAATCATAACTACCTTGATAAACCAAGAGATAAACAATCAGACCTTGCAAGTAAATGATACCCTTGCGCTGGGCATTTCAAATGCTGTCTTCAATCTTCAGTAGAGCAATATTGTATATCCCTTGACTCTGTCCATAGTTTTTTGAAATATTGAGATACCAATCTGTGACGATGCTTTTTGTCACCATACCTCATAAAATGAGGGATTCAAGTAATTGTAATGAAACTAGTATTAGCATTCTGCGTAGTAATCATAGGTATGTTAAGTTGTAGTGCGCCTCAAGCACCATTGCCTACAGGCCCTTCCAATGAAGAAATCAAAGCTGAAAAGCAAGCCAATAGCAAATCTTTTCATGCAGCCTTGCGTAAACATCTCAAAGCGGTGTCCACCAAGGATTTGACTACATTAGAAGCTATGATGTCTCCTGATGGGTTAATGCACTTGATTAGACCATCCACACCTGTAGTCTATACTACTGATAAGTATATCAAATATCATAAGAGCTGGTTTCAAGATCCAAACTGGACGCTGGAAACTACCATTACTGATTCCAAAGTAGGGGAGGATGTAGGCATGGCTGTAACTGAAGTCATGTATAAGGTACCAGAAAGAGATGGAAAACCTTATTGGAATCAGATGACCATAAGCTATGTATTGCAGAAAGTTGATGGCAATTGGTACGTGATATCTGATCATTCAACATCTGTCAAGAAGTCTACTGACAAAAAGGTTGTAGGCTAGAATAAGATATTTCTAGATATAGGTTATAAAAAAAGTGACATAGTGTCATGATTTATCTTCATTGCGCCTTACCTTTGGAGAAAACAGTGTGGTGGCTCCTAAGTTATCTTTGTATAATTTAGCAACTGCGACAACACATGTGACCTTATGATACAGCAGATAATATTCTTCATTGCTTTATTGGGTGTTAGTTTCTTAGCATTCAAATCGTACAGACATATTTATAAGTCAATCAGACTTGGTAAGGATTTAGCAGTAGGTGGGGATGTAGGTACCAGATGGAAGAATACTCTTTTAGTCGCATTTGGCCAGAAAAAGATGTTTAAGCGCATGATACCAGCGGTGCTTCATCTCTTCATATATGTAGCCTTCCTCTTCACTCAAGTGGAGTTGATAGAGATTATCATCGATGGATTGAGTGGACAACATAGATTCTTTGCGCCTTATCTTGGAAGACTGTATACGCTGATTATCAATACAATAGAGTTCTTATCTCTAGGGGCATTAATAGCTACGGTCATTTTTCTATGGAGACGTAACCTTCTCAAAGTGCCTCGGTTAGTGATGCCAGAGATGAATGGTTGGCCTAAGATTGATGCCAATAATATCCTATTTGCGGAGATTGTTCTTGTGTTGGCCATTTTCACAATGAACGGGGCAGACACCTTGCTACAGCAAATTGACCCTGCACACTTTCCAGATACAGGTACATTGTTACTGAGTTCTGCAGTTGGTAGTACTTTATTTTCTGGATTATCGGAGGGGGCATTACATATTGTAGAAAGAATAGGTTGGTGGATGCACATATTGGTTGTCTTCGGATTTATCCTTTATCTCCCTATTTCTAAACACCTACATATTTTTCTTGCTTTCCCTAATGTGTTCTTTTCTAAATTGAACTCACGAGGTGAGATGAATAACATGCCAGAGATTATGAAGGAGGTCAAATCTATGATGGGAATAGGAGAGGCTCCTGCAGAAGACTTGCCTATGACGGATGAGTTACCAGACTTCGGGGCTAAAGATATTTTTGATTTGAGTTGGAAAAACCTTTTGGATGCCTACACCTGCACAGAGTGTGGTCGATGCAGTTCGGTATGTCCAGCGAATCAAACAGGTAAAAAGTTATCTCCAAGAAAGGTCATGATGGATATTCGTGAGAGAACAACAGAAATAGCAGCTGCTGTTGAAGATAAGGACTATAGCACCAAAGGCTATGATGATGGAAAGTCCCTGCATGATTTGATTACAGAAGAAGAGCTGTTTGCATGTACCACTTGTAATGCCTGTGTGGAAGCTTGTCCAGTGATGATTAATCCATTGGAGCCTATTTTGGAACTGAGACGATATAAGATTTTGACAGAGTCAGCTGGGCCAGGTGATTGGCTACCAATGTTTACTAGCCTTGAGAACACAGGAGCGGTATGGCAAATGCCATCAGAGAGAATAGAATGGGCAAAGGCACTGGAAGACTAACTATATTATTAAACCAACGATTCTTTAATATAATAATACTAGCAAAGTGAAAGTATATACTCTAGCAGATTATGCCGGCATGGAAACCAATCCAGAAATACTATTCTGGGTGGGGTGTGCAGGCAGCTTTGATCCGAGAGCACAGAAGATAACACAGTCACTTGTTAAGATCTTACACCATGCTGACATCAAGTATGCCGTCTTAGGCAATGAGGAGTCCTGCACTGGAGACCCAGCTCGACGCAGTGGGAATGAATTTATCTTTCAGATGATGGCCTTGCAGAATATCGAAGTGATGAACATGTACAATGTTAATAAAATTGTTACAGCGTGTCCGCATTGCTTCAATACCCTGAAGAATGAGTATCCTGAATTAGGAGGTCGTTATGAGGTGGTTCATCATACACAGCTAATCCAAGAACTGATTAATGAAGGGCGCATTACTGTAGAGGGCGGCGCTTTTGAAGGTAAGAAAATAGCCTATCATGATTCTTGTTACTTAGGTAGAGTCAATGATATATATGAGGCACCAAGGCAGATACTATCTAAGTTAGATACAGATATCAAGGAGGTACCTAGAAACCGAAAGAATGGATTTTGCTGTGGTGCTGGTGGTGCACAAGTTTTCAAAGAAGAGGAACATAGTGAGACAGATACAAAAGTCAACCATGAAAGGGTAGGCGAGTTGCTTGATACAGGAGCAGATATAATTGCTGCTAACTGTCCCTACTGCATTCTAATGATGAATGATGGTGTGAAGGCCAAGGGTAAGGATGAGAAAGTAATGGTCTACGATATTTCCGAGCTGATTGTTCAGGCTAATAAATGGTAGAGCAGTAGTTAATTATTAATGATATAAACTAAAGAGAATGGAATTTTCACTGAGTGAAGAGCATAAAATGATTCGTGACGCGGCTAGAGACTTCGCTCAGAATGTCCTAAAGCCTGGCGTTATAGAGCGGGATATCAAGATGGAACACCCAAGCGAATTTGTAAAGCAGATGGGAGAACTTGGATTCATGGGACTGATGACAGGCGAAAAATATGGTGGTGCAGGTATGGATACCTTAGCGTATGCATTAGCTATAGAGGAGATATCTAAGATAGATGCATCTAGCTCTGTTATTATGTCCGCACACAATTCCTTAGCGCTGTGGGGCATAGAAAAGTATGGTAATGATAGCGTGAAAGATAAATTTCTTCCACAAATGGTCAATGCAGATATGATAGGTGCCTTTTGCCTATCTGAACCAGAAGCGGGTAGCGATGCCACATCACAACGGACGACGGCAGAAGACAAGGGAGATCATTACATTATTAATGGCACCAAGAACTGGATTACCAATGGCAAGCATGCAGGTGGTTATGTAGTCATCGCGCAAACTGATGCAGAAAAGAAACATAAGGGAATAAATGCCTTTTTTGTAGAAGCAAGTTCTGACGGTTTGACAACAGGTATAAAGGAAGATAAGTTAGGCATACGATCCTCAGACACTTGCTCTGTCATGTTTCAGGATGTCAAGGTTTCTAAAGATAATAGATTGGGTCCAGAAGGCTTTGGATTCAAATATGCTATGCAGACCTTAGATGGTGGACGAATAGGAATAGCTGCTCAGGCACTTGGTATTGCTGGAGGTGCTTATGACCTTGCTTTAGCCTACTCTCATGAAAGGAGCGCTTTTGGTAAGCCAATCAACAATCATCAGGCCATTGCATTCAAGCTGGCAAATATGGCTATGCAAATAGAAGCAGCCAAAATGCTTGTTTATAGAGCCGCATGGCTGAAAGATCAAGGCAAGCCCTATGCCCAAGCTGCAGCTATGGCTAAGCTTTATGCCTCTGAAATTGCCATGGAGATTACAGTAGAGGCTGTTCAGGTCCACGGTGGATATGGCTATGTCAAAGAGTACCATGTAGAGAGAATGATGAGGGATGCTAAGATCACACAGATATATGAAGGGACTTCTGAGATTCAAAGATTGGTGATTTCGAGAAACATCATCAAAGGTGAGCCTTATGTTGATATTGACTAGGATTTCAACTTTTAATTATAATGTGTGACATATCTGTCAATCTGCATTTGCACAATACGTTTATTGATTTCTCTTTTGTTATCCTTATATATATCCATTTCTTCACGTGTCATCATGCCTAGGATGGCACCAATAACCTGATTCCTCAGGGATTTATCTCTATGTAATAGGTCTTTTAGATAGGCTGCGTATTCTTCTTTTGTGTCAGAGGTGACCTTGTGTCTATGCTTATTATAATCCACAGAAATATCTAGTAATAAAAGCGTAATATCGTCCTGTAGCTTTAAGATTGGACGGAGAACAGCATTTTGAAAACTTAAGAGACTATCATCTGAGGTACAAGGTAAATTGAGTTCGGGTCTTAAAGACTTTACTTTTTCTGATCTCATTGTTTCAATTTTATAGATGTTGATTGGCAACCAATTAGGCTTTAAATTTATATTAAGAGTGTTTAGGAAATATTGATAACCTATTAGGAATTATAGACAATTCGATGTTTAAACATTAATCTTGATAATCTATTCATAATAGTGTAAATAATAAAACAATGAAAATTAGGTTCGTATTCTTAATAATTGCTTTTGCATTCAGTCATTTATTAACTGCTCAAAATATTGGTCAAACATTCTTTAATGATGTTGACAGATTTCTCAAAAACCATGTTGAAGACGGATTAGTAGATTATTCTAAATTGGCTGAAAACAGAGCGCCGCTTGAGAATCTGATTAATATAGTAGCTAGTGCAGATATATCAAATCTTGATTACGATACTAAACAAGCCTTTCTAATCAATGCTTATAATCTTAATGTCATCGATAAGGTCTGTACATCTTATCCCACACAATCAGTAGCTCAGAATACTGGATTTTTCACTAGAGATAAGGTGAAGGTAGCTGGTAAGACAACAACATTAAATAAGCTTGAGAAAGAAGATATGCTTAAGGTCTTTAATGATCCGAGATATCACTTCGTATTGGTATGTGGTGCGCTAGGCTGCCCTCCAATAACGGACTTTGCATATACACCTGAGAACTTGGAAGAGAAGCTCAATCAGCAAACAAGATTGGCTTTGAATAATCCTGAGTTTATAAGATACAATGATGGTAAACTCCAGATATCAGAAATATTCAAATGGTACCCTAAAGATTTTGGTTTAACCAAGGCTGATATTATCTCTTTTATCAATTCGTACAGAAGTGATGAACTACCAACAAATCAAAAAATCAAATACTACGATTATGATTGGACTTTGAATGATACCAACCTTACTTCTGGTGGTAATCTAGGTGCAGTAGGATCTAATGCCTCTAGATATATAGTGTCATCTACAATTCCAAAAGGGACATACGAGATAAAAATATTTAATAACCTTTATTCGCAACAAACAGGGGGAGAGACATTAACTGATAGATCATCTTTCTTCACGACGTCTTTGAGTGCATTTTATGGACTATCAAGTAAGGTGAATATAGGTGTCGCAGGGCGATATAGAAAAGTAAGAAATAATGCCTTACCATCTTCGCCTTTCTCAGTATTTGGTTCAGATGTCAGCCAAGGAGGAAGCACGAGGTCAGGAATTACAGCCTTTGGACCTCAGATAAGATATGCCCCAATCGAAGAATGGGCCAACTTCTCTATACAGAGCTCATTCGTGTTTGCCATAGGAGATAATCTGACAGGTGGACCTAATGGAGAACCTTTTATAGATTGGAATGGCGCAACATGGAATACTCAGTTTTTTAATGACTTCTCTATAGGAAATAAATTTTCATTGTTCACCGAAATAGATGTATTGTTAGAGGATATTGGCAGTGGGAATAATAATCGATGGTCTACTCCGGCGACCCTAATCTTCAGTTATGTGCCGACAAATAAGTTAACAATATATACACTAGGGGGATTCTCACCGTTTTGGCAAGAATCATTTGACTACTTTTATCAGTATGGAGCCGGGTCAAAGTTTCAGTTTACACCTAACTTTGAGATTGAAGTTTTATACACAGATTTTACAAATGACTTCTTAAGGAGTTCTGGAGGTGTGGCCGAGACAATAAATTTAGGCATTAGAATTAACATATAAGTTTAGTTACCTAATCGTTTGATGAGGAGTAGTTCGGTATTGGTCGTATTGGTTTTTATAATGTGTCTTGTCACTGAGGCACATTGCCAGTTTGTGGACACGGACTATTCGCATGATAGGGTATCGTTCTCGGGACTTAAAAAGACAAAGGAGGTCTATCTGCGGAGTATAATGGCAGAACAGACTTTGTCCTCAGGTGTAGCCTCTCTAGATGCAGATATTCAAGCCTTGAAGAATTTGTCTGGTATTGCAGATGTCACCTATAGCATAGATAGTACACAGAGTCATATTCCTATTATTTTTCATGTTGTAGAAAGGGCTACTGCTTTACCAATAGTTAATTTTGGCGGAATTAGTGGAAATATCTGGTTTCAGCTAGGGGTGACTGAGAACAATTTTCGTGGAATAGGAGATACTGCTTTGGCTTTCTATCAGAATAATAATGGTAGACATGCTGGCCAAATATTTTTCCAGAAACCTAGAATATTATCTTCAAAGTGGGGGTATAGTCTTAATCTCAATTCATGGTCATCGCAAGAGCCCATATTCTTTGAAGAAGGGACTGAACAGTATGAGTATAGGAATAATGCAGCAGGTTCTAGTATATTTAGAAATTTTGGCTTGTATAAACGACTTGAAGTTGGGGGCACTTACTTTGTAGAGTCTTTTAATAGGTCAGAAGGACAAGGTGAGAACCCATTGGGTCCTGAGGGCTTTACCATTCCTAAATTTCTGACCAAAATAGAATTCAAAAGTACTCAGCTAGATTATCACTACTTCTATCTGATGGGCATGGAAAATGTCATTACCTATCAGAACGTAGTCACTCTAGACAATACCACTTTCTTTAATAGTATACAATATCAGGGTCGATTGTTTTTAAGACCACGTACTAAGCTCAATCTTGCATTTAGAGTTAGAGCAGCATTATCTGACAATGATGATTCACCTTTTGCGCCTTTCGTGGCAGATAGCCATGTGAACGTGAGAGGAATCGGTAATCGTATTGATAGGGGTACCGCACAGGTAATTATCAATGCAGAAGCAAGGTATACAATCTATCATAAGAAATTTTGGGCATCACAACTTGTACTATTTGCTGATACAGGTACATGGCGGAATCCAGGTGGTACGCTATCACAATTGATTGATTCTAATCAGTTCAGACAATTTGTAGGCCTAGGAATAAGGATTAACTATCAGAAAGTATTCGGTGCGACTTTACGTATTGACTATGGCGTGGACATCTTTGGCAAAAATCAAAGAGGCTTTGTTATAGGTTTGGGGCAATACTTCTAATCTAAGATTTATTTCATAGAGAGGGGAAGCACATGTTCTATAATGGCGTCAATCCTTGAATCTGCTTCATAGAAGTAAGGATCATAATCCATACAAGTCTCGTAATCAGACATGGCAGATTTATATTGCTTCATCGCTAGGTAGATATCTCCTCTCTCGAAAAAGAGTTCAGCAAGATTAGCGTGGCTGTCATAGCCACTTAGGCTACTCATGGCCTTATTTATCTTGATTGTAGCTTCTTGTAATAGGGCTTCTAATTCACTCTTTTTAATCATGTATACTGTTAAGGGTTGTTGTTGGCTGATGTAAACATATTACTTTTTAGTATAATATGTTTGGATTAGTATGTCGTGCAGCTAATCTTAACAGTCAGAATTTTATACTGATAAGTATTTTCAGAAGGGTAGGAGGCAAGTGTGACTAAAATGGCTAAGGATAGAACCTCAACCTCAGTTGAGGAAGGGCAGCCAAGAATCCAAACAGTCTAAATAAAAAAGCCCCTTGCTATTACAAGAGGCTTTGAAGTGAGACTGGAGGGATTCGAACCCACGACCTCTGCCCTGTCAAGGCAGCGCTCTAAACCAACTGAGCTACAGTCTCAAATAAACTAAAATTTACTTCTTTACATTATATGTGTTAAGCGCTGTCGCCAATACACCCGATTTCGATAAATCGGTTTCTTCACATCAAAGGTCCATTTAGAACCTTTGCTTCTCATACTAAGAACCGCTCAGTCATGCTCTAAACCACCCATTCTCGATATTACTGTAAAGAAAATAAAAATATTCAAACCGATATGACTATTCGGAATGTCATTGGATAACAGGACAAAGTTACTAGGGATTTTTAGTCTAGCCACTTCTTTTGTCGTACTGCTATTGTGTACATTTATAGGTGTACTCTTGTAAATTGAATAATTGAAAATCAAATCATCAAATATGGAAAATATTATGTTCTATGGAGCAGACTGGTGTCACGATTGCAGACGTGCCAAAGCTTATTTAAAGAAAATAATATCGAGTATGACTTTATCGATGTAGATTTGGATCAAACCGCTACTGATATGGTACAGACTATTAATAATGGGAAGCGAATCATCCCGACGATTATCATCGATGATAAGCCATATACCAACCCAAAGAATGATATATTGGCATCAGTACTCGGACTCAATGAAGACAAAGGAAGGGTAATCCTTTATGGAGCAGACTGGTGTCCTGATTGTCGCCGAGCGAAGTCCTATCTAAGAG
Organism: uncultured Saprospiraceae bacterium; assembly: GCA_964567435.1. Classification (GTDB taxonomy): domain Bacteria; phylum Bacteroidota; class Bacteroidia; order Chitinophagales; family Saprospiraceae; genus RFSX01. The sequence continues at coordinate 89,061 of CAZMMQ010000003.1, read as the reverse complement.
ATAATCTTATCAATTTCAAGTACATAGAAGTAGATAAGCATGAGTGGGCTGCTAAAAGAGTAGAAGAAATAAATAACGGCAAGCGGATTATCCCAACTATTTTTATTAATGAGACAAGCTATACAAATCCCAATAATGTAGTACTTCAAGATGTGCTGGGAATAGGTGCAGAAAAATCAACTAAACTATATGATACCTTAATCGTTGGTGCAGGTGCCGCTGGACTTACTGCGTCTATCTATGCACAGCGAGATCGCTTTGATAGCATAATAATAGAAAAAAAGAACATTGGTGGGAACGCTTATTTGACAGAAAAAATCGAAAACTACCCAGGCTTCACTAACATCTCTGGACCAAAACTCATGGATAAGATGGCTAATCAAGCCAGAACATACGGAGCCGAAATAAAAACAGGTGTAGAACTAGAAGCCATTAGAAGACATGGAAATCATTTTCATGTGACTACTAATATGGCAGAGTATAAGGCTCGTACCATTGTATTAGCCATGGGTTCTACTTATCGTAAGCTTAATATTCCTGGCGAAAATGAGCTGATAGGAGCTGGTATACACTTTTGTGCTACCTGTGATGGTGCATTCTATAGAGATAAAGAAATATTGGTGATAGGCGGTGGTAATTCGGCGTTAGAGGAAGGCATTTTTCTAGCAGGCTTCTGTAAGAAAGTCACTATAGTCAATCGTTCTGATTCATTCTCAGCCTCGCCGACTTACGTCAAAAAATTAGGAGAGATAAAAAACATAGAAGTCCATCACAATAAAACGTCCTTAGAGTTTTTGAGTGGAGATGATAATCTATTTAAATCACTCAAAGTAGAAGACAAAATATCTGGGGAGCAGCAAGAGATGAGTGCTGACGGCGTATTTATTTTTATAGGTCTGATACCCAATACACAGGTATTAAATGGCATTGTCGATCTTAACGAACAAGGTTTTGTAAAATCATCTGGTAGGGGAGAGACAAGTGAACCAGGAATTTTTGCTGCCGGAGATTGCAGAGAAGGAGCCATCGCTCAAGTAGCTGCTGCAACAGGAGAAGGGGTACTTGCCAGTTATGGCATTAAAGCGTATTTAAAATAGGATCCCTGTTTTCTTTGGAGAATATTTTTTCCAAAGTCAGCAGGAATATAAATTGATAAAATTATTAAATGGAAAAAAACGATTATAATAAAAAGTCTTTGGCGCTACATGCAAGATTGAAGGGAAAGCTCGAGGTAATAGCAAATACATCGATAGAAAGTAAAGATGATCTTTCAGTAGTCTACTCTCCAGGTGTAGCAGCCCCTTGTATGGCTATTGCAGATGATCCTTCTTCGGTATATGATCTGACCATCAAGGGCAGAACTGTGGCAGTAATTTCTGATGGTAGTGCTGTGCTTGGATTAGGGAATATAGGAGCTCATGCATCTATACCCGTCATGGAAGGCAAGGCGGCACTGTTCAAAAAATTTGCTGGGCTTAATGCTTTTCCTATATGTTTAGACACCCAAGACACCGAAGAGATTATTCGAACAGTTAAGTTGATCTCTCCTGTTTTTGGTGGTGTCAACTTGGAGGATATTTCTGCACCAAGAAGTTTTGAGATAGAACAACGCCTACAAGATATCGGAATACCGGTATTCCATGATGATCAGCACGGGACAGCGATAGTTACCTTAGCAGGACTTATTAATGCCTGCAAGGTTGTGGGTAAAAACTTAAATCAATTAAACATTGTTATTAATGGTGCAGGAGCAGCAGGAATAGCTATTACAAATTTGCTGAAATGTCACGATCAAGTTCATGACAGAGGTAGTTGTATCTCGGTAAAGTCAGTCATCGTGTGTGATAGTAAGGGCATAATTTCTAAGGATAGAGACAATCTTAATGAGGCAAAGAAAAATATATTGACCTACACTAATCCTAGTAATATAACTGGGAGCCTTGTGGACGCTTTGCAAAATGCTGATGTATTTATCGGTGTCAGTAAGGGCAATCTTTTAGAGGCGGCCCATATACAAGCTATGGCTGAGAACCCGATTATATTTGCTTTAGCTAATCCTACGCCGGAGATTATGCCAGAAAAAGCCAAGGCGTTAGGTGCAGCCATCGTTGCGACTGGTCGTAGTGACTATCCTAATCAAGTCAATAATGTGCTGGCATTTCCTGGCATATTCAAAGGAGCTTTGCAAGTTAGAGCACCTCGTATTACTGCCGATATGAAGATAGCTGCGGCAGAAGCCATAGCAGCTTGTGAGCCATCACCCACGACAGAAAGAATTATACCCAGTGCATTAAATATGGAAATAGCTAATAAAGTAGCTCAAGCAATAATGAATAATTATCATGGATAACCCACTTAATATATCAACAAAAGAAATGGTGCAAGCCTTAGCTCGCCATGAGGTGTTTAGTGGCTTGGATCAAGATTCTCTGCTGCAATTAGAAAAGATTGTCAGTTATAAGCCTATTAGCAAACTGAACCGCGTATTTGAAGTTGGGGATCAGCCCAATTTAATTTTTTATTTGCTAAATGGTTCTTTAACACTTAGGTTTCCTGATAACACTAAGATGGACTTACTGCCAGGAGAAATAATTGGTGAGATTGGTGTCCTGAATGGAGATTTTAGATTAGGAGATTTGACGGCAAATGAAGATAGCCAACTTATAACTATATGTGGAATTAGTCTTTTTAAGGAGGATATTATACCGCCAAGTATGAGTCTGGACATAGTACGCCGACTTAGTAAGAGAGTAACAAATTATCTAAGATCTATACAACAAACATCTTCCAAAGAGATCATAGATAAAGGAGAAAGTGAACTGGTAGAATTCAAATCCACTTTAAGATGGAATCTCAAGGCCAATAAAAAAGACCCTAGAATTACTCATGCAGTGCTTAAAACCATAAATGCATTTCTCAATTCTGAAGGGGGTATATTATTAGTAGGAGTTGCAGATGATGGTGAGATATTAGGATTAGAAAAAGATCGTTTTGAAAATGATGATAAACTTTTGCTTTTCTTGACGAATACCATTAAGTCTAAATTGGGGACTCTACATTTGGGTAAAATTCATTTTCATATAGAATATATAGAAAACAAGGCAATCCTACGGGTAGATATCCAAGCTGGAGAAGACCCTTGTTATGTGATAACAGATAAGCTAGATCATTTTTACATAAGAACTGGACCTTCAACAACAGATTTGAGATTGTCTAAAGTCCATGAGTATGTTGCTAAAAGATTTGAAACTAAAAGCTCATATGAAATTTCACGAGCTAAAAGTAAAAGCTTTACAAAAAACAACTGATGGTTTGGTCATTTCGAATTAAATTGCTGGTTTTCTGTTCAGGAAATTACTAATAAACATGTCAAATAACAGGATACATATAAGATATATTTTTCTTCTAAGTCTTTGTTTATTTTTTTTTGGCTGGTTTACAGTGCTCTTCTTACCTTAATTTGGTTTGCTGGTTAAAGAAGTAAAAGAACAGTGTGATGTCTAGGACCAGTGCAAATATGAAGGTGTAAAAGAAAGACGGATAAACTTGGTCAATCAAATACACATGTATAAATATTCTAATATTGAATGTCATATAATCAATAAAAACACAAGAATACTCTATGAACAGATTCCTAAAGTATTAATCTATGAATTCAAGGGAAATCTTGAATTATTAAAAATCTGTTGTAGTAAACGATACTTATCGATTAATGAAATTTCCCATTTTTAAAAAGAAAAGAATTGCAGCTGTTGGTGTCTGGGATAGCTATAAAGTTCTAATTTACATTGTAAATAAAAAAGCCCATCTGCAAATGCAGACGGACTTTCCTTCCAACAATGATTAGACTCACAATCTAATTTATTTTGATAAACTTGGATTGGTCAAGGATTACTCCATCTGAGGAGATCACCATTTGATACAACCCTTGTGGTAGTTCTGATATATCTATTTGTTGGTTGATTGGTCCATTTGATTTATCAGTTCTATACATTTCTTTTCCTGTGGTATCGAATATTTGCAACGTACTTTCAATATCTAATTCGAAGTCTACATTGATAAATTCGGAAGCAGGATTAGGGAATACTTTTAATTCTGGTTGTGCAATCAAAAATTCTCCAAAGACCTCGCCTTCACTTGCATCAAAATTACTGGATCTTGAAATTTGGGCTTGGAATGAAATGTAATTCGAATATGGAGAATAGCCTCCATTACAGATCGATCTTACTCTCATTAATATGACCTTAGTGCTACCTGTAATTAAGATCACTCTGGTTCCACTAATAGGAATCCTGAATCTGTTGCTTGATCCTTCAAAACCTAATTCAATTTCATATCTGATTGCATCTGGAGACTTGTCCCAAGAAATTGAGAATACATTACTGCCTAATCTCTTGTATCTAAGATTTATAGGCATTTGACAGTTCGGGTCACATTGGATTCTATCTAAGATGAATGCATTGGATAAGTCAAAACATCCTTGAAGATTATTGATATTATTTCCAATGGCCAGACCATTTAATGTACCCATATAAGCAACCAAATAAACTCTGTACTCTCCGATACTCATGCCATCGACATCTATAGTAGCCGTTGATGGTAATTGAATGATGTAATCGTTAGCATTTGTGATGACTATTTGAGAAGCACCAACAGTATTATTGAAAGGACCAAAGCTTATATAATTTGGTTCTCCATCAGCTGCACAAACTTGAAGAGAAGTCCGTCCGTCAAAGAGTCTAAGTGAATCAGCTTTAGCTGTACACAAACCATTCTCCTGACGAGTGACTGTAATAAAATTATCTGAGACATCTTCACAAAAATCATCCCTCAATGTAGATAGTGGCTGGCCGATTACTGGATCTGCTAATCCTCTATAGTTCCATCCCCATATTCTACACACTCCTGGAGGCGCACTACTTAAGTCAATCGTGTTAGAGTTAGCAGAGTTGACCCAACCTAGAATGGTACCATCCTCATCAGTGATGATATACCAATAGCTAATATTTTGAGCGGTAGTCGTATGCGTTACATTGAAAACAATGTTACCAGCAGTACCTGTGTAAGAAGTGCTTCCATCCAACAAAGTTACTGTACCACCATCTGGAATTTCTCTATAGACAGTAATAAAACTATCTGAGACATCTTCACAAAAATCATCTCGCAGTGTAGATAATGGTTGGCCAATCACTGGATCTGATAATCCTCTGTAAGACCATCCCCATACTCTGCATACGCCAGCAGGTGCAGCACTTAAATCTATAGTGTTAGAATTGGCAGAGTTGACCCATCCTAGTATGTTATTGTTGTCATCAGTAATGATATACCAGTAGCTAATATTCGAAGCAGTAGTCGTATGTGTAACATCGAATACTATCTGACCAGCACATTGTGCAAATGAAGTGCTACCGTCCAACAAAGTTACTGTACCACCATCTGGAATTTCTCTATAGACAGTAATAAAACTATCTGAGACATCTTCACAAAAATCATCTCGCAGTGTAGATAATGGTTGGCCAATCACTGGATCTGATAATCCTCTGTAAGACCATCCCCATACTCTGCATACGCCAGCAGGTGCAGCACTTAAATCTATAGTGTTAGAATTGGCAGAGTTGACCCATCCTAGTATGTTATTGTTGTCATCAGTAATGATATACCAGTAGCTAATATTCGAAGCAGTAGTCGTATGTGTAACATCGAATACTATCTGACCAGCACATTGTGCAAATGAAGTGCTACCGTCCAACAAAGTTACTGTACCACCGTCAGGAATTTCTCTGTACACAGTAATAAAACTGTCAGAGATATCTTCACATGTATCATCCATCAGTGTAGATAATGGACTCCCTATTATAGGATCTGATAAGCCTCTATAAGACCATCCCCATACTCTGCATACACCAGCAGGTGCGGCACTTAAATCTATAGTGTTAGAATTGGCAGAGTTGACCCAGTCAAGAATTATATTGTTGTCATCAGTAATAATATACCAGTAACTTAGGTTTGGTGCAGTAGTCGTATGCGTCACATCGAATACTATCTGACCAGCACATTGTGCAAATGAAGTGCTACCGTCAAGAAGGCTTAAGCTGCCACCATCTGGAGCTTGTCTATATACTAGAATAGAATTAGATAAATCAAAACAACCAGTAAGATTAGAAATGTTGTTGCCTATTATAGCTCCACCAAAACCTGGTTCATATGACACTGAATATATAAAACAGTTACCAACTCCTGCCCCATCCAAGTCAAATGGTTGAGCCGGAGGAAGTGCAAGGATGTTACCAGCGTCATCTGTGATAATATAACCTGTTGCGCTTCCAGTTGTCGGTTGTGTAAAAGTCACTTGTAGTGGATCTGGCACGCCATCTACACAGATTGCTGTGCTTGTCGCTCCATTGTCTAAAGTAATGTTACCTCCAGATACATTACAAGTAGGTGGTGGTGGGGGAGGTGTACTACAAATTGTAGATGAACCTATGGAGTAAGCCTGTGCACCTGACTGAGCCAAGTCTCTATTAAGTGAAGTGCTACTATTGATTGCAGGTGCTCTATCGCCTGTGCTCCAAAGTCCTGCTGCAACAGCTACAGCTTCACGTGTGCTCCCTCCTCTATTTCCATAAATCACATAATCAGCCATGGCCGCAACTGACCCAAAATTGGAATTGATATAGATTCCTAATTCGTCACCAGAATTGCTTAGGCCAAATCCAGATAGTGTTACTGAAGCACCTGGTGCCAGATTTAATTGACCGCATTCTACAGTCAAAGTATTGAATCTGGAATAAGCAGGTCTATTGCAAAGCCAATAATTAGAGACATCAATGGTGCTAGTTCCTGAGTTGACAACTTCGATATAACTGTTATCGGAAATTTCACTAATTTGTATCTGCCCATGACTTTGATGTACAAAGAGCAAGGTGGCAAAAACTAAAAGTAATTTGTATAATAAATTCATCACTTCAATTTTTATTTTCTAATAATTAATTAATAAAGAAGTTGGTTTAGATATTTCTTCTTTGTTTGAATGTGGTACGCAAACAAAATATTTATGGATGCGTGGTTTGATATTTTTTTTTCATGTTAATTGCAGATAGTCTTTAAATTTTAACGTGTAGCTATAACTGCATATATTTTCGACTAAATATTTATGAGTGGATATTAGTTTATTATCAATTATCTTTTAATCGATAATAGTATTCAGCTCTTTACTTTGAAAAATTATTGGATAGCCTGTAGTATAAGACAGCTTATTTATGTACCTCATTGTGAGGTGTACTGCTTTTCCTTCCTGCCTTTTTATGTATTAAATAAGAGTACTTAATATTGTATTGATGTACTAGTTACTATTGAATGGACGATAGGGTTGCGTGAGAATTAAAATATTTGAAATTCTATTGTTATTTTTTGAGTGGATTAATTGTCAACTTTATCCAGTTAGTTTCGTTATTTCACTATGAATAACACCTTCATAACCCTATTATTTTGCATTATGTCATCACTTCCTTCATTAGATCCAATCATCATATTCAATTTTTCGTCCAATGAAAGTGAAGATGGATGGTATATAGTGGATGATGTCGTTATGGGGGGTAGATCTGAAGGTGATTTTGGAATCACTGATTCTGGTATCGGTTTATTTTTTGGGAATGTGTCTCTTAAAAATTATGGTGGATTTTCTTCTGTTAGATATGGTTTTGCACCGAAGGATATAGTCGGATACCAAGAATGTGTCTTCAAAATAAAAGGAGATAAAAAGCGATATCAATTGAGATTTAAGTCATCTATGCGTGATCCTCATTCATATATACAGCACTTTGAGACATCTGGCGAGTGGGAGATTATTACTTTAAAGCTCTCAGACTTTTATCCCAGTTTTAGAGGTAGACGACTCAGTACTCCTAATTTTCCTGCTGAGCTAATATGTGAGATTTCTTTTATGATTGCAAACAAAAAAGAGGAAGCATTCAGCCTTCAACTTGAGTGGATGGAATTGAGATAGTTATCCTTATCCCTTCATAGGCAACAATCTGGAATCTTCCAAAGCTGCACTACGATGACCTGCTGTCTTCTTGTAATCAGCATTTTGTGTTAATGCATAAAATTTCATAACGTCAGGATACTTTACAATCAATGCCAAGTCCCAAGACTCATCTTCTGGTCCAATTATGTATTGATTGCTTTTTCCGATAAAGACAACTTCAGCTCCTAACTTATGGAGAAAAGGCTGTGTATGTTTCATGTAAAGGTGATAGGCCTTTTCTCCAGATATATTTTTACCTGGATTTAGATCTGGATGGTCAGTATAATCCGCTATTTCCTTGTACTTTAAAAGATTAAGCATGACAACAGGTTCATCACTTTTAAATTGTTTAGTAAATTGGGATATTGCTTCCTTAGTAGCGTTGATATGTTTTAACATTTAAGTTAGTATTGAATAGTGACATTATTAGCCTAAGTTATCCATCTCTTTGTAGAATGGTTGATTATAGAATCTCTTTCCAGTTAGTTTATACATCGCATTAGCGAGGGCGCCCATTACAGGAGGTAGACCAGGTTCGCCAAGACCAGTTGGGTCTATCCCATTATCCACAAAAAAGGTTTCTATTTCTAATGGTGCCTTATTGTGTCTGATTAGATTGTACTCATGAAAATTTGATTGCTGAGGGATGCCATTTACGAAAGTCAATCCACTAAACATTGCATGACCTATGCCGTCCACCACACCGCCCTCTATCTGATTCTTTGCGCCCATTGGATTAACAACTATGCCACAATCCACGGCACACCACACTTTTTTAATGACTAGATCATTCTCCTCATATTCCATATCTAAGACCTGAGCAACATAAGTATTATGGCAGAAATAAGCAGCCACCCCTCGGTACTGATTAGAGGATGAATTATCCCAGCCACTTTTTTCTTTAACCAATTTCAATACGCCAGCATATCTCTCTGCATCGTAGTCATTGCTATCTCCAACAGGGTCCTTAGCGGCCTTGTCAAATAAATCTAGTCTGAATTGTATAGGATCTTTTCCAGCTAATTCTGCTACCTCATCCAGAAAGGATTGCTCAGCTCCGGCTATGAAATTCGACTTTGGTGCTCGCCATGCTCCTGTAGAAATATTGGATTCGATAGAGCTGTCTGAAGCTTTGTAATTGTTGACTGTTCCAGCCGGAAATCTGTTAGCCCATACAGGACCACCGTGAATCCCTGCTCCCTTGACGCTGAATGCAGTCATGTTGTTATCCTCATCCAGAGCAGCTTTATATCTTACCTTATATGCTGGTCTGTAAGTACCTTTAGCCATGTCATCTTCACGGCTATAGATCAGCTTAATTGGTTTTTCTACTTTCTTAGAAATCAAGGCTGATTCAAATAGCCATCCACCATATAACCTTCTGCCAAATCCTCCACCCATACGTGTCATATCTACGGTGATATTTTCCAGAGGTATATCTAAGGCCTTAGATAACTCTCTTGCACTTATTTCTGGTGTCTGGATGGGCCCTACAAATCTTGCACTGTCCTTAGTGACATCTGCAAAGAAGTTCATAGGTGACATGGTATTATGAGCTAAAAATGGGGCCGAGTAGGTGCGCTCTATAATCTGAGCTGCATCTTCAAAGGCTTTATCTACATCACCATCATGGCGGTCAGCCTCAGTATCTTTTTCGAGTAATGCACTTAGGGCTGCTTCATGATCTTCAGAGTTTTCACCATTGGTTGTTTCCCATTGCACGTTTAGTGCACGTTTGGCTTTCATGACTTCCCAAGTGGAATTACCGACGATGGCTATCATAGAGTTTTTAAGAAAGGCATTTCTCAAAAAACGTGACTCACTGAAGAAATCAGTTTCTATCTTAAATGCATCTACAATGCCAGGCATGTTCTTTACTTCCGCCTCATTAAATGATTTTACAACCCCGCCAAAAGCAGGTGGATGTTGCACCATTGCGAAGTGCATATCTTCTTCCTCATAGTCCATCCCAAAAAGGGGAGCACCAGTTACAATTTGGCGTCCGTCTACATTGGGTATTGGTGTTCCTATGATAGTAAAATCTTTAGGATCTTTAAGTTCTACTTCCTCGGGTACTTCTAAGGAAGTAGCTGCTTGCACTACTTCCTCATAACCCAGACTTTGACCACTTGCTTTGTGGTGTATGGTTCCTTTTTCAGTGGTTAGTTGATCCAGTGGGACTTCTAAAGCTTGAGCAGCCGCTTCCATTAGCATTCTACGTGCTGTTGCGCCTGCAGTACGCAAACTTTTCCATCCTAGTCTAATAGATTGACTGCCCCCAGCTAATTGTCTTTTGTATTTTGTAGTATCTAATGCTGCTTGCTCTACGATTACATTTGTCCAATCTACATCCAATTCTTCAGCGACAATCATAGGCATAGACGTTTTTATATTTTGCCCAATTTCGGGATTAGGAGAGTAAATGGTGACGACACCATTATCTCCGATTTTGAGGAAGGCATTCATGTCAAACCATTGCTCGGGCATTTCCAGCTCTTTGATTATCTCTTCCACTTCTGCATCAGTTTTACAACCAGCCAGCAAGCTAAAACCAAGTAAGAATCCACCACCTGCGGCAGTACTGGCCTTTAGAAAATTTCTTCTGTTATATGATGTTTTTACAATTGACATTCTTGTATGCTTAAGTATTGAAAAATTGGATAGGCGATTACTTCATGTTTTTAGCTGCAGTTTTGACGGCTTCTCGGATTCTAGTGTAGGTCCCACATCTGCATATATTGCCTAACATTGCTGAGCTTATCTCTTTGTCAGAGGGATTGGTGTTATTATTGAGTAGAGCGGTCGCCGACATAATCTGTCCTGCTTGACAATAACCGCATTGAGCTACATCATGCTCCAGCCAAGCCTTCTGGACTGGATGATTGCCTTGTTCGGACAAACCTTCTATGGTCGTGATTTTTTGTTCAGAAATCTGAGAGATTGGTAATACACAAGATCTCATTGCTATACCATCTACATGGACAGTACAGGCACCACAAGCAGCAATGCCACATCCAAATTTGGTACCCTTCATTTTTAGATGATCTCTCAATACCCATAGAAGGGGAGTATCATCAGAGACATTGACTGTCTTTTGCTCGCCATTGATGTTTAATGTAATGTCTGCCATGTTGGAGTATTTGCTTGTAAATATTTTAAATATAAGTCATTAGAAGTTTTAATCAATGAAGTAAAAGATGAATTTGATAAAGGTGTCATTTAGATGGTTGTATCAAAGATTTAAACACCATAAATAGTACAGGTCTCACTTACTCTAAAATAAAGTTACAAGGTGAGGCAATGGGATTAGAGAGCTGTAGTAATTAAATATTGAGTAGGGTAGCTTAAGTATAGCAAGCTCCGACCATTATCACCACTCTAGAACAATTTTTCCAAAATGTTTTCCTGATTCTTGATATCTGAAAGCATCACCAAGTTTATCAAAGGCAAAACTTTTATCGATAATCGGTTTATAGCCAGATTGATTTATAGCTTTGACCATATTGTCTTGGGAAGATTTGCTATCTACGGCGATTCCTTTTATGGTTAATTGTTTGAAAAATAATTTTGGAAAGGTCACCTCGCCTTTTCTATTATCCAGTATGCCAATAGATGTAATTCTGCCCCCTATTCTTGCAGCTTCAATAGATTGGGCCATAGTAGTACCACCTCCCACATCCAATACATGATCTACGCCACCTCCTGTCATTCCAAAAATAGTCTTACCCCATTTCTGATCTTCTCTATAATTAATGACGTAGGTGGCACCCATTTGTTTGAGGCGTTCAGCTTTTTCTGGACTTGAAGTTGTTGCAATAATAGTTGCGCCTCCTGCTTTAGCAATTTGTAAGGCGGCAATAGACATACCACCAGTTCCTTCGATCAAAACGGTATCTCCTGATTTCATCTTGCCTTCAGTTACCAAGCCTCTCCAAGCAGTCAAGGCGGCACATGGCAAAGTAGCTGCTTCCGCAAATGAATAACCATTTGGTATTCTGGTAAGTGAGTTGGCAGAAATGCATGACATTTCTGTGATAAACCCATCCACAGTTTCACCTGATATAGCTTTCATTTTACGGTATGTCGCTGGGCCATCTAACCAGTTTGGAAAAAATAAAGACATTACTTTGTCTCCAATATTCCAATTAGTTAAGCCTTCACCTAAAGCAATGATTTCACCAGCACCATCTGACATAGGTATGCGTTCTGCGGAAACAGGAATGCCTCCGTTTGCGACGAGATAATCATGGAAATTCAGTGAGGTAGCATGCCAGCGAACAGTTACTTGTCCAGCCTGTGGAGTAGACTCTGGCCGATTAGTTACATTGAGTTTATCAAGTCCTCCTCCATTTACTTCTATTACTTTCATTCTTTTTGTATCATTTTGTTAGTAATCCTGTGCTTTCACCACTCGCTTATCACAAACTTTGACAAAAATAAGAACAGCAGGTATACCAACAAATGTATAAAATTGCAGATCCAATTTTCCTAAAGGAACTGAATCTGAAGACTGGTACATTATAAGATTTTCAAAATTGCACATTTCGAATAATAGGAGATGGCAAAAGATATCAGCTCAGACTAAAATCCTCAAAACGCGATCGCCACTCTTACATCCAGCACTTTGACACAAGTGGCGAATGGGAAACTATCTCCTTAGAACTTAATGAGTTCTACCCCTCATTCAGAGGTCGACGACTAAGCATGCCTAACTATCCAACAGAAGTATTAGAAGAAATTTCTTTTCTCATCGCTAACAATAAAGCTGAAGCATTTAAGTTAGAGTTAGACTGGATGGATCTCAGATAGCAGGTGCCTAATATTAATTCCTTTTGTGTCATCCTACTATATACTTCTCTGGCTCCTTCTCAAAACTTACTTTACATCCATCACAACAGAAATAGACTGACTCGCCTGCATACTGAATGACATGCTTTGCTGTGGCTTTGTTGATGGGAATTTTGCAGACTGGATTGAGGTAAAACTCATCATTGGGGATGACAGCTTCTGTTGCAGTTATTGATTTATTGCCTTGTCTGAATTCTTTGACAATTTCCGCAAGAATACTGATAGCTGCTTCTTCATGAGACTTACCACCAATATCTATGCCTGCTGGTGTTTTTATCTTTTTTAGTTGGTCAAAGGTGACGCCGTGCTGTCTGAGTTCTTTGAAGATAGAATTTGCTTTGACACGGCTGGCAACAAAACCAAGATAAGGACCTTCACATTCAATTGCCTTGAGTAATGAGGACACGTCGCCATCTCCTTGACTGCAGATAACAATATAGCTGTTTTTGTAAGCACTGAGATCATTGCCCAATCCAGCAAGGTCTGTAACAAAATCTGCTTCAGTATAGAGACCAGTAACTAGAGTCGTCATAGCAACTGTCACTCTATAATCCATGACCTTGGCTAACTTAGAAAGGGCATGTCCGATATGCGAATTGCCGAAGATGAGAATTTGTGGTTTTGGATTCATAGGCTCTATGTATACTTCGACAGCCCCGCCGCTTTGGCAGGTCATGCGATAGGTTTTAGTATTTGGTAAGTTATTGTCTAGCTGGTCTTTGCTGATGGATACGAGTCTGGGCTTGTTGTCTTGGAGTGAGAGTAACGCCTCTTTGAGGACAATGCCTCGTGTACAGCCTCCGCCTATCCAACCATATATTTTCCCTTCTGCTGTGATAAGGGCATGATCACCTGGTTTGCCAGAAGTTGGTATGACACGTCTGACTATAGCCGCATGCGCAAAAGGAATATTCTCCTTCCGTAACTCCATCATCTTTTCTATTAGGATATCACGCATCAGCTAAAATATTTTCTAATTTCAATAGGCTGTCAAAGTTATGTGCTGATTCAAATATATCCAACGATGGCATTACTGTTTTTATACCTCGCTGGATGGGTTCGTATTCTCTCATACCTTTAAGCGGATTGAGCCAGACCAGTTTCTTGGATCGTCTCTTGATTTCGATTATCTGTTCTTCTAAGACTTCAGTAGGTCCAGTATCTAAACCATCACTCATGACAATGGTTAGTGTTCTGCCATTGAGGTAGCGTTTGGCATAGATCTCATTAAACTGTTGCAAGCACTCTCCAATTTTGGTACCGCTAGACCAGTTGGTAACACTTTGCGAGACCTTAGATAAAGCTATCGCAGCATCTGGATCACTGATTAAATCTGTGATGCGCATAATACTTGTGCTGAATGAATAGGCATCTATTTGCTTAAAGTGATGGCGTAGTTGCCATAAGAACTTAAGGAGGAAATAAGAATACTTGTCCATAGAGCCACTTACATCCAAAAGAATAAGCAAGCGTAATTTTTCTTTCTTTTTGGTGACATGATTCAAAGTCATGATGTTACCGCCATACTGCAGACTATTTCTGATACTGCTCCTAATATCTATCGTTCCTGACTTTGCTTTTTTCCTTTTGCGTTTGATACGCAGACTCATCTCTCTCACGAGTTGCTCAGAGATTTCATCTAGTGCTTCTGTCTGAGTGAGATTGAGTTTGGAGAAGTCAGTGGACTTTAGTGTTTCTTTGGCATTAGCGCCAGAGGTCGTTTTTCCTTCTTCTGCTTCGCCTGATTCATCGGATTGCCCAACGGAGGTCAGTACAGCAATGCTATGCTGTTTTTTGTTGACCATCTTTTTGTTGTAATAATCACTCTTCTGTGAGAGTCTGGTTCCTTTCTGATTCCAGAAACGATTGAAGAGTATAGAGAAGGATTCTCTTTCTGAAGCGTCTTGGCAAAATAGCGCCGCTAGTGCATATTCGAATAATTCTCTGTCTAACCAGATACCACTTAATGCAGCATGTGCCACATCTTGTGTACACTGCAGACCCCGCATAAATCCATATTTGCGAGACTGATGAACGAATGCCACCAGTGCTTTGTCGAAAGAACTGTAATCGGTATAATGGTCCAAAGGGGGCCTACTCGTGATTAGGCAAGTCCTTTAATTTTTTCATCTCTGCAATTCTTTCTTTGGCAGAAGTGCCATCAGTAGACATTACTCGTGTACCTGGCAAATCGACACTATTGTAATGGTCCAAGTGCTTCTTAGCCAACTTTTGTCTTTCTTCTTCTAGCTCCTTGTAATCTTTAAGCATTGACATATCTGTGAATTTTTGTTTTTATAAATATACTTAATTAAGTATCTCTTGTTTTACTAGTCTAATATCTTTGTCTGACTTCAGTAGACAAGAAAGGGTTTTAGTTAGTTTTTTGTCATCCTCATTCATGATCGCTATCCCTCTGGCCCAATCTATCGTTTCCGCTATTCCGGGTGACTTATCTAGCTTGAGTAAGCGCATCTTGCTCACATAACTTGCAATCTCCCTAGCCAGTGCCTCAGAGAGATTTGGTATGTGTTTATTGATAATCTTGATTTCTTTTTCTAGGTCTGGGTAATTGACCCAATGATACAAACATCGTCGTTTCAGCGCATCGCTTAACTCTCTAGTTCTATTAGAAGTCAGGATGACTATAGGTCTATGTGTTGCTTTTATAGTTCCTAGTTCTGGAATAGAAATTTGAAAGTCAGACAATAATTCCAATAAGAAAGCTTCGAACTCCTCATCAGCTCTATCTATCTCATCTATAAGTAACACCTTGGGCTTATCCGAAGAAATGGCTTTGAGTAAAGGTCGCTTCAGTAAGTAGTCATCATTGAAAATCAAATCCTCTTTGTCTGAGGAAGATAACTTATCATTCTCTCTAATCTTAATAGCCAGTAACTGCTTTTGATAGTTCCATTCATAGATGGCATTATTGACATCCAATCCTTCATAGCACTGTAGTCGGACCAGCTCGTGTCCCAATAATTCACTAAGGATATAACCAATCTGTGTCTTTCCTACTCCAGGATTACCCTCAAGTAAAAGTGGCTTTTCTAATTTCTGCATTAAAAACAGAATCGTCGCCAACTCTTCATCTATAACATAACCCAACTTATCAATCGCAGGAATTAGATCCCGAGGGTGGTCAAACATTTACGAGTCCTTTTTACCAAAAATACTTTTAGCTAATGTACCCACCATCGATCCTGCACTCATCGTATTGTCAACTTCTTCTCCATTGAGCTTAGACTTGAAATTATCTACAAATTGATTGAGCAATTGGTTAGACACATCAGTAATCAATCTGGAACCAAACTGTGCCAGCATACCGACTATTGTGATGTCCATACTGAAGTTGACTTGTGTTCCACTTTCGACTTCCTTCAGTGAGCCATTCATAATCATATCAGCTGAGCCCTTTCCTTTACTGTCCAGACCTCGACCTTTGAGCACCATCTTTTTGGCAGCATTGTCCATTTCCAATATTTCGATATCACCAGCATAAGATGCTTTGATGGGTCCGAATTTTGTTATAACGGCACCTTTATAGTTCTTCTCGTCTAACTTTTCTGTGATGCTTGCACCTGGCACACATACCACAACCTTTTCAGGATTAGAGAGATTTTTCCAAACGTCTTCTATGGAGTTTTCGAGTACGAATTCTTTTTCTATTAATGTATTCATCTATCTCATTTAATAATTGAAAAATTAACCCAGCCATCATTGTAATGGCTGGGTTATTCTCTTTTTAAACGTATTTGCCTCCGTCAAGTTTATCTTGTAATACATTAAGTTCATCCCATTTGCCATCTCTTGCGAGCCCTGCTTGTTCATTCCAGCTCTCAGGTGTAATCATCTGATACCTTGAACCAGCGGCTGATAAGATCTCTTTCAACTTATCTTGACTAGCCGAAGCCAACCCAGAAAAAGAAGTTATACCTGCTGCATTTAGTAGTTCCGCAACTTTAGGACCGATGCCTTCAATCTTTGTCAAGTCATCTGAGCCGCCAGCATCTCCTGCTCCTGTAGCGCCAGCAGAAACACCTCCATTATCAAAGTAGTCTACTTTCTTCAACTCTTTGTATAATTTGAAAGGTGTCACTGGTATTTCCAAATGCTTAATTCCTAAGTGAGATACTGCATCCACAATCGCATTGACTATCGCTGGTGGTGCGCCTACCGTTGGGGACTCACCGACACCTTTGGCACCGATTGGGTGATGAGGTGCTGGCGTAATTGTATGCCCAGTTTCCCAGTGTGGCGACTCTACTGCCGTAGGTACTAAGTAATCCATAAAGGTGCCATTCAAGATATTACCTGCTTCGTCGTAAATAAGCTCTTCGTACATCGCAGGTGCGATGCCCTGAGTCAGACCACCATGCACTTGTCCTTGTACGATCATAGGGTTGATGATATTACCACAGTCATCTATTGCAACGAATCGCTTGACCTTGATATCACAAGTTTCTGGATCTACCTCTACTGTACATATGTATGCACCAGAAGGGAAAGTTAAGTTTGGAGGATCATAGTAATGTGTCGCTTCGAATCCGCCTTCCATACCTGGTGGATGATTTGTGTAAGCTGCAAATACCAATTCTTGTATTGTCTTAGATTTTTCTGGAGCACCTTTGACAAAGAATTTGCCTGGTTCCCATTCCAAATCTTCTTCACTCACTTCTAACAAGTAAGCTGCAATTTTCTTAGCCTTATCTCTCAGCTTTCTAGCTGCTATGGCTGCAGCGGCTCCAGCCGTCGGTGTGCTTCTGCTAGCATATGTCCCTAATCCGTAAGGTGCTGTATCTGTATCACCCTCTTCTATTTGAACATGTTCCATCGGGATACCTAATTCTTCTGCAACGATTTGTGCATAAGTCGTTTCGTGACCTTGGCCTTGAGACTTGGTTCCGAATCTTGCAATTGCCTTTCCTGTTGGGTGGACTCGAATCTCAGCACTGTCAAACATTTTGACACCAAGAATGTCAAAATCCTTAGATGGACCAGCTCCTACTACTTCTGTAAATGTAGAGATACCGATTCCCAGAAGTCTGCCTTCTTTTCTTGCTGAAGCTTGTTCTTTTCTAAAACCATCGTAGTCTATGGCATCCATCGCCTTTTTCAGGCCAGCATGATAATCACCACTATCATAAGACCAACCTGTAGGAGATGCCCAAGGGAAATCTTCTTTTTTGATAAAGTTATCAAATCTTAGTTGAGCTGGATCTTTGCCAACCTTACGGGCAAATACATCCGTCAATCTCTCAATAGCATGTACTGCTTCTGTAACTCTGAATGAACATCTATAAGCTACTCCCCCAGGTGGCTTATTGGTATATACCGCATCTGCCTCCATGTAAGCTGCACCATAATCATATGACCCTGTTCCTATTGAGAATAGACCTGTTGGAAATTTAGAAGGATTGGCACTGGCATCCGTATAACCATGATCTGCTAGTACCTTAAACCTTGTTGCTTGAATCTTACCGTCCTTTGTCCCGGCCATCTCAGCTGTGATATGATAATCTCTGGCGAAAGAATCTGCTTGTAAGTTCTCTGATCTGTCTTCTATCCATTTGATAGGTGCGCCTGTTAAGAAGGATACTGCTATGGCAATAACATATCCTGGATATACTGGGACTTTACCACCAAAACCTCCTCCAATATCTGGAGAGATAACTCTAATCTTTTCTTCGGTCAATCCTACGTGACCTGCCACCAATGCAATGACTGTTCTAATAGCATGCGGTGCCTGAGTAGTCATGTACATCGTCAAGTGATTCTCTACTTTGTTGTATGCAGCCACACAACCGCAAGTTTCTATAGAAGCGACATGAATCCTTGGGATATGCATGTGTTGTTTCACTGTGACATCAGCATTTTTGAATACATCGTCAGTCTTGTCTTTATCACCAACTTCCCAGTGCCATATGTGATTGTCTTTTTTTCCTTCTTTGTCTGATCGCAGAATTGGCGCATCCTCATCCAATGACTTGTATGGATCCATGACAGGCTTCATCGGTTCGTATTCTACGATGACTGCTTCCTTTCCATCTCTAGCAGTATACCTATCAGTTGCGATAACTGCAGCAACCTCTTGTGCCTGATACATGACTGTATCAGTAGGGAGTACCATCTGTGTATCCGACATCAGTGTCGGCATCCAGTGTAGGTTGTATTTTTCCAGGTCTTTACCTGTGACGACTGCTATGACGCCTGGTATTTCTAGCGCTTTAGTTGCATCTATCTTAGTAATCTTGGCATAGGCATATGGGCTTCTCACAATATCCATATGTAGCATGCCCGGCAACTTTACATCATCGACATAGTTACCTTTACCTTGAATAAATCTGGCATCTTCTTTTCTTTTTTTCGAGTGGCCCATGCCACCTATCTCCTTTGAAGTTTTACACTTTATCATGTTACTTTCTTATTAAATATTAGTGGATGAGTTAAACAAATTCTGGTTCAGTATTCGGTAATTCTCTGCCCTCTATTTTGGCACCTGCCCACTGAATGGCTTTGACAATATTATTGTATCCTGTGCAACGGCAAAGATTGCCTGCTATTCCCCAACGAATTTCTTCTTCGGTTGGATTAGGGTTATTCTCCAATAATTCTACTGCTCTCAGCATCATACCTGGCGTACAGAATCCACAGTGCAACGCATGGCATAGGTGGAACCCTTCTTGTATCGGATGCAGGCCTTCGGTAGTAGCTAATCCTTCTACAGTAATTATTTCTGCACCATCAGCTTGTACTGCTAGTAGCGTACATGATTTTGCAGATTTTCCATTTATCAATATAGTACAAGCGCCGCAACTAGAGGTATCACAACCAATATGCGAACCCGTCATAGATAGATTTTCTCTGATGGCATGTATAAGCAAAGTACGCGGCTCTACTTCTAGATTATGCTCCGTTCCGTTGACTTTTAATGTTATAGACTTCTTCATTTTATGTAAAATTATTGGGCTCTAGAAATAGCTTTTTTAATCATTCTCTTAGTGATGATTTTCACTAGATGTCTTTTGTAATCTTCATCTCCTCTCAGGTCGGCAGTAGGATTACAATCTTCTGAAGCGTACTGTGCTGCTTGTGCTATGACTGAATCACTCAAATCACTACCTTTGAGTACTGCCTCAGATCGACTTGCTCTCATCGGTAAAGGATTGACATTAGTCAGACCGATACCTGCGTGAGTACATTTACCGTCAGCTCCGATTTGTATCAATGCTGCAACACCTGCAGAGGCGTAATCACCGACTTTTCTTTCCGCTTTGTGATAGGCAGAACCATAGCGACCAGATGCTGCTGGAATTCTTATCTCAGTCAATATCTCTCCGTGCTGGACTGCTGTCATATAGAATCCAAAAAAGAATTCATCTATAGAGACTGCTCTCTTACCTTCCTTGCCAGTAATCTCAACTTCAGCACCGAGGGCAATCATAACCGCAGGATGATCATTAGCAGCGTCACCATGTGCCAGGTTGCCACCTATGGTTCCAAAGTTTCTAACTTGAGGGTCAGCAATCAACTTAGTGGCATCCTGAAAGATATGGTACTTGCTGGCTACTACATCGGAATGCTCCAACTCTGCTTCTCTCGTCATGGCTCCTATCTTGAGATAACCGTCTTCTTCTTTGACATAAGACAGATTGGGAACACCTTTGAGGTCTATTAAATGTGTGGGAGAGGCAAATCTCAGCTTCATCATAGGAATCAAACTGTGTCCACCTGCCAGAATCTTGGCATCATCACCATGCTGGTGTAGAAGTGCAATGGCTTCGTCCAGCGAGGTAGGGGCTTCATAATTAAAATTTTCTGCAATCATTGCGTATCTACTTTTTGATATATTTTAATGAGTAAGAGTTGGATAATTTATTAAGTAAATAATGGAGGCTTCCATTATTCCATATTGCTATAAGAATGATGAATACTGAACTATAGTAGCCAAAAGAAGAAAACCAGTATACTTGGCTCATAGTCATTAAAGCAATACCTGTAGTTGCCAGCAATAATGAGAAAATAGTTCGGGTGCCTTTGTAATTAAGAGCAATGCCTAAAAGTATAATGAGTGATAGCCCAAGTATAAAGTATACGGATTCGCTCTGAGAGTTAGGATACATCTTACCACTGCACAGGGTAACAGCGCCAGAATAAGCCATAACGCAAAATGGGCACTTTGGTAAGAGAATAATTATCAAGGCAGATAACCAAGAGCTTTTCTCTGATGTTTTAGATAGCCGATTACCACAGCTTCCTTTATATCTGCATTTTGACATATTAGTTTAGAAGATTGAGTTTATTTTAAAGACCAGGATTGCAATTATATGCTTTTATTCCTGATAAATAATATATAATTCCACAATATCCTATTTGTTCAAAACAAATGTCATTATTCTGAAGTTTTTCAAAATTTAAACCTAAAAAGGGGTGAACAAACCCAATTTTTCATTTATTTATATGCATATGAAGGAGATAAGAGAGATTATAAATCGGTATGAAAACACAGATTTCGAGAAAGAGAGCATTGCATTGGCGACTGTGGTTAAAGTTGAAGAATCCTCATACAGACGCATCGGTGCAAGGATGCTTGTAAGTAGTCATGGCCAATGGATAGGTGGAATAAGTGGTGGTTGCTTAGAAGGAGATGCGCTTAGACGTTCGCAACAAGCGATATATAGTAAAGTGCCCAGTACAGTAGTTTATGATACAATGGATGATGACGAAAACGAGATTGGTGTCGGTCTAGGATGTAACGGCCGTATAGAAGTCTTGCTCATTCCCATAGACCCAACTGACAGTAACAACCCCATAGAACAACTCAAACAAATAGTGGAGCTCAACGAACCAGTCGTCTTAGTCACTACCTTCAATAGCCCTCATCAGGATAAACTAGGTAACAGTTTTATTGCTATGCAGGATAAAGCCTTACATTCATTCAATGGTATAAAAGAAAAGGACCTCCAGAAACATATAGATACAACCTCATCCAATCGACGTTCATACACTTTTGATATGGAGGATAAAGATGGCGCTAAGCATCAGCTTTTGTTTGAATTTATCCGACCAGAGATGAAACTTGTTATCATAGGTGACAACTATGATGTGAATGCGCTAATAGGTATCGTCAAGGAATTAGGCTGGGAGATATACATTGTCGGTCGTAAAAAGAAGATACACAAAAACACCTATGCATTAGCTAAGCAGGTCTATGAGTATGAGGACTATGAGCAGGTCGTCATAGATGCGTATACTTCAGTGCTTATGATGACGCATGATTACAATTGGGATAAAATTATTCTTCGAAAAGTTCTGGCTCAGAAGCCTACTTATGTAGGTATGCTTGGTCCTAAAAAGCGCATGCAAAAGATGGAAAAAGAAGAAGGTTTAGAGCATCTGTCAGAGGTCCAATTTTTCTACAGTCCTATAGGATTAGATATCGGTGCTGAGACGCCTGAAGAAATCTCTATCTCTATCATAGCAGAGATCTTGTCTGTGTATAGAAATCGTGATGGTAATCAGCTCAGACATCGGGAGGGGACGATTCATGAGCGGTATGTGTAGTATTAACTAGTAATACGATTGTATTAGTAGATTTTCTTTTTACTGACAATACCACCTTTTACGGTTTTTATGCTATTAATGTACATAAATGCTTTAGGGTCTAATTCGAATATATCAACTTGAATTTTGTGCAGTTCGAGTCTTGTAATAATAACTGTAATTATATCACAGTCTTTTTTTTCAATCTTCATTCCAGGCAAGTAACCTCTTTCACCTTTATATACTGTGATGGGTTTATTTAGTTCATTGACAATATGTTTTTTTAGAACTTCTGGTTTGGTAGAAATAATACTGAGTCCTACAAATTCTTCAAATCCATCTACTACATAGTCAGACATCTTGAGGGCGGCGATATAGGTTAAGATAGCATATAGTGCTTTTTCTAGTCCTAGATTATATGTGATGATTAGAAAAATAAAGGAGTTTATTCCTAAGATCAGTTCTGATTTAGTGAGCCCTAATTTATTTTTTACGGAGACGGCAAAAAGGTCTATGCCATCTATAGTTCCACCTGATCTCATTACCAAACCTAATCCAAGCCCCATAAAAAAGCCTCCAAATGCACTTACTAAGCTGGGGTCTGTTGTTATGCTTTCAAAGTGGAACAGAGAAAATATTAAGGAGACAATGACTAACGAGATGACTGTTTGTAATGCAAATGCCTTACTTAGTTTAAAGTAGGAGAAAAGTATAAATGGAAGATTAATGACTATTAATATTAGTATAAAATTGACATTATAGAGCTGATTTATTAGTAGAGCTATACCTGTCATCCCGCCAGCAAGGAACCCATCGGGAAGCAGAAATCCTTTAATCCCAAAGACGAATGAGAAAGCACCCAGAACTGTTAAGAGGATTGATTTGGAGTCTATGGTTTGTTTTAGGGTTTCAACAAATTTCATTTCTTAAAGATAAGAAATTGTGTATACCATTCTTTATAATTATCTTGTGGATAACCAACCCTTTTTGAAAATAATGATTGACAAAAACCCTGTTGACGCCGATGAGGCATTGCCTTTTTTATTTCAGGGCAACAGAGATGAGATTTCCAATGCTGTACTCACGGTATTGCAAGGAACCATTCCTCAAGATTTATATGGTTTTGTATATCTGATGACACAATGTGGAACAGTAAACTCAGGTGGCTATCCATTTCCAAAAACTATAAATGGGGAGCCTAATCCCGAGTATGGATCTCCAGTATTGAATGGTAATGGAATGATTTTTAGATTTGATCTGAGTGACCCTACCTCTATAAAAGTATCCTCCAAACTGGTAAAAACGCCATCATATTATGCGGATGAGGCCTCACGAATTGGAGGACCAGCTCGGCAAAATCCAGCTTTTACACATTTTCACTTCAATAATGCAGGGATATCCAGAATGTCAGTCCTCCTTGGTGCAGTCAATTATGCCAATACAGCGATCATACCTGTACAATTCAACAATGATTCTGGACCATCCTTATTAGCCACCTATGATACTGGAAGACCTATCAAAATAAATCCAGACTCATTAGACTTTGTTACTCCTATTGGATATAATAGTGAATGGATGCAGGGTATGCCAAGATTTTTGCAGGCACCCTTTCCTATGTTTGAAACAACAGCGCATCCATCATGGGACCCTTTGGATAAAACTCTTTATGGTGTAAATTTTTCGAAGTCTACAGAAACTGAGATGTCTCGCTCTTATCTCTATCAGTTGCTTAAAATGGACAAGAGTGGCCTGGAATCAAAATTACTCACTATCGCTAGGGATTTTAAGGTACACAAATCATCAGAAAAGGCTATAGCGTCTATAGAAGCACTTATTTTGTCAGCAGCAGAGTCAAAGACTAAAACAGGAGGAGGCTTATTTCAAAGAATTAAAGCTGCATTTAAAAAGTTTGCAAAGAGTTTCTTAGGAAAAAAAATCAATAGCATAACTCAGACTATTGACGAAGTACTGTTGGTAAAATTTGATGGTAGTGGACAATTGAAGACTTGGAAATTGGTGGATGAGCAAGGTAAGACTTTAGTCATCTATCAATGTATGCATCAGACCAGCGTCACACGAGACCATATAGTCTTGATGGATTCTTCTTTCAAGTTTTCTTTTGATTTGCTGATAAATAATCCTTTTCCTGGTAATCATGAGTTAGATGAATTTTTGAGGCTGTTAACCTCCAAGACCATCTTACCAAGTACGCAAGTTTGGTTGGTCAAGAAAAGCGATCTTATTGTGTCCAATGATACTGTTGTTGCCAGGAAGGTAACTGGTATTCCTATAGATGGCCTGACGAATGATCCGTATGGAGGAGTGCCTATGGAATGCGTTCATTTTTCAGCAGACTATGGAGAGGAAAATAATCAGATAACCTTATATACAGCTCATAATAATGCTACTTGTCTCGCCGAATGGATAAGAGTCTATGATAAAAATTATTTTACAGATGAACCTTATGATGCTGCCAATATTAGCAACTATGCAGTAGGTCAGCTTTCTATAAGCAGCATAGGAAAATATGTTATTAACAGTAACACTAATGCTTTTGAGCCATCGAAATGTAAAGTAATAAGGCAAGAAGGAAATTTACCGCCAGTTAACCAGTTAGACGGGACACCTTTAACTGATGTAGGGCCAAATACTTGGGGCATAGGGCTCTATGCTTATCGAGATATGATTTCACCGACTCGGGTAGTAGATTCCATCAAGCAACTCTATTTTGTAAGCTTCGGATCTCAACCAGAATTGCTAACAAAATATATCAAAGAGCTGTATGAAGTTGTTCCTAATAGACAACTATCATTAGAGGATATATTGGCTTATACTGAATGTGGTATTCCACAAAGCATCATAAGCATAGATACAGGTCAGATGACTATTACAAGTCATTATGAGATTCCTTGGGGAAGTTATCCAATGTCAATCCAATTTATACCATGCAAAATACCTAATGCATCAAGGCCTCTAGAAAAAGATGGTTATATATGGGTGACCGTTAAAGTTCTTGTAGATGATCAAGGGGTCAAAAATTACGATAGCCAAATTTGGATATTTTCTGCATGGGATATTGCTCAGGGACCAATATGCAAATTAGGAGGAACAGACTTTAATTTCTGCACATCACTGCATATAACTTGGATGGAAGAGGGCTCAGATATCAACTCTGGTTATATGGTTGATATAGAAAATGACTTTAATCAATCTATAAGGGATTCTTTTTTAGATCCAGTAGAACATCGCCAATACCAAGATTTTTTTGAGCAATATGTTTATCCAAATTTCACTAATTGAGTAAAGTAAATAAAATGTCTACCATCGACTATCTTTCATTCTCAGAAATGAAAGAGCTGTATAATGGCAACAGCGCACAGGTTATGATAGGAAAGCATAATGGAAAATCATATACTTTAAAAAGATATAAAGAAGACTATGCCCAAGACCATAAGGAAAAGACGGAACGAGAATTATTGATCACGAAGCTTGCCTACCCAGAGGTGGCTGATGAAATCCAACATTTAGGTCATTCTTACATTCTAAGGCCGTTCTTTGAAGGTGTAACTTTAAAAAAATATCTTTCTGAATGGCAATTTGAGAATGATCAGTTTCTGGAATTGGTCATAAGTCTTGTAGCTAAAATTCGAGATATTCATAAACTTAATGTACTGCATTTGGATCTCAATCCTCGCAATATTATTCTCAATCCTGCTTCTGGTGAGATTAATATTATTGACTTTGGAAATTCGAATTTGTACAGGTACAAGAGTGTATATCTTGGTAATCCTGAAAGAGTTGAATGTATGCTCGAATACATCTCTCCAGAGCAGACCGGTCGAATTAATCGTATGGTTGATTATGGATCAGATTTTTATTCATTGGGTGTGATAATGTATGAAATGGCTGCTTCACAGTTGCCTTTTATTACTGACAATCCCTTAGAGCTTGTTCATAGTCACATAGCAAAATTGCCTGATAATCCAACAGAGTATAACTCGGAATTGTCACCCCAAATTGCAGCTATTATACTCAAATTATTAGCCAAGAATACTGAAGACAGATATCTGTCTGAAGAAGGATTGATTATGGATCTTGAGAGATGTATTAAGGAATTAGAACAAAGTCAATCTATATCGTCATTTCCACTTGGACTGGCAGACGTGAATAAGCAGCTTCACGTATCTGAAAAATTGGTAGGACGAGACTCGGAAGCGTCTATTCTTCAATCTGCCTACAACAAAGCTGTTAACGGTGAAGATCAATATGTTTTAATCTCTGGAGGTGGAGGTACAGGTAAATCAATACTGGTTTCTCAGCTGCATAAAAACATCATTAACAATGGCATTTATATATCTGGCAAATTTGATCAGGTTAATAGGAATATGCCATGTAGTGGTTGGATACAGGCCTTTAATAATTTGATAGAAATTATTATCACTGAAAATTTAGAAAAACAAAACTTCTGGAAGAATTTGATGACCGAAAAACTGGGTTCACTTCTCCCATATCTCGGCGCATTTATTCCCAATCTAAAGTGGTTGTTTCCTGAAATGGAAACTGAAAAACTTAACTATACTGACGACTCTCAGAATCGATTTCACTATGCACTTAAATCTCTTTTGTTGTGCGCAGCTGATGAACAACATCCACTGATTATCTTTTTAGACGATTGGCAGTGGTCTGATAATTCTTCTGTAAGAGTTCTTAATGAGGCCTTTAAAGAAGAAGAGCTCAAGCATCTAATGGTCATCTGCGCATACAGGGATCAGGAAGTAGAATCAGGTCATAGTTTTAACAGGTCGTTGGAATTATTAAATAACTCTTCGGTTTCCAAATTGCATCTTGATAATTTAGATACAAATAATACACTCACTATTCTCGAAGATAGCCTTAAGCAAAGTGGAATTGAGGTTAATCAACTGAATGCCTATATCTATGATAGAACAGAAGGAAATCCATTTTTTTATAAACAAATATTAGAGGCATTAGAAACAGAGCAGCTAATAAAATATGAAGCCAATAAATGGAATTGGGATTTGGATGAAATTGGTAAAACCATTGTTACCGATAATATTGTTCAGTTACTCATTAAGAAAATAGGGAAGTACCAAAAAGAAGAACAGAACTTACTCCAATTGGCAGCCTGCATAGGCAATAAATTTGATGTAGATAGCCTTGCATTAATTACAGGGATGAGTAGGAAGGAATGTTTAGCAAATCTAAAGGAGTCTTTGCAAGAGGGATTACTCACTGCTAAAAGTTCTCGAGCGATGGAGCAAGGGAGTAAAGTAAAGAAAGCTATTATTTATCAATTTGCACATGATAGAATCCAGCAAGGTGTCTATGAAATGCAAAGTGCGGAACAAAAAAAGAGTAATCATTATAAAATCGCAAAACAATTTCTTGAATATTGGAAAAAGTCTGAAAATGAAGATTTTGATACCCAAGGTGTCTTTCATCTAAATGCTGGGTATGATTTATTTTTAGACAATAGTGATAAGAAAGACATAGCAATAGCTAATCTTAAGGCCAGTAAGAAATCCATGGTTCTTGTTGATTACGAAAATGCTATGGACTATACAATAAAGGCATTGTCTATTCTGGATGACAATAGTGAAATTTCTGCGAATGAATTATATCAGGATGCGTTGCTTACAGGATTTACTATCTCATCAAGAATAGAAGACAAGAAACAGAATCTGCAATTCAGAAACAAATTGACGGATACTGACTTGACAAAAGTAAATGAGGCTCGATTTGTAAAATTGAAAGTTGACCAAAATGTAAATGAGGGAAAATTCGAAGAAGCTATAGGTATTGGGATAGCCTACTTAGCTGAGCAAGGTGTGAAAATAAAACGTAACCTAACAAAGAAAGATATTGTCATCCAGGCGATTAAGACGGGCATGACCTATAAAAAGAAGAATATTCTAGCTTTATCTGATTTGCCTGAATTAACTGATCCATTTAAAATCGAACTTGCAAATATTGGTCTTTCAACAAGCTCTGCCGCTTATTTTTCCAATCAAGATTTATGGGTGCTTATCAATATGAGATTTACGGCCTTCTTCATCAAGAATGGTATAAGTCCATTAGCCTCCTTTAATTTTTTATCCTATGCTGCAGGATTAATTATCGCAACTAAAGACATAAAAAGTGGGATAGCTTTTGGGAAAGTCTCTATGGCCATATTTGAAAAATTAAACACTAAGGAATATTTCAATCGTTCTTTGTTTAGTTTGAACACATTAATTAAATGGTGGGAGTCTCATGTAGGTGAAACGATAGATGGGTTATCTAAATCATTATCATTAAGTAAATTTAAAGGTGATTTTGAGTTTGTATCTTACAACACAAATATCATCGCTTCTGTCTATTGTGTTCTGGGAAATGATTTTAATGAAGCCAAGCAACTTCTACCACAATTTGAAAAAGATGTAGCCTTATATAATGATAAATATAATGTAAGCAATATCAAAGTATATTGTGAATATATCAGATGCTTAAATGATCCTTTATTTAATAACAGCAAACTAGAAGGTGAGAATTATGCTGTCACTGATTTTCTGACTGATGAGCTGAACAAAGATGATAAGCTCTTTCTATATACTCATTATGGCTTCCAAATGCGTCTCAACTATTTGTTAGGTTATCACAATGAGGCCTATCAAGACCTCTTGAAAAAAAACGAGTATGGTGATTCAGCGACTCATGAAGGGGTGTATATTCATGTGGTAGATTGTTTGTTTAGTGCAATGCTTTTGATGATTAACTATGAAACTGTACCTAATCGTGATAAATCATCAATACTTAAAGAGATCAAAAAATTAATTAAAGATTTCAAAAAAAACCACAAGTTATGTCCAGTAAATTTTGAAAATAAGTATCATTTACTCCTGGCGATGTATCAAGCATTTATTGACAAAGATATAAGCAAGGCCCTTAAGACATTTGAATCTGCTATACATCTATCAAGAAAGAATAATTTTATACTGGAAGAAGGCATCTCCTGGGAAGAAAGCGGTAAGCTATATAAGCAACTAGGTCAGACTGCTCTTCAGATGAGTCAGTTTCAGCAAGCGTACAAACAATACAAAAAATGTGGCGCTGAAGCTGTTGCTGCAAGACTGCTGAAGTCGTACCCAGAACTTAACATAGGCTATAGTGCAAATGATCCGAAAATCGAAATGACGAGTTCAGAATCAGGCAATGCACTTGCTTCCTTGGATGTAGAATCTATCTTGAAATCCTCTGAGGTATTAATGGGTGAAACAGACTATCATAAGCTCATCCGAAAGTTGATATTGATTGCAATAGAAAATGCTGGAGCAGAAAAAGCTTATTTGATTTTGAGAGTAGACAAACTCAAGGTGGTAGCATCAGGTTATCTCGATGAGAGTACAGAAGTCTATGAGGACCAAGCGCTAAGCGGATTTGATCAGCTGCCAGAAACAATAATTCGATTTGTAGATAAGACTTCCAAAACCTTCATTCTGGATGATGATAAAAGCAGAACGCTTTTTGCAAATGATCCGTATAGTGAAAAATCAAACTCTCAATCTATTTTTTGTTTACCTATTAAAAATAAGGGCAACCATGTCGGTGTTCTATATCTGGAAAATTCTTTAACAAAAGATGTCTTCACATCAGAAAGAGTTGAAATGCTGAAAGTGCTTTCAAGTCAGATGGCGGTCTCTATTGAGAATACTATGTTGATAGAAAACCTTGAAGAAAAAGTAAAAGAGAGAACTTCTGAGATTAAATCTGAGAAAGAATCCGTAGATAGATTACTCAAGAACATTTTGCCAAAATCAACAGCTGAGGAACTTAAACTTACAGGTAAAGCACAACCTAAATTCTATGATGAAGTCTCTGTAATGTTCTTGGATTTCAAGAATTTTTCTCAACATGGCAAACAATTAGATTATCGAGATCTAGTCGATTTATTAGATCTATATTTTAAAGAGTTTGACAAGGTGACAGAGACCTACCACATAGAAAAAATCAAAACTATTGGAGATGCCTATATGTGTGCCTGTGGCTTACCTATAGAGCGATCAGATCATGCTTTATTGCTATGTAGAGCAGCAATTGAGATGCAAAAAATAATTTCTGATTTCAAAATAGAAAGAGTGAAGAGTAATAAACCATATTTTGAAGCAAGAGTTGGAATCCATACGGGACCTGTAGTGGCAGGTGTCGTAGGCTCTAAAAAGTTTGCTTATGATATATGGGGTGATACGGTCAATATTGCTGCAAGAATAGAAGGTAAATGCGAGATCGGTGATGTGGCCATTTCTAAGCAAACATACTCTCATGTCCACGAGATTCTAAAATGTGACTACAAAGGCAAAGTAGAGGCGAAAAATATGGAGATGCTTGATTTGTATTTTGTCAGCGAAAAATGACAGCTACTAGCCACATTTTGTATATCCTAGTCTTAACTAAATTATACAATTTGGTTTTAGGACTTTTCCATCCTCAGAGATACAGATCACCAAATGATTTGAGCTTAGCTTAGAATAAAGTTAATGTAACTCCTGCCGCCTTCACAGATCAATCCAAATCGTTCTCAACCTTTGATTCCAATATTATTGTTAATTAAAGGTATCTTTAACTCGAACCAATCTAGATGATATGAAAGTTGGCATTCCAACAGAAATTGTGGAAGACGAAAATCGTGTTGCCGCAACCCCCAAAACCGTAAAGCGGCTACTTAAGCAAGGATTTGAAGTTGTGATAGAAACAGGAGCTGGAAGTTCTGCAAATTTTTCAGATGAAGACTACAAGGAAGCCGGTGCTTCTGTCTCGACTACCCCTACAGAATTATATAATCAAAGCGACATCATTCTCAAGGTCCTCCCTTTTGAGAAGAAGGAAGTAGAACTATTATCTCCGGGTCAAGTCACTTTGAGTTACCTCCAGCCAGGACAGAATGAAGATTTGATAAAAACCCTTGCCGAGAAAGGCGTCAATGCCATTGCTATGGATGCCATTCCTAGAATATCACGTGCCCAAAAGATGGATGTGCTTTCTTCTATGGCTAATATTGCTGGTTACCGATCTGTCATTGAAGGCGCCAATCACTTTGGACGTTTTCTCAATGGTCAGATTACTGCAGCAGGAAAAGTAGATCCTGCAAAAGTACTTGTGATAGGAGCAGGAGTTGCTGGTCTTGCTGCCATAGGCACAGCAAAATCTCTAGGAGCTATCGTCCGTGCCTTTGATACCAGAATGGAAGTAGCAGAACAGATAGAAAGTATGGGAGCACAGTTCCTTTCCGTAGAAATAGAGGAAGATGGTTCTACGGCCTCTGGTTATTCTAAAGTGATGAGTCCAGAGTTTATCGCAGCAGAGATGGAATTGTTTCTAGAGCAGGCTAAGGAAGTAGACATCATAATTACTACTGCTCAGATACCTGGGCGAAAAGCGCCAGAGCTTGTACTTGACTACCATGTCGCTGCCATGAAGCCAGGCTCAGTCATCGTAGACTTAGCGGCTTCCAGTGGAGGTAATTGTACTGAGACCAGAAATGGAGAAATCTATACCACAAATAATGGTGTCACCGTAATTGGGAAACTAGACCAATTGCCAGCTCAAGCGAGTCAGCTCTATGGCAATAATCTTTGCCATCTATTGGATGATATGGGCAAGGGAACAGATTTCAAAATTGATATGACTGATGAAGTCATCAGCAGAGCCATGGTCACTCATGAAGGTAAGGTCAATTGGCCACCTGCACCTCTACCTGTTAGTCCTCAGAAACCTAGGCAGGTAGAGAAAAAATCTGAAGAGAAACCAATCCTCAAGGCAGAGAAAAAGAAATCCAATCCACTCCTAGTGTTAATCTTATTAGGTGCAATTTTGTATCTCTTAGCCTTGGTGGCGCCGCCTGCTTTTATGGGACATTTTACAGTTTTTGTTTTGTCTTGTTTTGTAGGATGGCAGGTGATTTGGAATGTAAGTCATTCTTTACATACACCTTTGATGGCGGTGACTAACGCCATTAGTGGCATCATTATAATAGGCGGATTATTACAAACCAAAGCCAATCTTTCAGACCCCATGTCCATCTTAGCATTGATTGCAATCCTTGTTGCGAGCATCAATATTATCGGTGGTTTTTTAGTTACGCATCGTATGCTCAAAATGTTTAAGAAGTAATTATGATATCATCACAAATTCAATTAGCTTCTTATCTGTTTGCGAGTATTTTATTTATACTCAGTTTAGGAGGTCTGTCTTCTCAGGAATCAGCTAAGAAAGGTGTGCTCTATGGCATCGTAGGTATGACAATAGCTATCGTATCTACTGTACTTGGCGAAGGAATGGAGGGACATGTCTATATTCTTATTGCTATATTAATTGCAGCTATTATTGGCTGGGCTGTTGCACGTAAGGTAGAAATGACAGCAATGCCTCAGTTGGTTGCCATCTTGCACAGTTTTGTAGGATTGGCAGCAGTACTTGTAGGCTTTGGTTCTTACTTAGATCCAAAGACAGCCACTCTAGGAGCAGTAGAACACAATATCCATCTTGTAGAAATATTCATTGGCATTTTTATAGGAGCTATAACTTTTACAGGGTCGATAATTGCCTGGGGAAAACTAGATGGGAAGATTGGAAGCAAGGCCCTGGTCTACCCAGGCAGACATGCCGTTAACATCCTTTTGGTTATCGTATGTCTTGTACTTGGCTACTTCTTTATATCTGCACATCATGGAGAAGGACTTGTTCCATTAATTGCAATGTCAGCTATAGCAGCATTTATAGGAGCAATGCTGGTAATGGCTATAGGAGGTGCAGATATGCCTGTAGTCGTTTCTATGCTCAATTCCTATTCTGGTTGGGCGGCAGCAGCAGCTGGGTTTATGTTAGGCAATGATTTGCTCATCGTAACTGGTGCACTGGTAGGTAGCTCAGGCGCCATCCTTTCTATCATAATGTGTGAGGCCATGAACCGTTCTTTTTGGTCTGTAATTTTTGGCGGATTTGGAAATACTACATCCAGCATTAGCAGTACTGAAGTACAAGGCGAAGCTATAGCAACCAATCATGAAGAGGTAGCAGAAATGTTATCTAATGCAAAGAATGTAGTGATTGTTCCAGGATATGGTATGGCTGTCGCCAAAGCACAGTATCCTGTCTATAGTCTTGTGGAACATTTGAGAAAGCAATCAAAGACAGTGCAGTTTGCTATACATCCAGTGGCGGGTAGACTACCAGGTCATATGAATGTCTTACTTGCTGAAGCAAATGTACCTTACGATATCGTCCTAGAAATGGATGAGATTAATGATGAGCTACATGAAGTAGATGTGGTGCTGGTCATCGGCGCAAATGATATCGTCAATCCAAGTGCTTTAGATGATCCAAATAGCCCAATTGCGGGAATGCCTGTCATCCAAGTATGGAAGTCAGCACAAGTCATCGTCATGAAACGTTCTATGGCTACTGGCTACGCAGGTGTGCAGAACCCATTGTTCTTTAAAGACAATACTAGAATGCTGTATGGTGATGCTAAAGATAGTGTACAGAAAATAAATGCTGCACTAGGTTAGCAAGCCTTTTAACTTAATTTTACTTAAGCGATAGAACTTAACAATGTCTAAATTCACACATATAGATGCTTCAGGTCAACCAAACATGGTCGATGTCACAGATAAGAAAGTAACAACCAGAACTGCGGTTGCTCAGACCATCATTGTACTCGGAGATGAAGTGATCCAATCACTAAGAGACAACGATTTCTCTACCAGAAAGGGACCTGTCTTCCAGACCGCTATCGTGGCTGGAAATATGGCTGTCAAGAAAACAAGTGACCTTATCCCACTCTGCCATCCACTAGCTATAGGCAAGGTCCAGATTGATATTAACCTGAATGACAAAGATGAAGTGGTCATAGAATGTATGGTCAAAGTCGAAGGCAAAACTGGAGTAGAAATGGAAGCTTTGACAGGCTGTAGTGTAGCAGCACTCACAGTTTATGATATGGTAAAATCATTCTCCCATGACATAGTCATCAAGGAAACAAAATTGATTTCTAAAACAGGTGGTAAAAGCGACTTTAATGCCAGCTAAACATCAGAAACATGCACATCTTGTCAAGCCTGTGGGCGGACGCTTTCACAGGAATGAGTGGACTGTAATAGGCGCACCCTGCTCTGTGCTAAAGCAATTTGTTATTGATGTTTCGGCTATCCTTAAAGAAAAGGGAATGAGTTGTGGTTATCTGGATATGTCTCACAATGCAGAAGACATGAATGAAGGCATGGATCTCATGCTAGAAGATAAGCTGAGCCACTGGACAATAAAAAGCAATAAGCCCTTATTGGAAAGAGATTTTCGAAAGCAATTTTTGCCACTTGATTGTTTGTTTGTCAATGGCAATCACTATAAAGGAGATAAGCAGATTGTATTTGTCCATCCTAAGAAAAAAGAATCGTTAGAAAGGAAGCTAGACAGATTAACTAATGTCCAACTGGTGGTGCTTTGTGAGGGAGAGCAAAAACAATACGATTTTATTTCTGATTATGTGAATGAGTCTGTACCTGTCTTTATATTATCAGATATAGATAATATTTCAAATTATATTTACAGTCCATATAAATCTTCGATTACATTATTAAAAGGTCTTGTACTGAATGGTGGAAAGAGTCAGCGTATGGGAACTCCTAAGAGCCACATAGACTATCACGGAAAACCTCAATATGTATACGAGGCAGATTTACTAAAATCTTATTGTGCAGAAACATATTTGTCCACATCTAAGCACAGCATTAGTGATGATGGAGTTGGCTATAAGATAATCTCAGATACTTTTATAGGGTTAGGCCCATTTGGAGGTATACTATCTGCATTTCGTCAAGACCCCAATTCTGGATGGCTGACTATAGCTTGTGACTTACCACATTTGGATAAAGAAACAATTGCCCAGTTGGTTACTTCAAGGAACCCCTCCAAAGTTGCCACTTGCTTCTATAATCCCGAAACTGATTTTCCGGAACCGCTCATTACTATTTGGGAGCCCCGAGCATATCCTATCCTGCTGGACTATTTGGCTCAAGGGTATTCATGCCCAAGAAAAGTATTGATTAACTCAGATATTGAGATGATAAAAATGGATAATCCTGTCAAAATGAAAAATGCTAATACACCTGAGGAGAGGGTAGCGGCGGAAGGGTATATATTGAGACAAGCAAAAGGAAAATAAGACCCTGATTTAGCAATCTAATCCATATTCATTAAGCTGACTTAAGACTTTGAGTTAATGATTTTTAATTCTTTATAGAAACATTTAATATATCAGTACTACTTCTATAGACCGTTCCTCTAAAATAGTAGTAAACTTCCCCTGCACCATTCATTACATTGACATCGAAGTCAGCGGTCTTATGTGTTACATTTAAAGCTTGGGCCTCTGCGAAGAGGATTTCTCCTAGTTTTGCTGACTTAGAATAGATCATATTACCATTGATAGATACCGCCAAGCGCCCGTATGAGTTGGACGCAAATGCAAAAGCGCTATCAGCAAAAGTAAAAGCAATACCACCA
The DNA here is from genome assembly GCA_964567435.1 of uncultured Saprospiraceae bacterium. Lineage (GTDB taxonomy): Bacteria > Bacteroidota > Bacteroidia > Chitinophagales > Saprospiraceae > RFSX01. Next base: position 53,084 of record CAZMMQ010000003.1, on the reverse strand, counting down.
TGGAGAATTCCATATCCATTAAGCATTTCTTTCCGTACAGTCATCTGTAGTTTGCAATGACCTTCTTTTATGAAGACTGGTTTGGCTTGCAACCATTGTGTGCAATAATCTTTCTCCATCATTTTTTCATAGACGGCAAGAGCTAGTTTGTTTTTATCCTCCATTATTTGGTCAGTAAAATTATTCAAATTTGGTGAAGAAAATTGAATTGTCATAACCGAAAGGTCTCTACACTACCATTGTTTTTAACGCCATTTAATATCGCCTTAGCTCAAATGTCTAAAGGCCGTCCAATGAACTATCCATCAATAAAAATCGTGTAGCCTAAATGATCTATTCAGTAAAAAAAAATATTAAAAGAGAAACTTGGAGGTTAATATCAAGTTCTAATCACAGGAAAACTCTCTCCCTTCTTAAACAAATCTCTACCTCTCGGCAGCTCTATTAGCCCATTGGTCTGCCTTAGATTGATAAAATCTCCAGAGCCATTGCCTGGAAAAGGCTGAGCATACATGTGCCCTTGAGAGTCTGACTTAATATGAACTGGTAGGAAATAATACAAGTCTGGCTTAAATGTGACATCTTCTGATAGGATAGCAAAATGTACTTCTTTAGTTGTCAGACCTAATGATATATAAAGCCAATGCTCGATATACTTTTTAGCACAAACGAAGCTGGATACTGGATTGCCAGGTAGGCCAAAAATTACTGTATTTACATTTCTGCCAAACCATAAAGGCTTCCCAGGACGTTGCTTAATTTTGTGAAAGATTTCTTTGATGCCCAAGGTCCTTAAAGCTTCTGGTATATAATCGAATTTTCCTTTAGAAACACCACCAGAAAGGATAATCAAATCATCTTTTTCTATAACTGTAGCCAATTTGGTTTGAATGATTTCTTTGTCATCAGGCAAGTGTAACAAGTTGGCATTAATGCCCCATTTAGCTAAAAGAGCAGCAACAGTATAGGAATTGGATTTTCTGATTTGATGTGTTTCTGGTTGCTCTTGGATGTCGACTAATTCATCTCCTGTAGATATGATAGTGACTGAAGGTAGAGCAGCCACAGTTAGCTCTGCTCTTCCTAGACTTGCAGCAATAGCTAACTCTTGTGTACGTATCGGTGTACCTGGATGGATAAGTTCTAAATCTGCTGGCATATCCGAACCTTCAAAATGGACATTTTGGTCTTTGGTGATATCAATATTGATAGATGCAAAACCATTCTCAATAGTCAAATCTTCATACTTGATGACGGTATCTGTACCCGCTGGTAAGACAGCTCCTGTCATGACTTCAAGGCAGGAGCTCTTATTCTGTAAAGTCATTTGAGGAGATCCTGCTGGAGCAACACCTTCAATTTTTATATTTTCCTTAGATGAGAGCTCATCAAAGTTGACTGCAATTCCATCCATGGTGACACGATGATAGGGCGGGATAGGTCTGTCAGTTTTAATGGTTTCTGAAAGGATACGTCCCATTGCAGAACTAAATGGGATGAGTTCTGTACCTAAGTCAGATTTATTCTGAGCAATTAATTCAAGGGCTTCCTGGACTGTAATCATTAACCGCCTATTGTAGACATAGATTCAGAAACTTGATGTGTTCTATTGCCCTCTGCTTCATATCCATCTTTACTTTTCATGGAGAGGGCTTGTTTAACGATGTCCAATACCTGCTCATCACTGGCACCATTACGCATAAAGTCTCTGATGTTAAATACACCTTGGTCATATAAGCAAGTCTTGAATAGTCCTTGGGCAGTAATCCTTATCCGATTGCAACTCCCACAGAAACTTCTGGTAAAGGCAGGGATTACGCCAAAGCTTCCCTTATGACCTTTGATCTGATAATTGAGTGAGGTAGAGTATTTTGGGTCTTGGAGTTTTTCTATTTCTAGATATTCGGATTTTATATGCTCTAATATTTTCAAGTAATTCCAATCAAGAGTAGGTGTAGTCTGATCTCCATTAAAAGGCATCTCTTCTATAAATCTCACGGACACTTTATGCTTTTTGGTCATTTCTATGAAAGGAAGAATGTCTTCAGTGTTCTTACCGTCCATAACTACACAATTGAGCCGAAGATCAATATCTCTTTTCATCATTTCTTGGATACAGTTCATCACATCATCAAATACATCTCTTCTTGTTACTTCATAGAATCTATCTTTGTCCAGACTATCGATACTAATATTGAAAGACTTGATACCTAAGCCAAGTAATTCATCCAGATATTGAGCAGTCAGTGTAGCATTGGAAGTAATCGCTACTTTATCTATGCCTTTGGTTAGTGTAAGCTCTTTGAGTAGGTAGATGATGTCTTTTCTGAGAAAGGGCTCACCACCTGTGATTCTAATTTTATTGACACCTTCCTTTGCTAACACATGTGTAATTCGCAGCATTTCTTCGTAACTGAGTAGCTCTTTCTTTTTGACGAAAGTCATATTCTCAGGCATGCAGTAAGTACAACGCAGATTGCATTTATCAGTGACAGCTAGTCGTAGATAATTAACAGGTCGGTTATGTTTGTCGATAAGCAAAAGACGTGTTCTTAGATATTTAGATTAAAAACAATATTTTTATAACTAAGGTTTGAAGATATCAGCAATCATATTAGCCGCAGGGGCCTCAACGAGAATGACAAAGTACAAACAATTGCTCAAATTTAAAGGCGAATCCCTATTGAATGCGATCATAGGTAAATGTCAGAGTCTAGAACTTGATGAGATCGTCTGCGTTACTGGCCATTTAGATAAAGAGCTCAGAACTGAGGTCACTGATGATGATATAACTTTTATTTATAATGTGAGACATGAAGAAGGTATGGTTGGTAGTCTAAAGATAGGAATTAACCATGTCACAGATTCCAACGTTGATGCTGTGTTAGTGGTACTTACAGACCAACCTCTTATTCCTCTGAGTCATTACGAATCCATGATATCGAAGATAGAATTGGGTCAAGCTCACTTAGTAGCATCAGCTTATAATGATACAATAGGGGTTCCAGCGATATACACTAGCCAGTATTTCAGGGAGATTATGGCCCTCGATAATCAGAGTTCTGCGAAATCAATTCTTAGTCGCCATAATGATGACTTGGTTACTGTAATGTGTCCAGAAGCTGGTGTGGATGTTGATACCGACCAAGATTACCAAAAACTGCTCGATGAACATGAATGACAGATATTCCAGACAGATATTATTATCGGAAGTAGGAGAAGAGGGTCAAGTAAAACTGACCAATAAGCATGTTGCTGTTGTTGGTTGTGGAGGGCTTGGTGCAATCTCTGCATCTTATTTAGCTGGAGCTGGAGTAGGGACGTTGACTCTAATAGATGGTGATCAGCCAGATATATCTAATGTTCACAGACAGGTTTTGTATACAGGTGATGAAAGCGTGGCCAAGTCAGTGGTGCTAAAAAATAGGTTGCAAGCGTTAAACCCTCAAATCAAGATCCATACAGCCACTGATTTTCTCTCTAAACAAAATATTGATGAGCAATTAACTGGAGTGGACCTTATTATGGAATGCACGGATGACATCATGTGTAAATATCTTGTCAATGATTTTGCAGTTATAGAGCAAATTCCACTAGTCTATGGTGCAATATATAAATACGAAGGCTATGTCTCTACTTTTATAAATCAAGAAGAATCTGACCTCCATCTCAGGGACCTTTTTCCATATCCTGATGAAACCATACCTACCTGCTCCGAAATTGGTGTGCTCAATACAATCGCTGGACTGATTGGATTGCTGCAAGCCAATGAAGTACTAAAAGTCATACTTGGAATAGGTGAGCCATTAATCGGAAAATTATTGACTTATGACTGTCTCACAAATAGACAATTGGTCCTTAAGATGAATAAGACCTGGACTGAGGAAATGGAGGAATTATTCGAAAAGACCAGTTATCTGCCTTTAGATTGTTCTATGGTGCCAGACTTGAGCATTGAAGAACTATTATCTAATAGGGAACAGTTCTCTTTAGTATCTGTGCTGTCAAAAGAAGAACATCATGCCATAGACGAGCAAACCATTCATCTGCCGAATATTATATTTGAGCAAGTCGAACAACTCTCAAAGCGCTTACCCATAGTCCTTTATTGCAAAACTGGTCGCGTATCTAAAACGCTTGCTGCAAAGCTGATGGAAGAGAAGGCGGGACTAGAAGTGTATAGTTTGAAGGGTGGGCTAAAGGGATATAGGAAGTATAAGAGTTGAGTTAAGAAAATTAATAATCTGTGTAAGTTTTAAAATGAAGACTACCATATTTAATAGTGTCCAAGATATGCTGTCCTACCTAAATCAAGAAGTTGGCATCAGTGATTGGATGACTATATCCCAAGAAGATGTAGATGCTTTTGCCAAGCTTACAAAAGATGAACAGTGGATTCATGTCGACACTGAAAGATGTGCAAAAGAATCACCATTCAAAACGACAATAGCACATGGATTTCATTTGCTTTCTTATGCCTCATATTTAGCTGAAAGCTGCATGACTTTCAATGGTATCAAGATGGGTATGAATTATGGATTTGATAAAATCAGGTTTGTCAATCCTGTTCCAGTAAATTCTCTAATCAGAGCAAGATTTACTCTGCATGATATTCAGCACAACCTCGAACAATCTAGCACTAGAGTCAAATGGCAATTGACGATTGAGGTAAAAGACAGTCCTAAGCCTGCCATAGTCGCTGAGTGGATCAATTATTTTTTGAGTTGACAAACTCAGATAATCGTCGAAATAATTGGAAGTTATAATGCAAGTGGAAATGACACCACTGATATCATAGATTTACATGGATTGTAACTATGTGTTGGAAAGAGATTTGACAAAATAAATTTCTTGTAGGCCGCAAATTGAGTTAGCGCATTAAGCTAGTACCAATTCTCCAAATATTTTAACAATAAAAAATATAATAGTAACACACTTTCCAAAATCTATAATTAACACCATTATTTATAGTGACTGATCTTAATATCGCTGTCCTATTTATACTGTTCTGGCATTTGCAAGACTCTTTGACTAATTTGCTGTGTGCTGGAGCTATATAACTTTAAACTCTATACACATATGCTAATGCACCCTTGCCACAAGACAATGGCTAAGATTTGTCTTGACACTTCAAAATTTGTATCACTACTCTATACTTTCTTATTAGTCTTAGGGTATTCGACCCAAGCTTCAGCGCAGATTATCGATGTGAAGCTTGATTTTTCAGAAAAAAGAGGCTTCTATGATGCCCCATTTAATCTGACTATCACATCTACTGACCCCAATGCTACTATTAGATATACACTAGACGGAAAAGAACCTACGCCAAGATCAGGTATCATCTACAATGGCAGCATTCCAGTAGAAACCACAACAGTTCTTAGAGCAATAGGATACATACCGGGAGTGGATACTTCTAAGCTGTATACACATTCATATCTCTATATAGAGGATGTCATAAACCAACCTAGAAACATCAGTGGCTGGCCTAACAATCGTTATGACTTAGGTGGAAGTGGTACTGCCACACATGATTATCAGATGGATCCAGATATCGTCAATTCTTCTAGATACAGAGCCGACCTTATACAAGGAATGATGGACATCCCAAGTATGTCCATCGTTATGCCTAGAGGTGATTTCTGGGAAATCTATGATGGAGAAGTAGAGAGAAAGATGTCTGTAGAGCTACTGTACCCTGAAGATCCGAGCCTGAACGAACAAGAAGATGGCGGTATAGAACCACATAGTCATCATAGACTGAAACGTTCTATGAGATTATCATTCAAAGAAAGATATGGTGCCAAAGACTGGGACTCAGATATATTTAGAAATGCAGCAGTAGGATCAGAAACAGCAGAGAACGAATTTGACAGGATAGTCCTAAGAGCAGGAAACAACCGAGCATGGTCTAGAAACTGGAACGAAGACAGGACCGCCTTTACAAGAGATGAGTGGTTCCGCCAATCTCAGATTGCAGCGTCAGGCATAGGCTCACACGGTACTTTCGTACATCTATATGTGAACGGTCTATACTGGGGATTGTATAATCCTATTGAGCGCCCAGATGAATCTTTTACCTCTACTTACCTAGGTGGAGATAAGGATGACTGGTTTGCAGTCAGTCACGCTGGTATAAGATCAGGAAACAGAAACAGATATAATTACTTAATCAATGATCTACTTGATAAGAATCTAAATAACCAAAGCAACTACAACGAACTAAAGGAATACTTAGACGTAGAGCAGTTCTTAGATTATATATTATTGTCATGGATGACTGGAGTACAAGACTGGCCAGGTAATAACTGGTGGGCTGGAAACAGCAATTCTCCTACGGGACCTTTGATGTTTTTCGGTTGGGATAACGAATGGTCTTGGGATGTGACAAGAAATGCAAACAATGGAGCTTGGGTGCACCCTGATTTTAGGAGCAATGATACAGGTGGAAGAAATTCTGCCTTGGTCTTCAATAAAGCTAAGAGAAGTGATGAGTTTATGATGACGTTGGCGGATCGTGTATATGATATTTGTTTTAACGATGGAGCAGTAACAGACGAGAACTCCAGAGAAAGATGGGCAGCACTCAATAATCAAATAGAAAATGCAGTCGTTGCAGAATCTGCAAGATGGGGAGATAGTCTCAATGATGGTGAGACAAGGAACAGAGACCAGCACTGGAGAAATGAAGTCAACAGAGTAGATGGTCTTATGGATGGTAACGTGGATAGATTGATTACAGCCTTAAGAAGAGAAGGATACTATCCTTCGATTAATCCACCTCTTTTTCTCAATAGAAATCGGGCTGTAGAAGTCAAAGACTTATCTGTAGAGAGTGGCTATAGAGTTGACATGGAAAATCCAAACAACTCAGGCGATATCTATTTTACAACTAATGGTGAAGATCCAAGATTACCTGGAGGTGGCATATCTTCATCTGCGCAAGAATACACAAACAGAAGTCTTGTCATGAATCAATCTACAACATTGATGGCAAGGGTAAAGCAAGGTAATGACTGGAGTGCTCTGCATACTTTGCAACTTGGTGTAAGACAGGATTTAAGTTGGATAAAACTGACTGAGATTATGTATAACCCTGAAGAATTTGCATTCAACAGAGATACTATCGAGGATACAGAATTGGAGTTTCTGGAAATCAAAAACACCAGTAATTCACTTACTCTAGACATCAGTGGTTTGCAAATTACGGATGGTGTAGAGTTCACTTTCCCAATAGGCACTATTATGGAGCCTCAAAGCTTCGTTGTTATAGCAAGTAATCCTTCAGCATTGGCACAAAAGTGTCCAGGTTTTAATATAATCGGTGAATATTCAGGTCAGTTAAGTAATGGCGGAGAGAAAATAGAATTTACTACTTTCGATGGAGAAGTAATTATCTGCGTGGAGTATGATGACAAGGACCTATGGCCAACAGAAGCTGATGGGGAAGGCTTTTCATTAGTTTCCACTGATACCAATCCTACTGGAGATCAAAATAGTTATGCATACTGGACAACATCTACAGACAATGTTTGTGGATCGCCAAATGCTGATGACACTACAACTGGTGGAGGTACAGGAAATATAGATTGTGATCAGAATTATTCTTTCAATGCCATAGATGATTCTTCAGAACTTTCAGTTAACGGATTTTCTCCAGCATATGTAGATAATGCAAGGGGCGCAATAGCTATAAATGCAGCTATGTATAAAGATGAATTTGCTGCGGTGACCATTCCTTTTAATGGTCAGTCTGGCACATATAACCTAGAGTTATTTACTATGGCAGAATCCGATGGAGAGAGCAGTTATAGAATTGCCATCAATGGTCAGAGACTTAGTGGAACTTTTACCAATCCGAGAATTTTTGGAACTGGAATAGCAGAGTTTACGCAATACTCTAATGTATGGACTAATGTAAGTTTACAATCAGGTGATGTAATCCGTGTTGAATTTAATTCAGCATCTAATGGTATGATACCAGAAGGAACAGACTTTGCTTTTTCTCGAGGAAGATGGACTGCATTGGAATTACAGTGTACAGTAATTGATAATGGATGTACGACTATAGGACAAGCCTGTAATGACGGCGACCCTTGTACAACTCGCGATAGATATGATGCAGATTGTAATTGTATAGGAACGTTTGCGGATGCTGATGGTGATGGGGTATGTGATGCAGATGACAATTGTGATGGCAGTCTTGCTGGTCAGTCATGCAACGATAGAGATGAATGCACAACTAATGATGTGTATAATTCTGATTGCGAATGCGCAGGTACTTATGTAGATGAAGATCAAGATGGCATCTGTGATCCAATGGATGATTGTGTTTTTGGCAGCAGTATTATAGATGAAAATTTCCAAAATGGCCTGGGAGATTTCTCAGAACTATCAGGAGCATTTTCTACACCAAAGCCTACTTACGAAAATCTGATAATACATAATCGATCCATAGAACTCCAAGTAGGAGGTGTAAATAGAACCGATATAACTGACATGTCACTGGCTATTGCAACAGATTTTGATGTAACAAGACAAGAGCCTTTGAGATTAGAGATAGAATATCGTCTGACTTCACATTCAGGTTTTGATGCAGGTGAGTGGACGAGAGTATTGGCAGAAGTGGATGGTAACAACTTATCATTCGATGGTAATCCTTATTTGGCTGAATCCAATGCAGGTAACATAACTGACACAGGTATACAAACAGCAGAATTTGCACTAAGCAATCTTTCTGCTGGCAGACATACATTGTCCATAGGATTATTGGTCAATAAAAAGACAACTACCAATGAGCGAAGTGAACTAAGAATACTTAGCGTACGTCTAAGTGGAAATTGTTCTGATTGTGACTTAACTGGTACTCGATGTAATGATGGTGATGCTTGCACGACAGGAGACGTCTACGATGCAGATTGTAATTGTGTGGGCCAATTTCAAGATAGTGACAACGATGGCATTTGTGATGCGAATGATAGTTGTGATGGAAGCCAGATTGGTCGTGCATGTGATGATGGTGATGACTGTACTACAGGAGATGTGTATGATTCAGACTGTAATTGTGTAGGGACATTTAGAGATTCAGATAATGACGGGATATGTGATGCGAATGATAATTGCGATGTAAGCCAGATTGGTCGCGCATGTGATGATGGTGATGCTTGTACGACAGGAGATGTATATGATGCAGACTGTAATTGTGCAGGGATGTATATAGATGTAGACGGAGATGGTATATGTGGAGCGCAAGATCCAGATGATTCAGATGGCTGTGTTCCTAATGCCACCGGCGCAGAATGCAACTCTAGCCAAGACTGCTCAGTAATAAGCACAACAGGATTCGAAAATCGAGATATGGGGATATGGATAGATGGTGGACAGTCTGCCACTGTATTGTCTGGTTCCTTTTTTGCAAATACAGGAAACAACAGTTTTTATATTCAGGCAAACGATGGCATACAATCTAGTTTGTATACTTCTGATTTAAATTTAGAGGGAGTAGAAGCAGTTCAGATTAAATTTAATGTCTTCCCATATGCTGTAGAAGACACTGATAGTTTTGTGCTTGAAGTTTCTACTGGAGGGGCCTATGTTGTCATTAATGAATATGTCAATAATGTTGACTTCTCAAATCAAGTTAGACAGGATATTACGGAGGTAATAACAGGAATTAATTTCACAGCGACAACCTCACTTAGACTAAGGTCAACGGCGGATGATATAGCTGATTATTTCATATTTGATGACATTGTAATAGAAGCATGTCAGGGTGGATCTACTCCTGCATGTGAGCCAGGTTCTGTCTGTGATGATGGCGATATCTGTACTACAGGTGATGTCTACGATGCTGACTGTAATTGTGCTGGAGTATTCACTGATGCAGACGGAGATGGTGTTTGTGACGAACAGGATGTATGCCCTAGTATGAATGATGCTCTGATAGGAACACCATGTAATGATGGTAATGATAATACAACAGGTGATGTATTTACTAGCAATTGTGATTGTGTAGGAGAAGCTGTTGCAATAAACGGAATAGAGTGTACCTCCACAACTAATGTGGCGTTAGGAAAAACAACAACCCAAGTTTCAACTTTTAGGAGTAATGAAACTCGATTTGGATCTGCTAATGCAATAGATGGTAACACTGATGGAGACCATCGTAATAATTCCATCACTCGTACAGTTAGCCAACAGAATGCTTGGTGGGAAGTGGATTTGGGGCAGGTCTATAATTTAGAATTTGTCAGAATTTGGAATCGTACTAGTTGTTGTGGCGAAAGACTGAAGGACTTTCATGTATTAGTTTCTGATGTAGCTTTTAATTCTACAGACTTGAATAATGCAATTAATCAAAATGGTGTAGGAGACTTTCATTTTCCTGGAACTGCAGGAGAAGAGACAGATATGGAATTAAATCGAACTGGAAGGTATTTGAGAATACAACTTTTGGGTATGAATTCACTCCAATTGGCTGAAGTGGAAGTGATGGGATGTAGTAGCGGTAATTCATCAGATTGTCAAGCTATATCAGAAGTCAACTTTGAATCTGGTTTTAATATTTGGAATGACGGTGGTTCAGATTGCGGCCTAATAATTAATAGCGCATTTAGCAATTCTGGATCTTCTTCTGTAAGACTTAGAGATAACTCTGGTGCTGCATCTTCTATGTTTACAGATAATCTAAATATGAGTGCTGCATCTGAGGCTGTTATTAGCTTTAGTTTCTTGCCAGAATCGTTTGAGACAGGTGAAGACTTTTTCTTTGAAGTTTCCACTAATGGTGGATCATCTTTTGCAATCGTACAGGAATGGGTTGTGAATGAAGACTTTTCTAATGGACAAAGACAGCATGCTCAAGTAAATATTGGGTCCAATAATTTATCAAACAATACAGTATTCCGAATAAGATGTGATGCCTCTGGAAATGCAGACTTGCTTTATATAGATGACGTGATGATAGAATCATGTAGTGGATCTGGTTTAGTAAATCCATCATTTCAGGGTGCTTTGACTACTAATATGGATAATAATTTGGAATTAACATTGAGAGCAATGGATTCTAAAGTTAATGACAACGATTTAGGGTCTATTACCATAGCACCAAATCCAGCTAGTGATTTCATTAGTCTAAATCTATCTCACTGTATGGAAAAATCTATCAGTTATCAGATATATGGAATCAAGGGAGAGGTCATTCAATCAGGAAACTTTGATGCGAACCATAGTGATATAGAAAAGATAAACTTACTTCAAGTATCAAATGGCACTTATATCCTTCAGCTGCGAAATGATAGCCAGCATTTAGCTGTGCATAGAATAGTAGTGGCGAAGTAATAGAAGCAAATAATTAGTCAATTTTTAATCAAAAAGTAGGCTGTTCATTTTTAATGGACAGCCTCTTTTTTATAGCTTAAAGGCTGATTTATAAATTAATATTGTTAGGTGCATTTGTGATGATAACCTCTTGTTGTTGGAAATATTTAATTCACCTATAAATTAGATGATAGGAATAATTAAGTTACAAGAACACTATGGATAAATAATTGATGAGTATACCTGACAATATCATAAGTGATTTGGCATCAAAAGGATATTTGATAAGTAGACAAATGGTTATTTCTGGAGGGGATATCAATTATGCTCAAAAGGTCGAGACAGAAGATGGCAAAGTCTATTTTGTTAAATACAACAATATGCCATCAGCTGAGGCAATTATTTCTAGCGAGATCAGGGGTCTGCAATTACTTGCACATCATGCTGTCGATGTGCCGCAAGTCTATGCTTATCATCATCAACAAGAACTTGCCTATATTTTAACGGATTGGGTTGTGCCAGGGATGCGGAATAATCATAGATTGGCTAAGTCCTTGGTCAAAATGCATAAAATTACCAAAGAACACTTTGGTTTAAATCATGATAATTATATTGGTTCTTTGCCTCAGAAAAATACCAATTATCATGACTTTACAGAATATTATATTTCCACGAGGATTGAACCACAAGTTAGACTGTCCAATGATTTTGGATTTAGATTGAAAGTCAACCTAGAATTGTTTCAACAAGTACTATTTGATCTTATTCCAATAGAGCAACCTGCCTTATTGCATGGAGATTTATGGTCAGGTAATCTTATAGATAGTGATAAGGGGCCAATCTTCATAGATCCATCTGTTAGTTATGGACACAGAGAAATGGATCTAGCCATGATGCGATTGTTTGGTGGTTTTGATAGTGAAGTATTTGGCAAGTACAATGAATTATTTCCACTTCATAAGGACTGGACAGGTCGGGCGGATTTATTTCAGCTTTATTACTTGCTGGTGCATCTGAATATTTTTGGAAAACAATATCTAGGTAGTGTTAAGCAGATTTTGGACAAATATCTTTTGTAGAAGCAATAGCGCCTTTAGCTACGTGTATGTCCAATTTGGCTAAGGTTCGATGCTCTAGTAGAGATGTTTTCATATTGTAAGTATCTGTGAAGTATTCAGTAAATAAATTGAAGCTATTTCAAGACTTAGATGAGTTTAATTTTAATGATTATTTTTCTCCATAAAAAAGGCATCTACATCTTGCATAAATCGATTGCGGTATAAATTAACCTCCGTGTATATTTCGTGCCTAGCACCTGAGTAGGGTATTATTCTAATCAATGGATTGGTGTCATCCATGCGTTCGTGAGTCGTCTCATTGACAACAACATCATCCTTGGCGCTGGCGACATACACTGGTGTTTTTATTTTTTGAATTTGCTCTGCTTTCATGCTATGTCGCATGCTTTTGGAAGCAGCTTTTGTCCAGTTCCAAGTGGCTGACCCCATGAGTAATCTCGGCTCCTTCTTAAATATAGAGGACCATTTTCTGAACCGATTGATATCTGATGTCAATCTTTTGTAACCCTTGTTTTTGTCACCAGCTTTTCCGCCGATCACATAAGATTGTCCAAAGCCCAATAACCTAAAAAAAGAAGAAAACTTGCTTAGTACATTTGTTGGTAATCCAGCTATGCTTTGCATAGGCGCACTCAGCACAGCTCGGTGAAATCGATTAGGATGTTCTTGCAACTCTCTGAATGCTAAATGTCCACCCATAGAGTGACCTAAAAGATTATGTGGCTTGGGTAAGTGCTCCACTCTCTGTTGATAAATGGCTTCTGCATCCTGTAGATATTGACCAAAGCTTTCTATGTATCCTTTGTCTTTTACTTTGAGCAACTTCGAAGAAAGTCCCTGACCTCTCCAGTCAAAAGCAACGACGGACCATCCTAAATCTATGAGATCACCGATGGTTTCATAATACTTTTCTATAAATTCAGTAAAGCCTGAAAATATGAGTATGGTACCTTTACTATTCTTAGTCTCCCAAGTTGCACATCTTAACTCCAAGTCTGGAATGACTTCCACGGTATCTATAAAATATCCCCGAGGTGCCTTGTAGATATTTGATTCTATCAATCTTTTTTTAGACCTTACAGATGTGTCATTGGCCAAAGCAGAACGTAAGGATGTATGTCCTAGGTATTTCATTATCACTACTGCGATAATCAATACAATTAGAAGACTTAATATAACTCCATACATCTGAAATCTAGGTTTGATAAATACGGAAAAGATCCATTCGATGAGTCATGGTGCTATTCAATAAAGATTCTTTCATCAATCCATACAATTCTGTTGTTATTAAAATCGATATCAAAATGAACTGGCATTTCAGTGTCTAAAAAAAACTTCCAAGTTACTTCCATCATAATCAGCTCTATAAATTATCCAAACATCTCTAAATGAATTAACCTCTAGCCAATAGACTTTCTTATTTGCCTTGTCTAATTTTACTCCTTCTCCATCTTCAGCACTTTCTCTTATTAATACTTCTGAGAAGTTTGTTAATTCGAAATACAGTAATTTGAGAATAGCAATTCATTGAAATGAATATTGAATAAAAATGATGGAGAATATGTTCTTTATTTTGTGATATAACTTACTTTCACGGTCTCGAATTCACCCAATAACTCCCATTGGTCATAAATTCTTTTTTCCAAATAGGTACTGTCTTTTTTAGCTCATCTATAATATACTCACAGGCAGTGAATGAGGCTTTTCTATGTTTAGAAGAAACTGCAATCACCACAGCAATATCCTCCAGTCCTACATGTCCAATTCGATGGTGAATAGAGATCTTATGTACACCAAATTGCTCGAAGGCTCGACTGGTTATCTTTTTTAATTCTAAGATAGCCATGGGTACATAGCATTCAAAATCTAGATGAGTTATCTCCTCTCCTTTATTCCATCGACGGACGGTGCCTACAAACATATTAATGCCTCCACAGGCTTCATCTAGTACGAAGGCATAGTTATTATCAGGTACCAGTGTCTCTGGAAGTATTTGTATGTCCAAATTATCCGCCACTGACAGGGGGTATTATAGCGATTTCGTCAGTAGGGGTAATAGGGGATGTATCTTCAGCAAAGGCTTGGTTGACTGCCACTTGGAAGTCTTTGTATTTGTTAAACTCTGGGTAAGTCTGTCTCAGATACTCTTTGAGCTCAGCCACGTTGGATATGTCTGCATCAGGTACAGCACAGTTGGCATTACCTACTATCTCCTTTGCAATACCGAAACATAATAGATTCATAGAGTCTAAATATAGAATTTCTTCTAGAGGTTTTTTATTAATAATCTAATGGCGACGATAAGAATCACAATGGCCGTCATTTTACGGACCCCTTGTGGATTGAGCTTAAATATGGTGAGGCGTACGCCTATCTGACTTCCCACAATTACAGCCACAATAAGACCAAGCAAAAACCGCCAATCTACTTGAAAGCCATTGGTCTGTATCTGTCCCAGTAACCCTGCAATGGAATTGACCAATATAAAGGCGGCTGTCGTTGCTGCGATAACCTTAGGCTTTGCCCAGTTGGCTAGGTGTAACAAGGGAGAGAGAAAGATACCGCCACCTATACCGACCATTCCTGACAGAAAGCCTATGCCACCACCTATTCCGGCATTGGAGTAGCGAGGGAGGCTATAAGCTTTTCTTTTGATATCCATAAGCATCAGCAAAGCACTTATTAGCAAAGAGCCTCCTAGCAGGAGGTAAAAGAATTGAGCATCTAACTTCATAGTGCCACCCAGGTAAGCTAATGGCACACTAAGGAGTATCAGCGGAAATATCTTTCGCCATTTGATATAATCATGCTTTGCGAATAAGATGATGGTAGAGCTCACCACGACTATATTGCAGATAAGTGCAATCATTCTGAGGTCTATAAAAGGAAGGCTTATCAGACTTAAAGTCGCAAGGTAACTAGATCCTCCGCCTAGGCCAGCGCTGGAATAGATGAAAGCGATGAGGAAGAATAGTGGGATGAGTATTAATAAGTCCTGCATAACTCATCTCATGATTCCACTAGATGTATTCCATCATCCTTTATCGCTATCAGTCTTTGCTTGTATAAATTACCTGTGCACTTTTTAAACAATTTCTTGCTGATACCAAACTCAGCTTTGATTTCCTCTGGTTTGCTTTTGTCGTTGTAGGGTAGGTGCCCACCATTAGATTTTAGTTTGGAGAGTATGAGTTGTGCTTGTGGTTCTATGTGCTGATGGCCTACGGGATTTATACTAATATCTATTTTGTTATCAGGCCTTAGTGGTTTGATATATCCTGTAGTCAGTTGACCTATGCGGAGAGGCTCCTTGATCTCATTTTTATAGATCATGGCTACATAAGCATCATTAATAATTACTTTGTAACTTTTGTCTAATTCTTTGAAGACCATGATATTTACACTTGAACCAACAGTGATATTTTCGTCCGCAAATTTTTTGAGAAAGACATCAAGCTTAGTTGTACCTACCAGGCGCTCAGTAACATCATCTAGATACATGTATACAACATACTTGTTGCCTATTACTAATTTTTCATCTTGGTTGCTATAAGGAATAAAAAGTTCTTTAGTTATTCCCCACTCACAAAAGGCACCTGAGTCATTGACTTGCACCACGTCTAGTAGCGCACATTGTCCTACAGTGAATAATGGCTTTTCTGTAGTGGCTACTTCTCTACCGCTGGAATCACAATAGACAAAGACTTTAATTCGGTCATCTATAGCCATGTCAGGAGTGATATATTTTGTTGGAAACAACACTTCGTTTTCATCCTCGTCTTCCAGGTAGAATCCCTGAGGCATTTCTCTCGCAATAGTCAGAGATTGATATTCTCCAATCTTAATCATGTTGTTGTGCTTATTTTGTTTTGTAGAATTCGATCAAACTTGTTAGGTAATGGACTTGCTGCAGAAACGGTGTTATCTTCAAACGGATGTTTGAATATTATTTTGCTAGCATGCAAAAATAATCCCTTTCCTTTCAGGGTCTGTCCATCTATGCCATAGGTCTGATCTCCCAATATGGGTGTGCCCTTGTCGGATAGGTGTATGCGAATTTGATGTCTACGTCCAGTAATTGGTGACAATTCGAGCAAAACCAACTGGTTGAATTTGGGTGAATCAATTCTACTTAGCACGGAATATTCAGTAACTGCAGATTTGCCTTTGATCTCTTTGTCTATGGTTCCTTTGTCATCTAAGTCTACATTCTTAGGCACTTGCACTATTGCATGATATTCTTTCTTTATCTCTCGTCTTGCAAACATATTACCAAGTTCCGTTACTGCCGACGATGTTTTCGCGATGAGTAAGGTGCCTGAAGTTGGGTAGTCTAATCTGTGTACCGGTAGAGGCCTCGGTAAGGCATCGGGTAGTTCTGATTTTGTCAGATTGTGTGGCAAGGCATTTTCTATGGTGTGCTTTTTATTACCACTCACTATGATGCCAGCAAGCTTATGGATTATAGCAATATGGTTGTCTTCAAAGAGCACATCTAGCTCTACTTTAGTGATTACTTTTTTATCCATGAGTGGATCGGCATGCAGTGTTATGATGTCTCCAGTGTTGACATATTTTCCTGTCGTTCCTCGTTGGCCATTCACCTTAACAAGCCCTTTTGAAATTGCCTTTTTCATGCCCTTTTTACTACTAATGCTCACAAATTTACCTGCGACATAATCTGATAATCTGGCGGTATCTGTATCAGGTGGAACCTGGTGCTTTTCTAGCTCTTTCTTCATAGACCTTAAATGTAAGAGAGATTTCTTTATAAAATCGCTCTAAGATGTCTTTTGTTAGATAGAGGAAATCTGCTTGCAACGTTTAGGCCAAGGATGGTGCTTCTTCTTCGTCGCACTCAAAGCAGTTCTTGCGATAAGGCTTCTTGATAAAGAACCATATAAGGAAAGCGACAATGGCTAAACCAATTAAGAAATAATGGATATTACCTGTTACCCATGTTAACTTACTAATAATAGACTCTGAAAACATGTAGGATAAGGTGGCAATTGCTCCAGTCCATATGCCCACTGAGATACCACTTAGAATAGCGAATTTAGTATAGCTTATATTTCTTAGACCTGTGATAATGAGTAAGACAGTGGTCATACCGAAAAGCAATTTGTATATGAGGAGTATGAAGAAAGGATATCTGTCATACCAGATAGAGAGTCGGTCAATTTTGTCTTTGAGCTTTGGTTTTTTTGCAAGTAATGAAATGCCTTTCTTTTTTGCCAGTAAGAACTTGAACCAATCGGCGATCCAAGCTCCTAACCATGCAAGGATCATTGCAGGCCAGAGATTGAAATACCCAGCCTTTGCCCCTAAGACTGAGGTAGCTAAGGAAACTTCACCTTCCATCATCACACCGACGAATGTGGCTATGTAGCCACAACTCTCTACCAACATTTCGAACCAAGGTGCCTCCATAGTAGCTTTTTGTGTCAATTAAATAATTAGATTAATAACTGCAAAGTTAGCAACTTGGTTGTGATACATAGTCTTAAATTGATATTAAATTCTGTAATGGCTTTCATAGAAAAATCTCACCTTGATTAGATTTGTACAATGCGATCGATTACTAAAGACTCTATGCTTGCAGTGCAGGCTAGAATAGAACCTTATATACATAATACTCCAGTGTTGACTTCTTCTACCATCAATGATATTGCAGGAGCAGATATTCATTTCAAATGCGAAAATTTCCAAAAAATGGGGGCCTTCAAAATGAGGGGAGCCTCTAATGCTATTCTCAATTTGAGTGAAGATCAACGACGCAATGGTGTCATTACACATTCTAGTGGGAATATGGCTCAAGCCGTGGCATTATCCGCAAGTATGCTTGGAATTCCTGCTCATATTGTCATGCCTGAAAATGCGCCACAAGTAAAAAAGAATGCCGTTCGTGGTTATGGAGGCTTGGTCACAGAATGTGAATCTACTATAGAAGCACGAGAACGAACGACGAACCAGTTGGTCAAAGAACATGGTTTGGCTTTTCTACATCCGTCCAATGATCTGGATGTCATTATGGGGCAAGGTACGGCAGCAATGGAGTTACTGAACGAACAACCAGACCTTGATGTCATTCTCACCCCTGTAGGAGGCGGGGGCTTGTTGGCTGGAACAGCACTTGCCGCAGAACATTTTGGGAATAACTGTGAAGTGATAGCAGGAGAACCAAGACAAGCAGATGATGCCTACTGGTCCCTTAAAGCGGGTAAGATTATCAAAAACCTAAAAGTGGATACGATAGCAGACGGGCTGAGAACACATCTGGGAGATGTCAATTTTCCAATTATCAAAGAATACATCAACCAAATAATAAGGGTAGAAGAAGGTGAAATAATAACAGCTATGCGTCTGGTATGGGAGAGAATGAAGATTATTATAGAACCATCCTGCGCAGTGCCTTTAGCTGCTCTAATGCTTGAAAAATCCCAATTTCAAAATAAGAAAGTGGGCATAATTATTTCAGGAGGAAATGTCGACTTAAAAAATTTGCCATTCTAAGGAGCCAATATGACGAGTCTAATATGAGACGGCAATATCTCATATTAGACTGAGTATAGTATAAGTCATTATTGGAATCTATAAAGTTGGCTACTGTTTATCTAGCATTTATTGATGTCATAACGAACTAAAAGGTTATTAAGAGGTTGGTATTTTTCGTTTTTTATTAATATTTCTCCTCTAGAATAACATTGTTTTGTATTTAACGTTAGTATTGTATTCCTACCTAGAAGAGCCGCTTTCACTCAATTGTTTAATTAATCGATAAGTAAAGATTAGCATGAAGCACCTTATTCTAATACTTCCTTTGTTATTTGTATTGCAATCTATAGCAGCTCAGCTAGCAGAATTCACAGATGATTACGTTATAGAACGGGTCAACTATCTTAAGTCTGAGTTTTCTCTGGACGAGGCGACGACTAACCTCCTTGCCAAAAAACTCTATCAGATTAAGCCAGAACACTCAGAAGGGGATTGGTATAAGACCAGAAAAGCTTACGAACAGGTATTGGCTGAGGTGTTAGATGTAAGAGCTTTAAGAAAATTAGCTGATAATTTTGAGATCGAAGTGCACTGCTTTGCTCCTGAAGAAGTGGAAATCAAATTGGTAGGTCATGAAGAATCAAAAGCAGCTCATCAAATGTTTTTGTCACCTAATCCTGCAAAAGATTATACCAGAATCAACTATGACATAGGACATGATAGCCACATATCCATAGTCTTGATGGATGATCTAGGGCAGCATGTGAGAACCCTTGTAGATCGGTATCACAAAGAAGGGAGTTATGAGTATATGATGGAGACGCTTGGTATTCAGAGCAATCTTTACTTGGTTGTACTTAGAGATGGGAAAGTAGCCATAAGTAAAAAACTTGTTGTTCAAAAGTAACCATGTCTATAGATCGACCGTATAAACCGATTGCTTGTGACTATGTGGATTATATAGAGCATTTAGCCACTTTCAGGCATCAATCAGAAATCGTCTATAGGGCTGGGGAAGCGGTGCTGACGAGCAAAGATGAATGGATTAAGACTTGGGAGACCAGATCAAGTGTGGAGTATTTGATTACCAAAAGTGGTCTGGAAATTCGCTTAGATGATATCATTTCTATTAATGGCAAATCACCTGAGAGGGCTTGTGATATCTAGTTACCTATAATCCAGACGAACCAACAGTTCCATGCGTGTAAAGTAGAAATGGTTAAATAAGATGAATATGAAATACAAGAAGATTAAATCAATGGTACAGTACAATGAATACTGTGAACGTCACGAAGATCTTACAAATAAGAATTATAAAGGCAATATAGAAGAGATAGAATTGATTCAATACTAATTGACGAATACGAAAGTAGAACAATAGAAAAGCCAAAAGGAATGAATCCGGTAGAAATGATTCAATACTTGCTCGATGAAAATGGACTAACAAAATCCCAACTTGCCAAACAGGTGGATGTTTCTTGTCAGTTAATAACAGACATACTCAACTACAGAAGAAACATTAGCAAAAAAATGGTGAACAAACTTGCTGAAAGATTTTCATTAAATCCATCTGCGTTTAGCAAACCAAATAGACTTAAAAACATCAAACAGAAGAAAATTAGACAAACTGCATAAAAGAGGGACTATAGGTAACATGAGATAAGACGGCATACTTCGAACAGCCGCCCATCGCAGATTTGTTATACCAAGTAAACGCGTACCTTTTTCTTCTTCAATCGGGTATTATTGAGTTTTGAAATAGACGACTTTACTTTAGAGGATTTAATCCCAACAAAGGCACAATCTTGTTTCAATTCTATTGCGCCAAGTTCATCTTTAATTAACTCAGCTTGCTTAAAAAAGAAACCTGCAATATCTCCCTTTGATATTTTATCCTTTCTGCCGCCGGAGATAAATAAGGTGGACCAGTCGGTTTGAGGAGGAACCTTATCATTCGTTAATATCTCTTCTTCTGGATTATCGATGAAATCTGGTAGCTCATCCTCTGTCCACTTGAGCAGATAGGCAGTTCCTTCTAGATGCATCCTTGCTGTACGACCATTTCTGTGAATCCATTCCTCCTCCCGCATAGGCAGATGATAATGTAAGATATAATCCAAGGCTGGTATATCAAGGCCCCTAGCAGCCAAATCAGTCGCCAGAATCACTCTGTGGGTCCCATTTCTAAATTTGATAAGTGCCCTTTCTCTGTCCTTTTGTTCCAGGCCACCGTAGAAACTTCCATGCGGGATACCTTCCTCACTCAATCGCTCACTAACACGTCTTATAGAATCCCTGTAGTTACAGAATACAATTCCAATTTTTTCGCCTAAGTGGGATAGGGAAGAGACCAGGGTGTCAAGCTTGTCTTTGCTAGGCGAACTGATCATCTTGACTGTCAATTTTGGCTTGGCATTACTCAAGTGATTAAGCTCGACTGGTTCGCGTAACTTCATAAAGGAGGGTATCTGCACATTATGTGTGGCAGAAGTCAGCACTTTTATCTTACAGTCTCTCAAATCCTTTATTATAAATTTCAATTCCTTCTCAAATCCTATCTCTAGTGACTTGTCAAACTCATCCAGTACCATAGCTTTAATATGCTCTATGGCAAAACTCTCTCTTCTTAAGTGGTCAGCAACCCGTCCTGGTGTCCCTATAAGTATAGCTGGCTTATGCTTTATGTGAGTTCTGTCCTTAGAAAAGAACTGACCACCATAGACCGCATTGATTTTATACCCTGAGCCCATATCTCTGACGACCTGCTCTATCTGCAGAGCTAACTCTCTAGTAGGACAAAGAATCATCAGTTGAACTTCATCCAAGTCTGGATCTAATTTGTCAATAAGGGGTAGCATAAAGGCCAGTGTCTTCCCCGTGCCTGTAGGTGAGAGAAGAATCACTTCGTCATTATGGGCTATGGCTTGGTGGGCATCTAACTGCATCTCATTGAGTTGAGCGATACCAAGTTTTTTGAGTATGTCTGACTGTGATTTGATGGGGCGAAGATAGGTAAAAGGATAGGAGGATGTTGATTAGATATAGTCGAGCTTAATAACTTTATAAGCTTTGTCAAATTATAGAATGATTTTAAAGTAAATACACTGAATAGGCCATTTTAGGCTACAGGATTTTTATTGATGGATAGTTGATTGGACGGCCTTTAGCCATTATGGCTAAGGAGGTTTTATATGGCGTTAAAAACAATGGCCGTTGTTTGACGACTGGAAGAAGGGGTTTGGCGCTTGTTTAGATATTTAAAGCTGAGTTAGCGTTAAGAAATGGGTAGAGCCTAGAATTTTGTTTGCCGTTCGACTTTGCTCAGGACAGGTTTTTTTCAATGAAAAAGAAAACCCACGGTAGGCAAGTACGATTAGCTAGATACTAAATGTGGAAACTGCTCATTTTCGATAACAGTATAGCATTACTATCTATGTGAATCTGTTGATCTATGGTGCATCTTAGATGCGCTATTCAGTAAATGCATGTAACTTGATAGTCATATAGAATTGAGGAGAATCACATCGATTATCTCAAAAAGTGATACTAAACTCTAATGCCTCTCTCAATCCCACCTGATTAAAATCATCTAATCCATTGCTATCAATAAAGCCTATCCTTGGGTAACCACCCGTCGTCTGCCCATCCTGTAGAACGACTATTGGTTGTCCAGAGGGGGGGAGTTGTATATGGCCAGGGAGGACTGGAACACTGTCTTGCAGAATGTTGTTTGCTGTGAGTTTTGGTCCAGAAAGTCGCGCACCCATTCTATTGCTGTCAACAGATTTGGACCATCTAGAAGCAGTTAATAATTCCTGTGATTCTTCTGATAGGAAATAAAATTCAGGCCCTTTGATAATTGGGATCTTTGAGGAGAATATGCGCTGCACAGGGATGAGATTAGATAAGGTATTGGAGATATGCCAATGTAGTAAATCTCCTGATTGAAAAGGACGACCCCCTTGATGTCCAAGTTCGGCTGGTGGATAGACGCTGCATGATTTATATGACAGTGTTGTTTCTATGTTGCCTTGGATAGCGATATATGCATAGAGGTTGGCTGTCGCAAATTTAGAAGAGAGAATATCTCCTTCCATGATAGTCAGAGCTGAGTTTGTACGTGTTGATTTACCATTTATAGCCCAACTCATAGGACTGCCCGTAAGAGCAATTGTAGTTGGGTTGTAGAATTTTATTGATGGGCCAGACAAGCAACATTCTATCACCGGGTTGGTGGGTGGATTTCCGACTAAGGCGTTGGCTAGCTTAGCTGATTGTCTGTCCATAACTCCAGAAGATGGAATGGCATAATAAGCCATACCAACTCGTCCTTTATCTTGCAAGGAAGCATAGAGTCCTGGCTTAATAATTTCACAACTAGGCATTGCTGTTATTGTAGGTTGTGAGAGTGAAGTTTCTGGATTTCAATTCGTTAAAATCTTGCTGGTTGATTGCAGTAAATTTAATTTTTGTACCTACTTGTAATTTGTTGATCACATCATTTGTTTCTATGATGATAGGCGTATGTGCCAATATATGCCAGCCACCCGGGCTTGGTCTGTTGTAGATTCCAAGATATGACCCTCCTATTGCAATTGATCCTGCTTCTACTCTTTTGGCGGGTATGTTTTTACGTGGCATCTCAAAATCTGAGTGTAATCCTTTTAAATAAAAGAATGCGGGCATGAAGCCAAACATACCTATCTTAAATGCTGTTTCTTCTATCAATCTACTTATGTCTTCTGTACTTTTTATGTGTTGACTCTTCTTAGATTTATGGTATTTTTCTAGCAGTTTAGTTATATCATCAGATTCATTTACAATAAAAGGAATAGAAATTTCTTTGGTGGTGTATTCTTCTGTAGTAAGTTTTATTTGACTAAGTTGATTGAGATTTATCTGACTGTAATTTTCATTAAGGATGAGACAAATTTCTTTTTCTGAGGCGATCACGTCTTCATACCAATTAAATTGACTATTATATATGTGTGTCGCAAGATGCGTTAGATCAATATGGCCATCTTGCTTAGATAGTAGCAGATGATTAGCATATCTTTTGGCTCTAATAGTGGCATTACCTACATGGAGCAATACGGACATCATTTGAGTTGAGATATTGATGAATGAATTGTGCGGTTTTGTCGGCATTTGGGTGATCACCGTGTAAGCATATTGTATCTATTTGGGCGGGATGATTAATGCCTTTATAGTCAAGAATTTCAGAATGCATATAGGCAGCTAATTTTTTAGTCATACTTAATTTGTCTGATACTAAAGCTCCTGGTTGTGATCTGGGGACTAGCGCTGTTTTGTTTTGATATGCCCTATCTATAAATACTTCTCCTTTGGCAGGTATACCTACAGTTAGTCCAGAGGTGATAGCTTTAGAATCAGCAAGCAGATAGACCTTTATGTCTCCATATTTTTGTTTCCAGTGTCCTAGAATTTCTTTGCTAAAATGACTGTCACTTGCCATGTCATTGTATAAGGCGCCATGTGGTTTTATGTGATGAATATTTTCATTGAGTTCGGTGCATATCCTCAAGAATAAATCGAGTTGTGCATCCAGATTTTCTAGTAGGTCCTTTAGATTCATCTTGATAGACTGTCTACCAAAATTTTCTCTGTCAGGATATGATGGGTGTGCACCTACAGCTACATCAGATTTTTTAGCAAGTAGTATTGTATGGTTGATCGTGTCTTCGTTGCCTATATGGCCACCACAAGCGATGTTGCAAGAACTCAGATAAGGCATGATAGATTCATCATTGAACCCCTCTCCTACGTCGGCATTAATATCTATATGGGTAAGCCTAATTTGATAGAATTTAGAATAATTGAAATAATTTATTAAGCGATCTTAAACTTAGGCATATTGTAATCACAACGATACTGATGCTAAGCCAATTATGTATGGATTTATTTCTATATGATCCTACGATTTCTGATATATTACAGAGGTAGATGAGGAAAGCTGCAACCAATGGCAATAGGATAGCATTGGTAATCTGAGCAAATTTGATGATCAAAATTGGCTTAGTCCCAATCATCGTTACCGCCACTCCTATGACAAGGATTATGATCCAGATCAATCTGAATTTCCAAGACCGCTCATTATCGGTCCATCCTAGCAGTCCACGTGCTGTATAGGCAGCTGCTAAGGGTGCCGTCAAAGCACTACTCAGACCAGCAGCCATCAAGCCAATACCCATCAGATATTTTGCCATGCTACCAAAGACTGGTTCTAATTGAACTGCTAAATCTTTGGCTGTTTCAATGGTATCTAACTCCCCTTTTGTTGCAGCTGCAGTTACGATAATCATCATAGAGACCAAACCTCCTAGTATAATAGAAATAGTATTCTCTGTCCTGATGTCACTTAGCCGTGCATCCTTATTCCATTTTTTAGAAATAATAGATGAATGTAAAAACAAATTATATGGCACCACAGTCGTTCCTATAAGACCCAATACCAATAGAAAATCCAGCTCTCCAAAACTAGGAATCATACCTTGTGCAATAGCACCAATGTCAGGTTTCACAATAATTACCGTAGCCAGAAAACTGATGCTCATTGTGATAACCAGCCCTATCAATATCTTCTCTATCAGACCATAATGGCCGAAGTATAATAGTGCAAAGGCGATAGTACCTAAAATGATTGGCCATATATGGTGCTCTCCTATTAAGAGCTCCATACCAAGTATGCCTCCAGATAGATTACCAGCCTCATAAGCTGCATTTCCTATGACTATGGCGCCTAACACAAGAACTATTGAAAACACTTTTTCTACCCCACTTGGAAATTGTTTGGCGATGGCCTCTCCAAGACCCTGTCTTGTTATCCAGCCTAATCTTGCTGCCATCTCTTGAAGGACAATCGTTGCGATGATAGAAAATATCATGGCCCATAGTAAGGTATAACCAGAATTTACACCGGCTATAGTACAAGTCGTCACTGTTCCTGGACCTATAAATGCTGCAGCCACCAAGGTGCTTGGCCCAAAGTATTTGCTTAATTTCCTTTTCACTTTTTCTGGCATTTAAATGCGTACAAAGCGAATGAAGCCAACCAATGTTGTCCAGCGTAATCTCCATCTACTATGTTTTTGAGCGAATGCGCCATATGGGTATCCGCTATTTGCTGGCAGTATTGATTTTCAGTTAACGTGTACAAACACCAAGCTCTAGAAAAATTCAGGCCATCCAAATGGACGAGTTTACCATCAGATCTGTCTCTAATCTCCCCTGGTGTTAGTTTGGTAGTTTGATCAAATAGGCCTGGCAAGAAGGCGCTACTCCACTCAGTAAATGCTTGCTCTGTCATGACTTTGCGCATTACATCAAGTTCCTGTAGACATGGTGAAAGAAAATCATAACCACTTGGTTCCCAGCCTATTGGGCAGTCTTTATCTGTCTCGTAGAATATAATGGCACTATCTTTTATAATGTCTTTTAAAGCTGAATCACCAACGGTCATTGCATAATCATAGGCAAAGCTTAGCCCGAAAGCCGTATTGCTGTGTTCTCCTACTCTGATAGGATATACGAGTTTGGGTAAGTAGGATTGGTAACCATCTGAGATATACTTTGCCAGCGGTTGAAGATTACTATACCAGGCCTTGGCTTGTGGGTCATCCCAAGTGTAGAGTTCTTCACAAAGTTTCAGCAACCAAGCCCAACCGTAAGTTCTCTCAAAAGTTTTGGTGTTTTTGTTTAGTGAAAAGTATTCGACCTCCTTCAGGATATTCTCCGCAGATAGATTCTCGTCTAACATTCTTCTTGCGTCTTTGGCTTGAGATAGTTCTGGGAAATTTTTGAGCAAATATATTAATGACCAATGCCCGTGGACTGCAGAGTGCCAATCAAAGCATCCATAAAAAGCAGGGTGGTGCACGATAGGCATCTGTAGGTCTGACTCCTTGGCGATCACATGCCCAGGTTTGTAGGGTAGCGGCTGCTGGATGCAGGATAAGGGTAGGGAGGCAAGTCTTTCTGCTTCTGCTAAGTCTAAGCTTATAGTACTGCTTTTCATATTGGGATTTTCTGAAGTGGATTGTGAGCTGGGCGACTCGGAAGGGGCGCATTGATAGAGTAACAAAGCCATAAAGCTCAATTGGGCTAAGTATATCGTCTTCTTCATTCTCTCAATATATCACTTGTCTCACAGAATCAGTCTACAGTCGGCTGTCAATGAAGGATGATTACTTATTCCTACAATCCCATAGTCTATAGATATCTGAGAAAAATGACTATTAGTTGACTACATATTACGATTTGGTATAATGTTTGAAATAGTAGCAGTATGAATTACAAAAAAGTTGAATATGAAGTTCTTGATATGTGTAAGAGTCTGAAATTCAATCATATATACATTCAATACGATTTGCTTATATGTATTTAGGAATTCATAATTACTTTTTTAATAAACATTTTAACGTAAGAACACAAAAATTTCTAATCATGAAAAATTATTTAACCACTAGCTTCAAAGATAGCCCCAAAGGGATACTCCTTTTGGTGTTTGCTTTGATTTGTTCTATGGGGATGGCACAAACCGGGACGGTGACAGTAATATCACCGGCGATGGATACTTCCGTCTGCGTAGAACTAACAGACGAGGTCTGTCTGGATATTGAAGTGCAAGATGAGAATGGGACAGTGGTGTCTCCCTTGTCGTTGCAAAGCATATCATGGTCAGGTCCTAATGGCTTTACATCTGATGTATCCTCTCCGTGTGTCGATGTCGATGATATGGACGTGGATGGCGTTTACACAGTAATAGTCACTTTTAATAACGGTAGTACCGCAGAAGGATCGAGAGAAATTTCTGTTACTAACGTCTTTGACATGGAATGTCCTGAGGACGATTTCATTTTTCCTGACTTGGACAACAACTGTGCTCTGTCCTATACCTTTCCAGGATTTACTATCGATGCAGTAAACTGTGTTGCACTATCTTATACATATTGTATCAATATGTTTGACGAAAGTGGTGCATTGGTAGCAGGCCCTGTAACAGGAGCGGTAGATAATCTGGCATTAGGTATGACATATGCTAATGCAGATGAATTGACGGCAATGGGTCTTAATTTTGAAGACTATAGTGTTGTTATTGACTTTAAGCAAACAGGAAGCAGCGAGATAATCAGTCAATGTATATTTGAAGTATCTGCGCTAGAAAGTAGAAATAATTTAACATGTAATGATAATGTCAATTTCACATTAACAGACGATTGCGAAGGATTGATAACACCTGATATGGTGTTAGAAGGCGATTTTTGCTTCGATATGTTCGACTTAGATGTTGTACATACAGAACTAGGTTCTGAATTAAGTGGTACTGGTGAAGTAATGATCAGTGAGCCAGGCTTATACCAAGTTACAGTAACAGGGCTTTCAGGACTTAGTTGTTGGGGTACTATCCTTGCAGAAGATAAGTCAATCCCAGATTTAGAATGTCAAGATCCAGTGGATGTGTATTGTTCCCAGAATGCATTTTCTCCTGGCGCACAAATATGCGGGTATGGTAGATTTGAGAATACAGTTACTAATGTAGCTGCAGGAATGGATGTGTCAGTACCATTAAATCTAGTATCAGGGGCTCCAACAGGAACAGTAAAATCTGTCGTAATGAATATCTCAGGTGATATAGATATGATAAGAGATTTAGCATTTACGCTTAGCTCTCCAAATGATGATGCATCAGTGGAGTTAGCTAACTTCGGTGATCCTGCTTTGGCTGGTGCGCCTATGTGTGATGAGCCTAATTTCTTTATCTGCCTCGCTGATGATTCATCATTCAAGCCATATTCTAGCTTCTTTGATGTAGATCAATGTAGAAGACAAGTCAATGCATATATTGGTAGTTTCCAACCGGCAAATCCTTTTTCACGATTTAATGGAGAGGATGCAAATGGTACTTGGAATCTTGAGCTAACTTCTACTTTAGGTATTGAAAATCTTAATGTAGAGCTTATCGTATTGACTAACGAAGGATCGCTTGCTGCTACAGATGATATTATGCAGAATATGGGTTGTAGCTCAAGTGAGATTACAATGGATTTTGAAGACGAAATAGTGAGTGATGATTGTGCCGGAGGTAACTGGTTGGTTGTAGATAGAACATTTACAGTAACTAACTTGACTTCAGAAGTCTCTAATTCTTGTACTCAAAGAATAAATTTCCTTCCATGGACACTGGATGATGTAATCTTTCCTAAGAGTATGGATGGAGTAGAAAGTGAGATTATTGATTGTAGTGTACTATTTGATGACCAAGGAAATTTAGATCCAAGTGTGGTTGACTCAGAAGGTATCCCATTACCTTCATTCTCAGGTATGCCAACTGTACCATTCGGTGAAATGTGTGGAAACTTTGAGGTGACAATGGAGGACTTAGAATTTGATATTTGTGGAGAGTATTCTACAAAGGTATTTAGAACATGGTCTATCTTGGATTGGTGTACTGGTGAATTCAGAGAACAAAATCAGGTCATTAAAATAGAGGATACACAACCTCTTCAGATAACATGTGCTTCTGAAGCAAATGGAGGTATCGAATTGACTGATAGTAATGGTAATATAATCCTAGGAGATAATGGTCAGCCATTATTTTTCTTCCCAGGAAGCACAGATGCTAATCAATGTGCAGGATCATGGGATATTATTCCTCCTTTATCTGTACAGAATTCTTGTGATGATTTAGAGTTTGATTTCACAGTAGAATTTTTGATAGCTGATTCGGATGGTGCACCACCAATTGATGGCGAGTATGTATCATTTGATCCAGAAACTGGAGCTAGTGTTATTGGAACAATAAATCCTACAAGAATAGAAAACTTACCACTTGGTATCACATGGTTAAGATATTCTGTAGAGGATGAATGTGGCAACACAGGCGTATGTTTTACAGAAGTAGCTATAGTAGATGAAAGTAGCCCTACTCCAGTATGTATAGAGAATACAGTAGTAGCTGTAGGTGACGATGGAGTTGCATTCTTGCCTGCTGAGTCTATAGATAACGGTTCATTTGATAATTGTGGTGTAGTAACTAGAGAGATCAGTAGATCTGCTAACGGAGGATTTACAGATGTATTAGAGTACAGATGTGGATGCGTGATGAATGAAGAGAGTGTATATCTAAGAGTTACAGATGCTGCTGGTAATTCTAATATCTGTCAAGTGAATGTTGAAGTACAAAATAATAATGATGAACCGCAACTATCTGGAGGGCCAGCTAGTATGAATCGAAATTGTAATGCTGGGGGATTTGATTTATTCTCAATATCTGAAGATGGTAAAAATACTTTTAGTTTGACTGCTAATTGTCCGACGACTACTGGATTTTCAGTAGAAGCGACATTTAATGGTCAGGTTATAAGTCCTGGAGATGTTTTTGAGCCAGGAGAATGTGGATCAGGAAGTGCAACTATCAAATATGAAGTTACAGATGCCTGTGGCAGCATAGTAGGTAATGCATTTAATCAAGGTATATCATTTACAAATGATTTCTCTGGATTTTCTGTAACTAGATTCCCTCAAGATTATACAATAGATAATTGTACAGGTGGTACACAACCTGAAGACCTTCCATTCAATGCAAGTGCTGATTTTATTCAGACGACTTCTAGTGGATGTGGAAGTGATGTGGCTATCACCTTTAGTGATGAAGTATTCCCTGACGTAGAAGGGGCATGCTACAAGATTCTAAGAACTTGGACTGTAATTGATTGGTGTATCGTTAATGCTCCTGGTAACACAGTAGAGGATGGACGAGAAACCGGAAGTCAAGTAATTAGAGTAAATGATTCTTCTGCACCTGTTATTACCAACCTGAGAGATGTTACTAGTAATGATCCAAGCTGTCAAACTTTATTGACCGAGGACGATGTTGATTTTGAAATTTCTGATAATTGTACTGCAGAGGAAGATATAGAGATGAACTTCCTTGTTGACGGAGTACCTACATCTAATATTTTCAACCAATTCTATGATAGTGGTACGACGATAACTATAGATGTAGCAGATGATTGTGGTAACTCTAACACATTCAGCTTCAGAGTATTTAATAATGATGAACAGCCGCCAACCCCTTACTGTACAAGTCAGGTGGTGACGACACTCAATCCAAGCGGCATCGCAGAGGTATGGGTGACTGATTTTAGTCAAGGTGCTGATGATAATTGTGATTCTCAAGTATCTGACTTCTTTATTAATGAATTTGGTCAAGAAACACAAGTATTATCATTTGACTGTGAAGATATACCTAACGGTATAGAGACACTGATACCAATAACTGTGTACTTTGAAGATGATTCAGGTAATCAAAATACATGTAATGTATCATTGATCTTACAAGATAATTCTGATGTTTGTCCTGACGAACCTGGGTCTAGAGTTGCAGGAAATGTTCAGACAGATGATGCTAGAATGGTACAAGATGTACGGATTAGCCTTATGAATAACAATGCGATGATGGAGAACTCTATCACACTTAATGATGGATCTTATGCTTTCCATAGCATACCATCAGAAGGTAATTATGAGGTAATACCAGAGAAAGATGATAATTACCATAATGGTGTAAATACAGTTGACCTTATATTAATCCAGAGACATATTCTTGGATTATCAAGATTCGACTCCCCATACAAAGTAATTGCAGCGGATACAGACAATGATGGTAGAATTACCGGAGCTGATTTAGTAGAACTTAGAAAATTGATCTTAGGAGTGACATCAACTTTCCCTAATGATCAACATGCATGGAGAATACCAGTAAAGGATCAGATTTTTGTAAACACAACTAGTCCTTTCCCTTTTAAGGAGACAATTAACATATCTAATCTACAGGAAAATGTTGAAGGACAGGACTTTGTAGCAGTAAAGATAGGTGATGTAAATGACAGCGCTAAAGCTTCATTGACAGAAGGAGAAATATCTTCTAGAAGCAGCCGATCTCTTGAATTGTCTGTAGAGGATCAAGAATTGTCAGCTGGCGATTATGTAACGATTCCAGTAACAGCATCTAATATGGTGGATGTTGTAGGACTTCAAAGTACAATCAGTTTCAATACTGCTAACCTTGAATTCGATGGAATCATACCTGGGGCTCTGAACTTAACAGAATCTAACCTTGGGCTATACAATGTAAATAGCGGATATGTATCATTAAGTTGGAATGAACTTAAAGGGATTACAATAGATGCAAATACAGTATTGTTTGAGATAACATTCAATGTAATTGAAGATGCGATTCTTAGTGAGCAATTCTTCTTGAGTTCAGCGCAGACAACCTCTGAGGCATATACAGGATCTATGGAGACAGTATCTTTGAAGTTGAACTTTGAAGGAGCTGAGTACGAAGAGTTTATCTTATTCCAGAATATCCCGAATCCATTTGCTGATAACACAGAAGTTAGATTTAGCCTTCCAGGTCAGTCTGACGTGACGTTAACAGTATTTGACGTGGCTGGTAGAGAATTAATGAGAAAAGTGAGCAATTACGAAGGAGGCAGCCATACAATATTATTGAATAGTGGTGAATTATCTTCTACAGGCATTATGTATTATAAGTTGGAGACAGCTTACGGTACTGCCAGCAGAAGAATGATTCAGATCAGATAGAAACTGACGGAAACTTACGTGAAGCCGCATCTCCGAGAGGGGATGCGGTTTTTCTATTTTGTAATATTCCAAATACATTCTCCACTTCCAATCAGCCCGCATTTTTTTGAATTTTGATTTATGTATTATAGCATTAACTTGATTTATGAGTTGGTTGCGTACTCAGGCCATTTTACATTGACAGACTGCAAAGAGCGGAGAAATCTAATAAAAAAAGAAATTGACTAACACTAGTTATAGACTAATAAGACTTCCTGCTAATAGCTTCAATTGTATTTCTGAAAGATGTACATTATATATAGCGTTATTCAGATTGGTCTTAGCAGTAAGTAGATTAAGTTGGGCTTGACGAAATTCTATGGAATTGACTTGACCCGCATTGAACAGTTCTTTAGTTCTGTTAAAATTTTCTTCGTTAATGCTAAGCGCATATTGTTCTACTGTTACAATCTTTAGCGCATTATTATAATTGGTCCATCCATTGATCAGATCTCTTTCTATTTCTTGTTGTAGTTGTTCTTTTTGTAGCTTTTGGTTAGTAAGCTCTATGGCTACATTCTGTTTTCTAATATCTCTTGATGCGTCATAGATTGGCCAATTAATACCGATGTTACCTGTAAAGCCTCTAGAGTTAGATGAGGTAATAAAGGCTTGACTAGGGTTGTCCTGTACGGATAAATTATAGGCAGCACCAGCAACTATGGTCGGATTGTTTTCTACCTCGATTAAGTCCAGATTCATGCTGCTAATTATTTGATTTTGTTCATTGATCTGTAATGCCGTATTGTTGCTTTTATAGTTTTGTAGAATATTTTCTAATTCTAATATTTCATTTAATTCAATATCTGAGATAAGGTCAAAAAGTATCTCGCTGTCTCTGCCCATAGCGGTGTTCAAATTCCGTTTTTCTATATCAAGAGCAGTCAATGCATTGATGAGATTGATGCTGTCTCTTTGGATATCTACCTGAGCATTGAGCACAGCTAGACCATTTCCTCTGCCAAGATCCAATTCGTATTCGGCTCTTTGTCTTCTTGCTTCAGATATCTCTATGATACTTTCTAGAGCCTCTATATTTTCTGTGAGTTGAGCCACAGTATAATAACTTGTGTAGACTTGAAATAGGCTCTGCTCTATTGTCTGACGTAATTGTATATCCGACAACAGGACAGATTGCTCCAGCTGTTCCAAGGTGAGACTTCTTCTTTTGTCATATAAAGTATAATCTGCATTAAGTGAGGCATTGGCACCAAGTGTAAGTGCATTATTTGTGTTGGCTTCAGACCCGTTATTGAATTGTTGGACGCTGCCTCCAAAACTCCCATTGACGCCGCCGTTAGCAAAGAGGGTAGGGAGGTAGTTGTTGAGCTTCTTATTCGTAAGGTTCTGGGATAGCTTTACATTATTTTGCGCAATCTTGATGCCGAAATTATTTTCTAATGTAATTATCCTAGCGTCCTCCAATGTCAGTTGGTTTTGGGCATAGGCGCCGTCGACAGCTATTAATAACATTGTAATAATGATCCAAATCTTTTTCATTTTGATGTTGTCTAGTCGTTAGTCTAGTTATTTATTGTCAGGGTAAGAAGCCTTAGATGATAATTCTATAATGGCTCTTTCTACAGCCTCCTTGCTAGGTTTTTCTCCTGTCCATAGCCATGATAGATATACCTT
The DNA here is from genome assembly GCA_964567435.1 of uncultured Saprospiraceae bacterium. Taxonomy (GTDB): domain Bacteria; phylum Bacteroidota; class Bacteroidia; order Chitinophagales; family Saprospiraceae; genus RFSX01. The sequence goes on along the minus strand of CAZMMQ010000003.1, from coordinate 18,888 downwards.
CACTGTGTTCTTAAGAGATAAGAGTAGAGGCAACAAAAACAAAGTCATAAAAGTCGCATAAGCTATACCGTAGGCTACAGATATCGCCATTGGTATCAAGAATTGAGCAGAAAAAGTTTTTTCAAAAATGAGCGGAGCAAGACCAGCTACAGTAGTGAGTGAGGTAAGGAAAATCGCTCTAAATCTCGATCTGCCAGCTTCTACCATTGCCTTGTGATAAGGCATCCCACTTTTAAGTAGTAAATTGAATTTTTCTATAAGCACCAGCCCATCATTAACGAGGATGCCTATTAATGCAACAATGCCCAACCCAGAGAGAATATTGATATTCTGACCATGTAGCCAATGACCCCAGGCGACACCAACAAAACTGAATGGAATTAATACAAACAACAACAATGGCTGCCCATAGGACCTAAATACAAATGCGATTACTGCATACATTAGCAATAGAATGACAGGGAGTACTCTCTTGATAGCCTTGCCGATGTTGGCGAAGCCTCTGTTTTGTCCTTCGTAAAGTGGTTTTACTGATGGATATTTGCTGATTATATTAGGTATGACACCTTCCCTTAGTTCTGAAATTACTTCAGGTGCAGAGTCTTTTATGTTTGTTAGATCGCCTTCTACTCTAATCTCTCTTTGACCATCTAGATGATTGATAACTACATCTCCTCTTTCAATAGTATAACTGGCGATCTCTGTTAGAGGAACTCTATTACCTGACGGTGTCACGATGCGCATTCTGTCTAAGTCCTTAATGCTTTGCCTATTAGAACGATCGTATCTAACCCATACGCGTATCTCATCTCTTCCTCTCTGAAATCGCTGTACAGAAGCACCAAAAAATCCTGCTCTTACTTGAGACAGTACAGTGTTGATATTTAAGCCTAGTAAGTAGGCATTTTCTTTTAAGTTGATTTTGATCTCCTTGATGCCTGCTGGGTCGTTATCAGTAACATCAGCTATCCTTGGGTTACTTTGCATTTCATCTTTGAGTTCTTTTTTTGCTTGCTTTAGTTCGGAGATGTTATTACCTACCAATGATATGGATACTGGTTTACCGCCAAAAGCATTACCTGAACCAAATACAACGCTTTCGGCCTCATAGATTGGGCCGACGGCTTCTCTGATATTCTTAGATATTTCTGATGACCGCAAGTCTCTGTTCTCACCAGGTAGTAAGTTGATAGTCAAGGATGCATTAGCAGATCCTGGTCCCAATCTTCTTATTGTATTTTCTATCACTTGTAATTGGCCAGATTGAGTTTGAGTCAGTTGATCATTGACTTTCCATGTGGCTTTTTCAATAACAGTGATAAGCGAATCTGTAATACTTTCACTTGTACCTTCTTGCATTTTGAGACTGATGGCGATCTGGTCTGAGGCCACACTCGGGAAAAAAGTAAATCTGATGATTCCTCCTTGAAATGCGCCCATGGTTAAAAGCAAAAGCGCAATAGGAATAGAAAATCCAAATACACTAAAATTGAGCACAAATCTCAACATTGGGACATAGATTCTATCTCTGATCCAACTTATTACTCTATCCGCCCAAACATTTAAAATAAAAGGTTTGGAATTTTTATTTAGGGCTTTAGAATGTGAAAGATGTGCAGGTAATATAAGAAAGGCCTCAATTAGTGAGATTAATAGTATTATCCCGACCACCTTGGCTATCTGCCCAAAAAATGATCCGAGTCTTTCTGGTAAGAATATGAATGTAGAAAAAGCGATTACTGTTGTAAGGATTGCTGCAATGATTGGTGGCATCACTTGGAGGGTTCCATCTACTGCTGCTTGAAACTTTGATTTGCCATTTTCGAATTGGTTATAAATGTTCTCAGCGATTACAATGCCATCATCTACCAATATTCCTATCACAATGATCATCCCAAATAATGAAATCAAATTGATGGTCATGAAACTTGGCGCAAAAATGAATAAGCCTAAGAAAGAAAATGGTAGTCCCACTGCCACCCAAAATGCGATGCTGGGCTTCAAGAAAATCGACAAAAAGAGTAAGACGAGAAATATTCCTATCATGCCATTTTCTATGAGTAGTCCCTGCCTATTATTGAGCGCAATAGAGGAGTCAGCACTAATATTCAATTGCATGACCTCACGCTTCTCATTGAATTCAATAATGTATTCTTTGACTTTGTCTGTTGCAGAGAGAAGGTCTTCATTGTTGGTCGTACTGACATTGAATTGTATAGCCGGCATTCCATTGAAATGAATCCTATCTGGAATTTCAGACCATTTATCTCTCACGTTAGCTACATCTTTCAATCTAATAATCTGGCCAGTGTTACTGGCCTTGACGACGATGTAATCTAGTTCGTCTCCATAATAAGATCGGTTGTTGGCTCGTATAAGATATTCTTCTGAATCTGTCAATATTTTCCCACCTGTAGAAATGAGATTGGTATTTCTGACAGCGGCTGCCACCTCTGCGAAGGTTAAGTCAAAAGCTATTAGATCGCCTTCTCTGACTGCTATTTCTATTTCTTCTGTTGGGAATCCACTAAGTACAAGTTGGGATATTCCTGGAATGGCTCGTATGTCATCTTCTACTTTTCTGGCAACATTCTTTAAGGTTCTAAGGGGTACTCCTTCAGCACTCAATGTAAACTCTATAGCCCTATTGATATTTTCTTGCTTGGATATTACTGGGGGCTCCATATCCACGGGAAAGGAAGGTACTCGATCGACGGCATTTTTAACATTTGCCAGAACGATGTCTATATCTGCACCTTCTTCTATCTCCACAGTTACTGTGGCCGTGTTTTCTTGCGAGACTGAAGTGACTCTGTCTATGTCTACCAGGCCTCTTAAGTTGTCTTCTATCTTAAGTATCACCCCTTCTTCTATTTCTACTGGCGAAGCACCAGGATAGGCAATATTGATAAATATTAAGTCGGAATCTTCTAATGGGAAAAATGAGGATTTGGTATTCTTCACTCCCATAAGTCCAAATACCATAATGGATAGCATAATCACATTGACTGCGACAGGATATTTGATGAAGAATGAAATAAATTTTCTCATGTACTGTTGCTAACTATTGGAAGTAGATTCGGATAGTATTAGATTAGTTTTCTTTATAGCGTTCTATGGTCATGCCATCAAAAGAGCCAGGTATCACTCTGCTGAGTATTTCTATACCTGAAGGTAAGTCTTTGATCACAGCTTCATTTTCTGTAAAGTGAACAATATCTACCTCCAATAGCTCAAGCTTATTATTATTGATTCTAAAAATCTTGTTGTTGTCCACTACTAGTTTTCTAGATATTGTAAATGTATTTTTCTCAGTCTTGGCCTTGAGCGAGGCCTCCATGTACATGCCTTCTCTTAGTCCTGAGCCATTGACGCGTATGTAGGCCTGTATTGTTTGAGTATTGGGGTCGACCAAGCTATTGACTCTGCTGACTTTTCCATTCCAAGATTTGGTTTTTTCTACATCCTGTAGGATTACTTGGTTGCCAACTTTTAGTAGATTGGCATAAGCAGAATTGACAGCTACTTCTAACTCATAAATATTTGGATTGATAAATTCTCCCAATTTTTGACCCGGTCTGACGAGTACACCCTTATCTATAGCAGCCTCTGTAAGTATACCATCATAAGGAGCTGTAATCGTGTATTTGGTAGAACGTTCCTCAAGATTTTTAACCATATACCAATTGGTGCTAATATTCCTGTTAGCAATGAATAACTTTTCCTTAGTAGAAGTTGGCTCTGGAAATTTCTTCAATGGTGCTTCCAGGTTGAATTTTTCTACATAACTAAACCAAGCGTCGTAGGCCTCAGGATAATCAAATTTCAAATCAGGTAAGAGCCCGACGATTTGATTATACAAACTGCTTTTTTGTGACTTAAGGTTTGCTCTGTGTTCATCACTATTGAGCTGTATTAGGACAGCGCCAGCAGGGTAGTAAATACCTGGCTTAAAGGATTTTTCACTATAATCAAATATTCCCTGAACTTCAGAGTAGATTTCGATTCTATCTCGAGCAGTAAGATTTCCACTGGCTGTAATATTTATCGGTGTATCACTGTTAGATACTAATTCGCTAAAAGCAACTGGGATGGACTTTGGTGTCTTCTTCGGAGCCGATTTCTTCTTATTTCCCATCGTCTTCATGCCAAAGTAACCACCTGCAATAATTAGTATACCAATAGCACTAATGATAATTTGTCTCAGTCTCATGTGAGTCTTGATTGAGTATGGAGATGCAATTTAAGAATTCTATAGCAATAAGACTCCTTGGTGGATTTTGTTCACCTAATACCCGTACAAAGCTAAACAGAGTTAAAGACAAAGAGGCAGACAACATTGAGATTAGTCAATGCAACAATCTGGATGTGGTAGGAGTCATCTATGGACTTTCTTCAGTAATTAATAAATATAAATGGGAAATTAATATTAATGAAATCTCAGAAGAATTACTCTTGCAAATTCAGATGCATCTATACAAACACCTAGTGAGCGGATTATAATTGTAAATGAGAACTTTAAGGGAAAGAAAATTGATGTAGGTGTCAAGCCTAATGGACAAAAATAGCAGGTAGAGATAAGCGTGATAGGTACTCAGATAGAACGCTGTTCCTTCACACTTCCTATAAGAGTCAGAGTGACTAATACTTGAAGCATAGACTTAGAAGGACAAATATTTTTTAATCTCACAGATGAATTTGAATATGTGTCTTCATCTGAGTCTCCATTGGATTCTACCTTGACAAGATTAGAATTTGAGTTGAGAGAACTGCCAGTATATGAATCAGATACCATCGATTTGACATTAGTATTTCCATCATCTGACTTTGTGGGAGAAAATTGTTGTTTGTGTTCGGATTTTGTTCTAGATAATGAAGAATTGGGAGTAAGGGAGCACTGCTTTAATTTGCGCTGTGCGGTAGACTCGAATGACAAACATGGGACACCATTTAGAGGAGGAGATGATAATTACACCTTGTTTGAAGAATCGCTGGATTACACCATACGATTTGAGAATCTTGGAAGTGATACTGCATTTATATAAGAATGGAAGCTAGTCCATATTTAGATGTATCAACATTTCGATTAGTTAGTAGTGATAATAGTTTTTGAACTTTTAGATGATATAATCATTTTCTATTCATGGAATCAAAAGTTATTGCTCTTTTTCTGTCTGGTTTTGTGATATTGGTTGCGCTCTCACAGTGTAAATCGTCTCAATTCTCCGAAAGTATATCTAAGACACCTACAGTAGACCCGCCCACCTTTCAAGAGGCAGACAAAGAGTATGCAGATGTATACAAATTATTGGATGGTACCTGGAAAGGTGACTTCATTATCTATGAGGATACTAATCCCAAAGCATTGAGTGATATTAATCTGGCGGTACTGACTATGAATCATATCAAGTCTCCCACACTCAAAGAAGTTAATCGCATCAAGGTCACCCAAGTATACACTTCAGAGTCACCTTACTTCCAAAGAGTCAAGATCACGGATTTCTACCCTGACTCTGGCAAAGAAGAGATAGCTACAGGCGTAAACAAAGTAGAAAATGGGCAGATGTGGTGCATCGTCAATAAACCTGAAGAAACCATCATCCACGAAGGCAGCACGCGAGGGGATAACACTATCATCTGGCAGTCAAATCAAAAATCTCCTCAGAAAATAGAGTACTTCCAGGAAACAGTGGGCGCAGATTATTATGAGATTATTGGATATGGGTATTATTCGGGGGATGATACGACGCTAAGTCCTAAGTTATGGTTCTATAGTAGATATGAAAAGCAATGAGTCAGTAATATCGCTACAATGCATCATGCTCTTGTAGTAAGTCCACTGATAACATTACATTATCTAGACTAAATCTAAATAAGAACAACTGCCTTTATACTCTATATTGACCGACTGAGACACATTCAAAAGAATCATATATTTGCGGTGATTTTTGGGAAGAAATTTACATTTTAAATTAGGCTCCCCAATTCGTAACCTTTGTTGAAACTCATATACAAGTATGCTTTTAGCAGCTCTTCTTCTGATTGCAGTCGTACTCATTCTTGCATCAGTCCTCACAGTCTCAGACAACCTAATACAGATTGAAGCAAAAAAACACGGAATTGATACCGTAAAGAATAATCTGAGCATTTTCCCTGATATGAGTAATATAGCAGGGAAGCCCGTTCCTCAATTTGCGGATAAAAGCAATTTTCATAATCTCAAAAAAGGGCATGATATCAAGTTGGCAGGAAAAGTCTCTGGTATGGCCAATGCAGTATCGGTGAGCAGATATGCTATGAAACCCACTGATTTTAGAGGAATTGCACCTATTCCCAAAATGGAAGTTGCAGTAGGTGATGAAGTGAAAGCGGGAGAACCTGTTTTCTTTGATAAGCAAAGTCCTGACATTAAATATGTGGCTCCTGTCAGTGGAGAGATTGTAGAATTGCGAAGAGGTGCTAAAAGAGCAGTGACTCACATTGTGATATTAGCAGATAAGACTCAGCAATATCATCACAATGAAGTGCTGAACCTTGCCGATACCAATAGAGAGGCATTGGTCTCTTATATGAAGGCATCAGGAGCATGGACCCTAATGAATCAAAGACCCTTTGATATAGTGCCAGATCCATCTGTGATACCTGACAACATATTTATATCTGCATTCAGTACAGCACCTTTGGCTCCTGATTATAACCATCTTGTAGATGGTAGGGCTAATGATTTACAGTCTGCTATTGATGCACTTAATATTTTAACCGCTGGTAAAGTCTATGTTGGACTGGATGGCAGAGGAGGATCACCTAATGCTGCATTGACTGGGCTTACTGGTGCAGAAAAGCATTACTTCAATGGAAAACATCCTGCTGGAAATGTAGGTGTACAAATACATCATACGGCACCCATCAAAAACACAGGTGCTGTATGGACATTGACCTTAGAGAATACATTGACTATAGGTCATCTTATTAGAACTGGACTGTATAATACAAGTAAGATAGTGGCATTGACAGGTGCTCAGTTTGAGACACCACAATTAATAAAGACTTATGCTGGAGCTAGTATAGATGAACTAACAAAAGGCAATTTAAAGTCTGAAGGTACCTCTAGACTGATAGAAGGGGATGTGCTCTCTGGTAGAACGTTAAGTGATGATGACTTTTTAGGAAGTGGTGTAAGTCAGATTACCTCCATCAAAGAAGGAGATGATTATGAACTTTTTGGGTGGTTATTGCCTATAAAGCCAAGGCCATCAATATCCAGAACGATGCCTGGCTTCTTAATGCCAGGAGCAGAATATGAGGCTAATACAAATACACACGGAGAGAAAAGAGCCTTTGTTGTCACAGGACAATATGAGAAGATGATGCCTATGGATATACTTCCTCAACATCTTATGAAGGCCATCATGGCTGGAGATATAGAACGTATGGAAGGTCTTGGAATCAATGAGTTATCAGAAGAAGATGTCGCTTTAGCAGAGTTTGCTTGTACATCTAAGATGCCCCTTCAAGAGATTCTAAGGGATGGCCTGGATATGATGAGAGAGCAAGCTTAATCAACTAATTGTAAAACACAGAACCAAGTAATACACATGGGTTTACTCAGTTTCTTAAAGAAAATAGAACCAGATAAAAAGAAAAGTCCATTCTTACACACGTTGTATGATGGCTTTTTCACATTTGCATATGCACCTAATACGGTAACCAAAGGTGGGGTTCATGTCAGAGATGGTATGGACTTAAAACGTACTATGGTTATGGTCGTCTTAGCGATGCAGTTGTGCTATATATTTGGTACATATAATATAGGACATCAGCACTTTGTTGCAGCTGGGCAGTATCTGGGATTCCTTGAAGGATTCCACCTCAAATTGGCTCATGGACTTATCAAACTTCTTCCCATATTCATTGTGACTCATGTTGTAGGACTGGGGATAGAGTTTTGGTTTGCGGCAAAGAAAGGGCATCCCATAGAGGAGGGATTCCTTGTATCAGGTGCTTTAATTCCACTGATTATGCCACCAGATATTCCGATGTGGATATTGGCGGTAGCAGTAGCATTTGCTGTTATTTTAGGAAAAGAAGCATTTGGAGGAACAGGGATGAATATCTGGAATATAGCCTTGCTCGCCAGAGTATTTGTATTCTTCGCATATCCAACAACTATATCAGGAGATGAGGTTTGGGTGTCTGGCTACGAAGGACTAGGCGCAGGAATGGCAGCTGATTATAGCTGGGCTCATGGATTGATGGATAGCTTATTTGGGTGGATGGATCTGCCCACCTTTGGAGCTGGGGCTGCGGTCGTAGATGGCTATTCAGGTGCCACACCATTGGCTTTGGCTTACCAGGGAGGATGGGAAAATGTAACTAGTCACTTCAGTATATCCCAAATGTGGTGGGGTGCCATACCAGGATCAATAGGAGAAACCAGTAAGCCCCTAATAATTATAGGAGCTTTAATATTATTAGCAACAGGGATTGCCAGCTGGCGTATTATGGTCAGTATGTTAGTCGGAGCAGCCATTATGGCCATGCTACTTAATGCTTGGGGTGCTACACCATTTATGACGGTGCCATGGTACTATCAGTTCTATATAGGAAGTTTCTTTTTTGCGATGGCTTTTATGGCAACCGATCCAGTCACCGCTGCCTCGACCAATATGGGTAAGCTTGTCTACGGATTCCTTATCGGAATGATAGGTATGCTTATCCGTGTAATCAATCCAGCATATCCTGAAGGATGGATGTTAGCCATCTTGTTCCTTAATACATTTGCGCCGCTTATTGATCACTATGTGGTAGAAGGCAATATCAAAAGAAGAATGAAAGCCTCTGCATCTGAGGTTAGTAGCTCAAGTCATTCACAAAAAAATGAAGTAACACATGCATAGTACATCATCAGTATTACGATTTGTTATAATTATGACGTCCATCGTTGCCATGTTATTGGCCCTACTTCAAAATGGACTAAAGTCAAGGCACGATGCCAATGAGGCCATCTACAGTAAGAAGGCCACATTAGGAGCTATCGCTGATCATTTGGGTTTGGATTATAGCAAGATTACTGACCAGCAGGTTGAAGAAATATTTGCCAATAGTATAGAGCAGATTGTCATAGATAAAGATGGAGAACTTTATGCTCAAGATAAGGTAGAATCTATGGGCTATAAAGGGGGGATGGCTGCAGATATAGATATGGCAAAGGAGCATAAGAAAGGAGATGATAAGATGTTGCCACTTTTCGTATACACTAAAGAGGATGGAAAGAAATATTATATCTTATATGCTAGAGGAAAAGGACTTTGGGACGAAATATGGGGTTGTGTAGCCTTACAGGATGACTTTAATACCATTGCAGGTGTATCGTTTGATCATAAGGCAGAGACCCCTGGTCTTGGCGCGGAGATCAAGGATAATAAAGCGTGGGTTAAACAATTTATAGGAAAGAAGATCTATGATGATGCTGACTTCAAATCAGTCTATGTAAGAAAGGGAGGTGCTAAAGATGATGTATATGAAGTCGATGGTATTTCTGGTGCAACAATAACAGGAGACGGTGTCACTGATATGCTAAAAGAATACCTTGTCGATTACGAGACTTACTTGGAAACATTAAAAAGCTAGGGTCTATAAGACCAATAAATAAATAAACTATTATGGCAGAAACAGCAGTAGTAGAAAAAAAAGAGGGGTTAAAATTCGGGAAGAAAGAGCGAAAGCTTCTTACAGACCCATTAGATGATAACAACCCAATTACAGTACAAGTTCTTGGTATCTGTTCTGCATTAGCAGTAACAACGGGTATGAAGAATGCAACAGTGATGGCAATAGCCGTTGTGTTTGTATGTCTCTTCTCAAATGTCATCACTTCAGCGCTTAGAAAATTTATACCTAAGCAGGTGAGGATGATTGTCCAACTGGTCATTATAGCTACTTTGGTTACAGTTGTAGAGTTGACTTTGAAAGCATATGCCTTTGAAAGTTATAAGCAACTGTCAGTCTTCATTGGATTGATTATCACCAACTGTATCGTGATGGGAAGATTGGAAGCATTTGCCATGGCTAATAGACCTTATGAGTCAGCGTTGGATGGCTTGGGTAATGGTATTGGCTATGGTGTTATTCTATTAATAGTGGCATTTTTTAGGGAGTTCTTTGGAAAGGGTGAAATCTTTGGTGCCAAGATTATAGGTGCTGCTCCTGAGTACTGGATAAATACTTTAGAGAGTACCTGGTTTGGTTGGTATCAAGGCAATAACTTGATGGTTTTATTCCCTTCGGCCATGTTTGTTATAGCCGTATTGATATGGGCGCACAGAGCTTGGAATCCTAAGTTAGTAGACATATCGTAATCAATTAATTAGAATCTAATAAAATAAGAGACTCATGGGAGAACTCGCAAATATATTTATCAAATCTGCCTTCATCGAAAACCTGGCTTTGTCCTATTTCTTAGGCATGTGTTCATATCTAGCGGTATCCAAAACCGTTAAGACTGCATTTGGTCTGGGGTTGGCAGTTATATTCGTTTTGGGTATTACCATGCCAATCAATTGGGTAATTGATACTTACTTATTGGGTGAGGGAGGCATCTTTGCTACCGATTTGACCTTTTTGAGATTTATCTTATTCATAGCTGTAATTGCATCTATGGTGCAGTTGGTGGAAATGGTTGTAGAGAAGTACTCACCGTCTCTATACAATTCATTAGGAATTTTCTTACCATTAATTACAGTGAATTGTGCCATTCTGGGTGGTTCATTATTTATGGTTTCTAAAGAATATAATTTTTCAGAGGCGGTCGCCTTTGGACTAGGTGGAGGTTTTGGTTGGTTCTTGGCTATTATCGCCATTGCAGCAATTAGAGAAAAGATAAAGTATTCTGATGTGCCACCAGCAATGAGAGGATTAGGGATGGCTTTCCTACTCACAGGCATGATGGGTATGGCCTTCATGGGACTGATGGGTATAGATCCAGCAGCATTTAAATAAATGACAAATTAATTTGTAATCAAGATATAGATGATACTAATAACACTAGCAGGCTTTTATCCTTATTTGTGGACGTGGATAGCGTTTACAGGAGTTATTTTATTGTTATCGTACATGCTTATTGCAGCACGTAAAAAATTAATTCCTCAGGGTGATGTCAGCATTACAGTTAATGGAGACACTGATAATCCTATTAAGGTCCAACCAGGATCTAATTTGTTGACTGCATTATCAGATTCTAATCTCTTCCTACCTTCAGCTTGTGGGGGAGGTGGTACCTGTGCCATGTGTGAATGCCATGTGCACTCTGGAGGTGGCGAAGTGCTTCCTACTGAGATGAATCACTTGACAAGAAAGGAGGCTGCAGAAGGAATGCGATTGGCTTGTCAAGTTAAGGTTAGAGAGGATATGGATATTGCGATTCCAGAAGAGGTGTTCGGAATTAAGAAGTGGGAATGTGAAGTAATCTCTAATTACAATGTGGCGACATTCATCAAGGAGTTTATTGTGAAATTACCTGAAGGCGAGACATTGGATTTTCAAGCGGGAGGATATATACAAGTAGATGTACCTCCTTATGTGGTAGACTATAAAAATGATATTGACATTACTGCCCACCCAAACTATCATGATTCTCCTGATAAGTTTCAGAAAGATTGGGACAAATTCAAGTTATGGGATTTGAAGATGGTCAATGATGAAGATATATTCAGAGCATACTCAATGTCTAATCACCCAGCTGAAGGTAATATCGTATCATTGACGATTAGAATTGCCACGCCGCCATTTGATAAGGCAAAAGGAGGATGGATGGAAGTAAATCCTGGTATTTGCTCTTCATATGTTTTCTCTAAAAAGCCAGGCGACAAGGTGACTATATCTGGTCCTTATGGAGAATTCTTTATCAAAGAAACAGATAATGAGATGTTGTATGTTGGGGGAGGAGCAGGAATGGCACCGATGAGATCTCATCTCTATCACCTTTTTCACACCCTAAAGACAGGAAGAAAGGTAACCTTCTTCTATGGTGGTCGTACGAAGCAAGAATTATTCTATGTAGAAGAATTCAGAGAAATAGAAAAACTATTCCCGAATTTTAGATTTGCAGTGGCATTGGATAATCCACTACCAGAAGATAATTGGGTGCTTAAGGAGCATATCGATGATCCTAATGGAGATGGTTTTAAGGGCTATGTACATCAAGTAGTTATTGATGAATATTTAAGTAAGCATGATGCTCCTGAAGATATAGAGTTATATTTCTGCGGACCTCCTATTATGAATCAGTGTGTACTTAGAATGGCTGATGATTGGGGGATACCACCAGAGCAAGTCGCATTTGATGACTTCGGAGGATAGAATAAAATAATAAGACATAAAATTTTAAGGTCACCATTTAGTTTGGTGGCCTTTTTTTATTGCTATACCAAGCCTTTTATATCTTCACCTTATGTCAGATCATCAGTCTAATAAAGATTCATATTTAAGGTGGTTACCTGTGTTGATTATTCTATTGGGTATTTTTATTAGAATTATAGTGTTTATTTATAATCGATCCTTTTTTCTTGATGAAGCTAATCTGGCACTCAATATCGTTGAGAAAAATTATTCTGCTTTTTTTGGTAGCCTCAGCTATGATCAATATGCACCGCCACTTTTTATGGTATCGTCTAAGTTTATGGTTACTACCATTGGAATTAAAGATCAGGTCTTGCGTATTGTGCCACTTTTGTCTTCCATAGGGTCCATCATACTCCTCTGGCTGATTCTCAAAGAGTGGGTAAAGGATTATATAATAATTGCATATGGTTTAGGGTTGTTTTGCTTTTCCGTATTGGCAATAAGGTATGGGACAGAGTTCAAGCAGTATAGTTCTGATACATTCATTGCTCTTTTACTAGTCTATTATGGATGGCGAGCCCATTTGTATAAGATGACAAAACTTAGATATGTGGCTTGGCTAGTAGGAGGAAGTTTGTGTCTATGGTATAGTATGCCCGCTGTTTTGGTATTGGCTGGAGTAGCTGCCCTAATGGTTTCATCTAATAAGAACTCTCCATATGCCTTACTGTTCCTTTTCTTTGCTTGGAGTCAGAGTTTTTTAGCGTATTACTTTTCAGTCCTCAAAAAAAGTATTGCTAATGAGGCCCTAGCCGATTATCACGACGATTACTTTTTCAATTTAATACCCAGGAGTGGATCAGATATAATAGAAAACTTCCACTTATTGGAGTCACTACTGAGGACAGTCTTTGATAAGTCTGGTGTGTCAATTGTATTTGGCTTACTGATACTTGGTTATGGGATATATTTAGTAGCTCGTTCTAGTCGGCCTATTTTTATGTTGGTAGTTCTACCGATAATACTGACTATTGGGTTGTCAGGATTGCAGTTATACTCCATGATACCAAGAATGACTCTTTTTATAGTTCCACTCATGATTGTGCTAGCCACGATAGGACTTGATGGAATTTGGTGGGCTTTGTCTCCACTGATGAAGTTATTGATCGGACTCTTAATGATATTTGGTATCTATAATAACAAGGGACATATTTATGTGACTCAAAAGATGGAGTTTGACAACATCAAATTAGTGCTCAATGAGATCTCCACCACCAGAATGGATAGCACTCCTGTGTATGTACACTACTTAGCTGTGCCAGCCTGTAAGTATTATACAAATCATGAATCATCATCATATTCACAGACTAACTTCCATTGGGGAAAATGGGACGATGCCTCTAATTGGAATGACTCTGATGCTGCTTCAAAGGATTTTAGATATGCTATCATCTATCGGAATAATCCAAGCCACACCCCGCAGATTGTATCGAGATTAAGTGAATCTAAGGTTCGAGTATCCCATGTACTCGGCAAAAGGGCAGCCCTGTATAGCCTTGAATAAGGGGTTGTGATGAGAAATGCTTTAAAATATCAAACTCTGATATCTGAATCTGAATATTAGGTTAAACTGTCTATCCATTCATTTAAAACCCAAATTATGACACTTTCATCATCAATATTGTTCTATTATTGTACTCGAAAGAAAATAAACTTAGAGATGAGAAAAATTTTAGGTTGTATTATAGTTATAGGTTTTTTCTTGCCAAATGCAGTTGCTCAGAATCACTTTCTCGTTGAGTTAGAGAATAGAACTCCTGATGTCAAAACGCTTGTAATGTCTTATGAAGGCGCTCAGTCTATTCCATTTCTGGCTAAGGATATAAAGGGAGTGGAGCATTCATCTCTAGATATGGTTGGGAAGAATATGATCCTGTGGTTTTGGAACAACGATTGTCCCATGTGTATGGACCAAATTGACGCATTGAATAAGCTTTCTGCTAAGTACAGCGACGAATTACAAGTGATTTCTTTCTCTAATAATACTAAAGAAGACATCTTAGCTTTAGCAGAGAAGACACCTATTAATTTTCCAGTCATCCCAAATTCCAAGACGCTATCAGAAGGCCCATACGGCGGAGATCTTGGCTATCCTAAGTTATTCATATGTGATGAGAATGGCCGAATCAAATGGGCGATTCCTGAGGCTGAGATGCGTGGCGGTAACTTTGATGCATATAATTTTCTAGAGACACTGCATATCTCTCTCACTAAGTAGTAGTTCTTATTATGTCCAAGAGGATTAATATTAGTAGTGGAACCGAATGGGAAAAGAATGTTGGCTACAGTAGAGCGGTCAGAATAGGTAATATCATAGAAGTTGCGGGCACGACCTCTGTCCAAGACGGACAGGTCGCTTATCCAGGTGATGCCTATTTGCAAACCAAACGGATTATTGAAATTGCTAAAGATGCATTATCCAAAGTTGGTGCTGAATTATCTGATGTGATTCGAACCAGAATTTATGTCACTGATATCAACACCTTCGAAACAGTTGGTAAGGCACATGGCGAATATTTTGCTGATATCAAACCGGCTTCCACACTAATAGAAGTATCTGCTTTCGCCAATCCAGAGCTGGTTGTTGAGATTGAGTTTTCAGCTGTTATTACTTCTTTGACCAAACCTGCTTTTTAATAACACTGGATTATAACTACTATCCCTATTTGGATTTATATTTGGGCTATTAATCTGAAGACATATCTATTCAGTAAAAGAAATATATTATACCCTTCAAGGCGAAGGATTCCATTCTGGCAGGCCAGCTGTATTTTGCAGATTTTCAGGTTGCAACTTATGGTCAGGTAGGGAAGAGGACAGAGAAAAAGCCATCTGCAAATTCTGTGATACTGACTTTTGGGGCACCGATGGTCCTAATGGTGGAAAGTATTCAGATAATGGATTAGTCAATGCTATTTTGAAACAATGGCCTAAGCAAATAGCTCCCTTTGTGGTATTCACTGGTGGAGAGCCAGCCCTGCAATTAGATGACGAACTCATTTTCGAACTCAAAAAAGTAGATGCAGAAATAGCTATTGAAACAAATGGTACAATAGAGCTAGCCAAAGGGATAGACTGGATTTGTGTAAGCCCTAAGGCCAATACCGATATTGTTGTCACTACAGGTAATGAACTGAAACTTGTATACCCTCAGGAAGGCATGTCGCCTGACATGGTGTCAAATATGATGTTTGAGCATTATTATTTACAACCAATGGATAGCCCATTCAGAGAGCAGAATACAAAAGCTGCGATTCAATACTGTAAGTCAAACCCCAATTGGAAATTAAGTATGCAATCTCATAAGTACCTTAATATTCCATAATGCGAATCTTCATTGTACTTCTGCTGGTAGGAATAACAGCTTGTAAACCGAAACCAATTCACGAACCCATAATGATTTCAACTTTCTATGACCTTCAGGGCACTGGAAAGCAATCCAATAGTACTCAAGTTTCTCTTTCCTTTGATGAAAAAGGTATTGAGTTTATAGCTATTCTTGATGAGGATGATATCCAAGCAAAGATAAAACAGCACGATACCCTTATATATCTTGACCCTTGTATAGAACTATTTCTTGACCCTGGTGCAGATGGTCTTAATTATTACGAAGTGGAAATTAACGCCTTGGGTTATGGCTGGGCATTAAAGCTAGCCTCAAATAATTCTCCAATTAATGCATCTGGTAATATCTCTGATTGGAATATCAATCAGGCCTATTCGAGTAAAAGGTACGGTACAGTAAATGATAACGCTGACACTGATGATAAGTGGGTGGCAACGATACTTTGCCCATGGACTAGTTTTGCTGAAGGAGCACCAGAACCAGGTGAGGTGTGGGCCTATAATATTATGCGTGTAGACTATGACGGCTTGATACCATCTTACTGGGTGGCCAAACCTACAGGTAGGTCAATGATTCACTTTCCTGAATACTGGCCTTCTATGCAATTTTAAGTTAGATTATATATTTTATACCTATCAGGCCTCTTTTTCTTGGGTTAGCGACATTAGCATCCTTTGTGAAAATATGTCGATATCCAGCAAACAATGACAACTGCTTACTGATAGAGAAATTCGCATCCAATTGTCCAAATAATGTATTAACTACAACTAAATTAACTTTACCTGAATTTCTCAACCCATTATTTAATGCAGAGCCAATTTCCATTCCTGAAACAGCTGATAAAGAAAACAAAGGGCTAAACTCGTAAGTCATTTCTATACCAACAGAACCAAATAGATTTACACTACCTTGATCAGAATTTGGTGTGAGTTCCATAGAGCGGTCTTCACAAGCTAAAGGAATAAAGTTCGATTCTGAATTAAGTGAATTAGAATCTAGAGTAGGGCATGAGACATCAAACTCATCTGCTGTTTCAATGCTGATGTCTGGACTTGCAAATTCTTCTTCAGCTGAAGGTATATTGCTTACACCAAAACTGGTCATGACTCCAATTTGCCATACATCCCATTTTCTAGATAGACCACCTTGCACTTGCAGACCTCTATGGTTTTGGGATACTCCTTGCATTAAAGCTATCCCAGTATGTATACGCCATGTTCCATTGTTCCTTGGTAATATTACTTTGGGAGCTAGACGAGATAAAGGTATTTTTTGTTCAGAAAACAAACCTCTAGTTTGAGTTAATGGAAGAAGTTCAATAGGTGTTAGTTCTGTAACTGAAAGTGAAATATTATTTGAGGCTGTTGATTTACTTGAAACGCTTTCGGAAAAAGCCCCTATTTTATGCGAAACTTCATCAGGTGCTAAGATCTTATTTGATGTTTGAGGTTGCAGCTTTTGTTCCACTAAATTTTGAGGATTTGAATTTGTGATTTGCAATTTGGATGCTACGGGTTGATAGTTATAGCTCGTTGTTGTTCTGGATATATTTGAACTAGGTTCATTACTAACGATAACCTTTTGGTTGCTTTTAGAAATTAGATTGGTAGGTTTATTAATTTTAGAATCTTTGGCATCTGATTTTGATTTAGCTGAGTTTCCCTCTTCAGACTGTGCAACATTATCGCTCTGTTGTGCTGAAGCAAATTGTTTCGGCTCTACATGCACATCAGAGTTACTCGGCGACCAAACGGTATAAGCCATTGTTCCTACTAATAGAATCCCAAGAAACCAGAACCACAGTAAGTGGTTTTTATTTTTTTGCGGCAGTTTCTTTTCTAATGTTGGAAGCATCTTGACCCACCCTTTGTCAACGATATTTGATTTATCCTGCTTCATTTAAACTTTTTAAAAATTTTTTGGAATACTTTTCTTGTAATATTTTTCTGGCCTCCGTTAGATACCACCTACAAGTATTAGGATTGATGTTCAGCTGCACACTTATTTCCTTTGAACTCAATCCTTCTATGGCATAGAGATGAAAAATATTCATGTGCTTATCAGGGAGGTCGTCTACAAGTGCCAAAAGGTCTTCGTAGTACAGGCTATGATTTGGAGCCGTACTAGGCTCTTTCTCAAAATCATCTTTATAAATCAGAAATTTCATATCCTTATTTCCATTTCTGTAGTAATTACTGATACTATGGTATATAATCCGTCTAATCCACCCTTCAAATGATCCTTTATGCTGAAATTGTCCAATCTTCTTAAATACCCTCAAAAAGCCGTCATTTAAGATATCTATTATTTCATCCTGGTCATCTGTATACCGCCTTACCATTCTCTCCATTATTGGAAAGAAATGTCTATAAAGCGTTTCCTGGTCTTTACGGTTGTTATTACAACAGCCACTTATAATAGCCTTTGCGCCATGAGGTGAGGAAAAACTGGATTTATGGATAAGTTTGTTCAGCAATTATTGAATATCAAGTTGTTATAAGAATCTATTTACCGTGAGCCATTCCGTACACTAACTAATATGACGTAGTATTAGTCTTTGTATGTTGGTCAAAATCTATTTTTTTTCTTAAATCTATTAATGATTATTCAAACTCCTAGAGTTCATAGGCGCTTTATACTAGAATTAAGGTTTAAGCAAGAAATAATCTACGATATTGTGGAAATTTTAAATTTATAAAGGCATGAAGAGAATATTAGCATTTGGAGCAAGCAGTAGCAAAAAATCTATCAATAAGCGTCTGGCTACCTATGCAGCATCATTAGTGGAGGGGGCTGAATTAGACCTTTTGGATTTAAATGACTTCGAGATGCCTATTTACTCTATAGACAGAGAGCAAGCGGATGGTATTCCTAAGCGTGCAGTGCGATTTAAAGAACATATCCAAAAAGCAGATGCTATCATCATTTCTTTTGCCGAGCATAATGGTACCTACACTGTAGCATATAAGAATATACTTGATTGGGCAACTCGAGTAGAGAAGAATATGTGGCAGGACAAACCAATGGTGCTGCTTTCTACTTCACCTGGTGGTAGAGGTGGTCAGCGAATTTTAGAAATTGCCGTTAGCAGTTATGCTTACCTGAATGGGAAAGTAGTCGGTTCATTATCTGTTCCTTTATTC
>CAZMMQ010000002.1:0-136760 GCA_964567435.1 uncultured Saprospiraceae bacterium | reverse complement strand
AAAAGGACTTTTAGTCCGAACCCATTAACCCACCTACTTCAAGTAGGTGGTATTTAAGTTATACTTCTCTATGAATTGTTTTGCTATTTTTTTTTCTAACTCCAATTGTTCCTCTATCGAATTGAGCAACAGTTTTTCGCCGTATCCGCATTTAAGTCATGACTTGCAAAAAGGAAATTGTAATTTTTCGATTCAAGTTGATTAGGAATGCTAGATTATTTATGTGGATATAGTAGTTGTGTTTAAATGAATCGAAGCGGCCTGTTCTCTAATCTTTATGGTTGCTTGGGAGTATACGTTTGACAAGGTATAAGCCAATAGCAGAACTATTAGATATGAATATTTGGGTAGTTGATTCATTACAAATTGTTTGATTGCTTCTATTGAAAAGCCCTGATAACAATATTACCAGGGCTCAAATATGAAGCGTTACAAATTAGTCAAGTAATATTATAGAACAACAAATTGTTTCAAGGAGGTTGCTTCACCTTGTTTTACTCTGAGTATATAGTTTCCTGGAGTAACACTGTCTAAGGATAATTTTTCTGTCATTATCTTTCCAGTAGAATCACGTACTTCCGATTTTATAAGTTTCCCATTTTGGTCATGGATATAAATATGTAGGTCTTCACTCAAATCAGATGCGTAGGTGAATTCTAGAACGCCATTAGATACAGGGTTGCCTAATAGAGTGAGTGCTGTCTTTTCACTATTTATTGCTGAGCCCGGCATTGCCTCTATAGTAATAACTTCTGATTCTTTTATATCATCCTTAAGTTCTACGACGATTAACATACATTTGTCTTTAAATTCTATCCACTCTTCAGGTATCCTATCTTTAATAAAAACGCTAATCCCCTTTATCGTCTCTGGATCAACATCATTTAGGACATCAGATTTTAATCGATCATCTATTACTTTCGATTCGATATATTTTCCATCTATAATCACAGCTGGATTTTCACAATCTTCAAAATTCTTTATTGGTAGTAATTTGCCGATCTCAGTTTCTGATTTTGTCGATTCTGAAACCTGTTTTTTCTCGTCGTCACGCAACTTAAATTTGACAGGTAAAGTGTATAATACCTTCACGGCTTTTCCTCTTTGCTTGCCAGGAATCCAGGTATGTGTGTCTGCCATAGTATGTAGCATGTCTAGTGTGGCTTCATCACATCCACCACCTATAGATCTGACAATTTTAAAGTCTGATACTTTTCCATCTTCATTGACAACAAATTGTACGACGACCATGCCTTGAATCTTATTCTGTCTGGCAGTAGCAGGGAACTTGATGTTGGTATATATAAACTCAAGCATCTTGTTTTTGGCACAATCATCGAGTGCTTTATCTGAAAGACCTTGATCTTCACACCCTGGAAAACGAGGCATCTCCTCTACCACCTTAAATATTTCCTGATCTGATTTTGCTTTAGAAGCAGGATGTGTTCTATGAGCTGTCGAAAACTCTATAACACCGTTGATAGCTTTGTCGCCGTACTTGGATGTTGCCTCCTGGCCTTCTAATACTTGGACACTTTTAACTTTGCTCTCAGTAAAATAGTGTTCGTCCTTTGATTCAGATATTTTACCATTTATGACTATGAGAGGATCTTGCATTCCTTCTGTATAATACGTTCTCTCAGACACATAGGTTATGGGTTTCTGCTGTGGCTTATTTAGCTGAATTTGAATGGGCTTCTTATCTTCTATAACCAACTCTGTTTTTACTTCATTTTGTCCATAAGAACAAGTAAGGTAAAGTGGCTCTCCTGTCTTGGTGGGTTTCTTAGGTACAATAAATATATCAACACTGTTTTCCGTCCAACTATTTTCTACGATTTCCACTAAGGCTAGATCGCTATTACTTAGTGTAATTTCCACCTCTTTACTTAGAGGTCCTGAATTACTCTTTAATTCATAGGGATATGCCATTCCTATTCTGAGTGGACCCGTGGTTTTAGAATTTTTTATAAGTACTAAATCATTATTTGTTGCTTTATCTTCTGTCTCATTTTGTTTTGTAGCGATATAGGTACTAATATCTAATGACTCTGCAATTTGGATAGCTTCTTTTACTCTGTCCCATGGTGTTCCTACTGATGCGACAATGGCAAGCGATACATTTGCTTTATCGGTTATGGTTGGAAATGTGGCACTCAAAATTTCATTTAGTTCATTCTTGGTAAGTTCTACGTTATTAAAAATATACTCACCATTTGCATTTATCAGAAGGGTAATCTCATTTTGATTAGTAACCAAAGAAGCGTTGATATCTGTTAGATATGTTTCTTGCGTTAAGTCGCTATTTTCATTTATCTGGTTAGGTCTTGATTCTTGTAAAAGTTTTAAGTCTTTGACCTTAATTGTAACCTGACCACACTCTTCTTCGGGAGCATAATCATCTGCCGAATACTTAAAATTACTGAAATAAGTCCTAAGAATATTTTTCTGTTCTTTAGTATTAAGTAATGTAGTCGTTTCCTTCAGTAGCTCAGCAAAAACAACATTTCCTTCTCTGTTAATACATATATCAATTTTGATTTCGGATTCATTTTCTTTCCCAGTAATTATTTTCAATATTGATAGTATGTCATCTTTTACTAAATCTCTAAGCCCTTCATGATTAATACTGAATTGGAGATCTTGTGTATTTTTATTCTTCAATGAATTTGAGGAAAAAAGAATACTTAAAAACAATAGGCACGGAATCAAGACTAGGTACCTGCTCATCTTGTGTCTAGCCGACTTCTTTTTGTACAACATATTAATACGTTTTTTTAAATGTGAATTAAAAAATTGATTAGTTAGGGCAAGCTCGAGTCCGGATGAGCTATGCCCTAAAAGAATCTGGCCGTAATTCTCTGTATGTGTTTGATTAGATGCATAGGCATCTGCTATGTATTCATGATTTTGTTTGATTTCTCTTTTGTATAAATAAATAAATGGATTCCACCAGAATAGGATTGATACGAGTTCTACAAGGAGCACATCATAAGTGTGTCTGTGTTTTATATGCGTCATCTCGTGATCTAAGATATTCTGAAAATGACTATTCTCTAAGTAGGATCTATTAAGGAAAACCTTGTCCAAAAATGAGAATGGTAAAATTGTCCTATCAGTAATGACGACTGTACAATTAGCACAAACTTGTTTCTCACCTTCGGTGTATATTTTTCTAATCTTAAAGAGACCTAATAGAAATCTGGTGAGTACGACTGCAACACCAACAAAATAAATTGCCAATAATATATTCTCCCAGGTTATTAAAGTTATACTCGTTTCATCTGAAACTGCTGCTATAGGGATAGTAGTACCTTCAGATATAAAAATCACGGCATCGATTATGACACCGTCACTTTCGCTAAATGAAATGGGAATGTACTTAAGCAAAGGTATCACGATACCAAGCCACAATGAATTAATGAGGTACAAACGATTCGTTCTGAAGAACGTTTCCTTGCGTAAGAAAAGCAAATAGATGCCGAGTAGAACAGACCAAGCAATTGTCACATCAATGCCGTATTGTATCATAGTATTCACGGTCGTTATTTAGATGATTTATTATTCTGATCCTTATCCATGAATTCCGACAGATCCTTCAGGCTAAGATCATTTTCCTTTACTAAAAATGAAACAAGATTGTCCATTGACCCCTCGAAGTAACCTTTAACAAGATTGGTCAATGAGAACTTAGAATAGGCGTCTTTTTGGACTGTGGCAAAGTACTCATGTGTTCTTCCATAGGTCTTATGGTCTACAAATTCCTTCTTCTCTAGGATGCGGACTATAGACGAAATGGTGCTATGAGGTGGATGTGGTTCTTCCATCTTTGCGATGAGTTGGGAAACAGTGCAAGGTCCATATGACCAGATCATTTGCATAATTTCCTCTTCTGCTTTAGTAAGACGTAACATGGCTTGAATTGCTTTATAGGATTATTTAATTTGTTCATTCTAAAAAATAGATCTATTAAGCATTTACTTAATTCAATAATAGAGTAGCCAACTTGGGAAAATCATTCTTCAGTATTGGTTCTAAATTGGAATCATAGTCACAATGAACTGATCCTTTGATAGTCGGAGAATGATTGTAGCGAACACAGTAATGTCTGCCTACTATCATTCCTATTTGACTAATCGAAAAAATATTTTCTTTGTGCATTAGCACCATAAAATTTTCCAATTCAATCAAATCCTCACCAGCATGAAGCAAAACCGTTGAAAACACCAATCTTTCCTTATTCTTGAAATGATTACTAAAGTATGACTTGTCTGAAACCAATTTATCTGTCAATAATTCTCTCACATTTTTATCATTCCTTTTCATGACCTCATAAAGTGAATCTACAGTATTACTAAGATTTGTTAATAGTGTATCTTTAATTTTATGTTTATTAATCTTGCTCTCTATCTCTATGATTTTGAGCCTTGTCGATTGATCTAGACTATTGATTTTTTTAATAAATGGTTCTTCAAATTCTGAACGTCCATTTATACTTTCATAATTCGAACTAACCCATTCTAAATCAACAAATAGCTGTTCCAGTATTGGATGACGACCTACAAAATAATGGTGTTCTTTTTTACCTAAATAATCCGTTTTCCATGAACTGTATGCGTACAAGTTATTTATTAGATTTTTGTCTCTCGAGATTACTTTTTCTAAGTAATAGATTGCGCTATCTAAATTATTTTTGTTTTCTGCAAAAAAATTAGCCTTTAAATGGAAAGCAGAAGTAGTATCTGAACTTGTTTTTGTAGAGAGAAGGTTTGCAATTGATTCCATATCTGATGGTGAACAAGGTTGATAGCCACAATGTAATACCCTTTGTCCAATTGCTGCCACAGATAGAAATAGGCTAGCTATAAATATAATAGTCTTCATGATAACTTTGCTTAAATTTTATAAATCAATATTACAACGTAATATTCAGATATACAACTAAAAAGTACGTTATAATAAAATTATGGAAGTTCTAAACCGAAAAAAAGCCTGACAACACCGTGTCAGACTTTAATTCTCATTATCTGTAAATCTAAATTTCAGAAAAACATATTTGGAAATTAACTATAAGTAATCATTAGGTTAAGCAGATGGAATTCCATATTGCAAATCAAATCTATCCAAGTTCATAACCTTGGTCCATGCCTTGACAAAGTCTCGAACAAATTTTTCTTTGGAATCATCGCAAGCATATACTTCTGCCAAAGACCTGAGTACAGAGTTAGAACCGAATACTAAATCAGCTCTTGTTGCTTTCCATTTTGATTGACCAGTGCTGCTTGAAGTGCCTACAAAGACTTCCTTGTTATCATCTACGCCAACCCAGTTATAATCCATGTCCAATAGGTTAGTAAAGTAGGCATTATCAAGCGTCCCAATATTATCGGTAAGTATTCCATGATTTGCATCAACTACACCAAGTACTCGGAGTCCTCCTACAAGCACCGTCATCTCAGGCGCTGTTAATGTCAATAGTTGCGCCCTATCTATAAGCAAGTGTTCAGATCCTATGCTGAATTTTCCTTTTACATAATTTCTAAATCCATCTGCAGCAGGTTCAAGTAATGAAAATGATTCTACATCAGTTTGTTCCTGAGTCGCATCGACTCTTCCTGATGTAAATGGTACTTCTATGTTCACTCCAGCTTCTTGTGCTGCTAACTCAATGGCTACATTGCCTCCCAATACAATAAGGTCAGCAATAGAAATCTTACTATTAATTGAACCTTGTATTTTCTCGTAGGCACTTATTACCATATTAAGTTGAGCTGGCTTATTGACTTCCCAGAATTTTTGAGGTGCTAACCTGATTCTAGCACCATTAGCACCTCCTCTCATATCTGAACCTCTATAGGTAGATGCTGAAGCCCAAGCCGTTTCTGCAAGTTCAGAAACAGAGAGTCCCGAATCTTGAATAGCTTTCTTAATTGTGACTACCTCCGAATCAGAAATATTGACACTATCAGCATAGGGTAAAGGGTCTTGCCAAATTAATTCTTCCTTTGGTACTTCAGGTCCTTGGTATCTAATAATCGGTCCCATATCCCTATGCGTTAACTTAAACCATGCCCTAGCAAAAGCATCAGCAAACTGGTCAGGATTTTCATAGAATCTTCTTGATATTTTCTCATAGACAGGATCGAATCGCAATGACAAATCAGTAGTCAACATCATAGGGGCATGACTCTTTGAATTGTCAAAAGCATCTGGAATCATATCCGTAGGATTTTTCGCTACCCACTGTTGAGCACCAGCTGGACTCTTGGTTAGTTCCCACTCATGCTCGAATAAGTTTTTGAAAAAGAGGTTGCTCCATTCAGTTGGTTTCTGAGTCCAAGTAACTTCTAAGCCACTGGTAATAGCATCTCCAGCTTTTCCGGTCCCATGACTACTCTTCCATCCAAATCCTTGAGCTTCTATCGGTGCACCCTCAGGCTCTACACCAACTAGGCTATCATCACCAGCGCCATGCGCTTTTCCAAATGTATGTCCACCTGCAATTAATGCCACTGTCTCTTCATCATTCATAGCCATACGACCAAATGTCTCTCTGATATCCTTTGCTGCAGCGATTGGATCTGGGTTGCCTTCGGGTCCTTCTGGGTTGACATAGATAAGACCCATCTGTACGGCTGCCAATGGATTCTCCAATTCTCTCTCTCCAGAATATCGCTTATCTCCTGCTAACCACCCTGTCTCAGCTCCCCAGTATACATCCTCTTCTGGTTCCCATACATCTTCTCTTCCTCCTCCGAATCCGAATGTCTTAAAACCCATAGACTCCAACGCAACATTTCCAGTTAGAATCATAAGATCGGCCCATGATATTTTGTTGCCATATTTCTGCTTTATAGGCCAAAGTAGTCTTCTTGCTTTGTCTAGGTTGCCATTATCTGGCCAACTATTAAGTGGTGCAAATCTTTGCTGACCAGTTCCGCCGCCACCTCGACCATCACCTGTTCGATAAGTGCCTGCCGCATGCCAAGCCATTCTTATAAAGAATGGTCCATAGTGTCCAAAATCTGCAGGCCACCATTCTTTAGAGTCTGTCATTAGAGCTACTAGGTCTTTCTTCAGACCGTCATAGTCCAATGAATTAAATGCAGCCACATAATCGAAGTCCTCGTCCATTGGATTAGACTTTCTGGAATGTTGTTTCAATATATTTAGCTTAAGCTGGTGAGGCCACCATTGAGAATTGTTGGTTCCTCCACCAGCTGTAGATTGTTTCATAGACCCATTGTGGAATGGGCACTTACTTATATCTCCATTATTGTTTTCCATGCTTTAAAATTTTGTGCAAACTTCCTGATTAATATTCATTTATAAAAACGATATTAGCGATACAACTATTGATGATGTCAATATCTATTAATCAGATAAAATATGCTCTGGCGGTTCATGAGACTGGCAGTTTTAGCGCGGCAGCTAATATGTGTTATGTAACTCAGAGTACGTTAAGTACGATGATTAAAAAAATGGAAGGTGTATTAGAACTAGAATTATTTGACAGAAAGAAAAAACCAATAAAGCTAACGGCGGAAGGACAAAAGCTTATTAGTCAATTCAAAGTCGTCCATAACGAATCCAAAAACTTGGAAGAACTTGTTCTGGAGATTAAAAATGAGTTTCATGGTACTTTAAACATTGGCATCATACCTACACTAGCTCCATTTCTATTACCCTTATTTATAAATCAACTAATCAGAGCATATCCGCAAATCAATTTTACTGTATTTGAAATTACAACTGAGGAAATCATAAAGCGAATAAAGCTGAGAGAGATAGACCTTGGGTTACTTTCACTCCCGATTGATGATGACGATCTCAAGAATTTGCCTTTGTTCCAAGAGGAGTTTGTGGTCTATGATACTAGTGCCGCCAATAGTAAGCTGAGCCATTATACAGTTAATGATATTGAGAAAGATAGGTTATGGCTCCTAGAAGAAGGTCATTGTCTGAGGAATCAGGTAGATGCAATATGTGAGTTAAGCAAAGATCAAAATATCAATACCAATCTGTCCTATAACTGTTTTTCGATTCTGAGTCTGATACATATGGTAAAACAGAATAATGGCGTGACCTTGTTGCCTAAATTGGCACTTTCTAGCTTGTTAAGTCTGGAGAAAGAGCACATTTATGAGTTTAAAAATCTAGTACCTTCCAGGGAGATTGGAATAGTGGTGCATCACAATTTTATAAAGCAAAGTCTTTTGAAGCGTATCATGGACATTGTCAAAGAATCCACTAGGGATATTCTATCTATACAAAAACCAACGACAGTTATTAAGCCCTATTAGTTGACCTATTATTCGAAGACAATCTTCCCATTCCACCATTCTTTTTCTATGGTTGCACCTTGCTTTTCATAGAAGTCTAAGGCCAGTTGATTCCAGTCGAGTACTTGCCATTTAATCAGTTTGCACTGTGTTTGCTTGGCATAGTTAACCGTAGCCTCAAATAATTGCTGACCGATGCCTGACCTTCTATAAGAAGCTTTAACCACAAAATCTTCCAAATAGAGCATTTTGCCTTTCCAGGTAGAGTAGGTATCATAGAATAAGGTCATTCCTACGATATGGCCATCAGACTCAGCTACAAAGCAATTGATGAGACCACTATCATAGGCCGCTTGGTAGTCCACTAATGAGGCGGTAACAGCGAGCGGTTCCTTTTCATATATGGCTAATTCTATAACGAGTTTTCTAATTGACTCTAAATCAGCTCTTTCAGCTAATCTTATATGGGTTTTTCTCATTACTATATCTTCACTGAGGCCATCATAATTTGTTGTTGTCTATGCTAAAAGTTTGTAGTACCTTTGCACCTCAAATTTTCAAAGCAGTAAATATTGTAATATATGCCTACTATCAACCAGTTGGTTAGAAAAGGAAGGAAAAAAATCGTCGAGACTAGCAAGTCTAGAGCACTTGAGGGTTCTCCACAAAAAAGGGGAGTATGTACAAGAGTATATACTACAACTCCGAAGAAGCCAAATTCAGCGCTTAGAAAAGTCGCCAAAGTAAGATTGACGAATGGAATAGAGGTTATTGCCTATATCCCTGGAGAAGGTCACAACTTACAAGAGCACTCTATTGTCTTACTAAGAGGCGGGAGAGTAAAAGACTTACCAGGTGTAAGATATACAATAGTAAGAGGGGCACTAGATACTGCTGGTGTAGAAGGAAGATTGCAATCAAGATCTAAATATGGGTCTAAGAGACCTAAAAAATAAGAGATATGCGTAAAAGAAAGCCTAAAAAGAGAATACTTCAACCAGACCCAAGATTCAATGACATAATGGTAACACAGTTTGTGAATAACCTTATGTGGGCTGGAAAGAAAACGGTAGCATATCACCTATTCTATGGTGCAATGGATATTGTACAGGAGAAAACAGGTGAGAATCCGCATGATGTATGGAAAAAAGCACTTCAAAACATTACGCCTGGAGTCGAAGTAAGATCAAAAAGAATTGGTGGAGCTACCTTTCAAATTCCTGTGGAAGTAAGACCTGCAAGAAAAGTATCAGTAGGGATGAAGTGGCTTATTAAATATTCTAGAGCTAGAAATGGTAAAGGAATGGCTGAAAAATTAGCCAATGAAATCATGGCAGCAGCTAAAGGCGAAGGTGCTGCAGTTAAGAAAAGAGAAGATACACATAAAATGGCTGAAGCCAACAGAGCCTTTGCTCACTTTAGAACCTAAGACCGGATTTAAAAAATTAGATAGAGAATCAAACCATGGCTAGAGACTTAAAATTTCTTCGAAACATTGGAATAGCGGCTCACATTGATGCCGGAAAGACAACAACTACAGAACGTGTACTATACTATACGGGACTTTCTCACAAAATAGGTGAAGTTCACGATGGTGCAGCTACGATGGACTGGATGGAGCAAGAGCAAGAAAGAGGTATAACAATTACTTCTGCTGCAACAGCTACTAACTGGAAGTGGAAAAATCAGGATTATCCTATGAATATCATTGATACTCCTGGACACGTTGACTTTACAGTTGAGGTGAATAGATCATTAAGAGTATTGGATGGTTTGGTTTTCCTTTTCTGCGCGGTATCAGGTGTAGAACCTCAGTCAGAAACCAACTGGAGACTAGCTGATAACTATAATGTACCTAGAATTGGATTTGTCAACAAGATGGATAGATCTGGGGCTGACTTCTTTTCAGTTGTTAAAGATGTCAAAGAAAAATTAGGCTCTGAGTCTATTCCACTTCAAGTGCCAATCGGTGCAGAAGAGAACTTCAAAGGTGTAGTTGACCTAATTACAGGTAAGGCCATTGTGTGGAATGAACATGATATGGGTATGACTTATGAAGAAGTGCCTATTCCAGATGATCTGGTAGATACTGTAGCTGAATGGAGAGAGAAATTATTGGAAGCTGTTGCTGAGTATGATGATACATTGATGGAGAAATTCTTCGATGACCCAGACTCTATTACAGAAGAAGAAATGATCGCAGCGGTAAGAGGTGCAGTTCTGGATAATAAGTTTGTTCCTATGATGTGCGGTTCTGCCTTCAAAAATAAAGGAGTACAAGCTGTTCTAGATGCAGTATGTGCATTCTTACCGTCACCACTTGATATTGGAGGTGTTACAGGAACAAACCCTAAAACTGATGCAGAAGTTGTAAGAAAACCTAGCAATGATGAGCCTTTTACAGCTCTAGCATTCAAAATTGCGACAGACCCTTACGTAGGTAGATTAGCCTTCTTTAGAGTATACTCCGGAACACTAGATGCTGGATCGTATATATACAATTCTAGATCTGATAACAAAGAGAGAATCTCTCGACTCTACCAGATGCACTCCAATAAGCAGAACGCAATTCCAAGTGTTCAGTCAGGAGATATAGCTGCAGGAGTTGGATTTAAAGACATCAGAACAGGAGATACACTTTGTGCTGAAGGGCATCCTTTAGTATTAGAGAGTATGGTATTCCCTGATCCAGTAATCGGTGTCGCTATAGAGCCAAAGACACAGAAGGATATTGATAAGCTAGGCATGGCTCTAGCTAAATTGTCAGAAGAGGATCCAACATTTAGAGTAAGATATGATGAAGACACTAATCAGACCATTATTAGTGGTATGGGTGAGCTTCACTTAGAAATTATCATAGATAGACTTAAAAGAGAATTTAAGGTAGAATGTAACCAAGGAGCACCTCAAGTAACTTATAAGGAGGCATTAACAACAACAGTTGATCACACAGAAAGATTGAAGAAGCAATCAGGTGGATCAGGATTGTTCGCTCAGATGGCATTTGAGCTAGGACCTGCAGATCAGGAGTTTCTTGATTCTGAAGAGTTTAAGTCTGGAAAAGATAAACTACAATTTGTCAATAAGATAGTAGGAGGTAAGATTCCCAAAGAATTCTTCCCATCTATTATTAAAGGCTTTAAAGCAATGATGAATAACGGTATCCTAGCTGGATACGGCATAGATTCTATGAAAGTGAAGGTTTATGATGGAGCCACTCACGCAGTGGATTCTAAGCCAATAGCATTCGAACTTTGTGCTAAAGAAGGGTTTAAAGCAGCTGCAAAGACTGCGAAACCAGTATTACTAGAGCCTATTATGGCCCTAGAAGTAGTGACTCCTGAAGAGTATGTAGGATCTGTAATTGGTGATCTTAACAGAAGAAGAGGGTTGCCTAAAGGCCAAGATACAAGACCAGGAGGAGCTGTAGTTATTAGCGCTGACGTGCCTCTTTCTGAAATGTTTGGGTATGTTACATCATTAAGAACGATTACATCAGGAAGAGCTAGTAGTACCATGACATTTGACAGGTATGCCGCTGCTCCTCAAAGTGTTGCTAAAGAAGTTATTGAAAAAGCCAAAGGCGAAGTAAACGTTTAGGACAGATTAGTTGTATTACCAATTAATTAATTCTACATTTGCGCTCCTTTTTAGAGTTTTATAAAAGGTTATGAATCAAAAAATTAGAATCAAGCTTCGAAGTTATGACTACAACCTGGTTGATAAGTCTACTGAGAAGATAGTAAAAACGGTACGAAATAGTGGTGCTGTGATCTCTGGTCCGATTCCTCTGCCAACGGATAAAGAAATACATACGGTGCTCAGATCACCGCATGTAAATAAAAAATCCCGTGAGCAGTTTTCACTCAGGACACACAAGAGACTATTAGAAATCTACACACCAACACAAAAGACAGTGGATGCATTGTCTAAGTTGGAACTACCAAGTGGTGTAGATATTCAGGTTAAGCTCACTTAACTCCACGTTTTTACTACATAGATTTATTTGGTTGATGGTAATTCAAATTGCCATCAAGATAGTATTGTATAATCACATATATCAATATAATATATGAACGGATTAATAGGAAAAAAAGTCGGTATGACTAGCATCTTTGATGACGCAGGGAAGAATATTCCTTGCACTGTCATAGAAGTATCACCTAACGTTGTATCACAGATTAAGACTGAAGAGTCTGATGGGTACAATGCAGTACAATTGTCTTTCGGTGAAAGAAAGAAAAAGAGAATGACTGCTGCATTAAGTGGTCACCTTAAAAAAGCTGGATTAGGCTCTACTGTGAAAGTAGCTGAGTTTAGAAACAGTGATTTAGGAAAAGGAGAAGGTGATAAAGTGCAAATAGAAGATGTTTTCGCTGAAGGTGATATAGTGCATGCGGTAGGGACATCCAAAGGTAAAGGATTCCAAGGTGTAGTCAAGAGGCACAACTTCGGTGGTGTTGGTCAGGCTACCCACGGTCAGCATAATAGATTAAGAGCACCTGGTGCGATCGGTGCTTGTTCTACTCCTTCTAAAGTATACAAGGGAACACGTATGGGTGGAAGAATGGGAGGAAAAAGAGTAAAAACCATGAATCTAAAAGTGGTTAAAATATTCGCGGAAAAGAATTTAATGTTGGTTAAAGGAGCTGTCCCAGGACACAAAGGCTCTTTGGTAATTATAGAAAAGTAACATCATGAAAGCTGAAGTTATAGGTATCAATGGAAGCAGCACTGGAAGGTCGGTAGACTTACCAGATGACATTTTTGCTATAGAGCCAAATGAGCACGCTGTTTATTTAGCTGTTAAGTCTATACAGGCTAATCAACGTCAGGGCACACATAAGGCTAAAGAAAGAGGAGAAATAAAAGGATCTACCAAGAAGATTAAGAAACAAAAGGGTACAGGTACAGCAAGAGCAGGTAGTCTTAAAAATCCACTCTTCAGAGGTGGAGGTAGAATATTTGGTCCAAGACCAAGAACATATTCTGTAGGATTGAATAAGAAAGTTAAGACCTTGGCTAGACGTTCAGCTTTATCTGCCAGAGCAGCCTCAGGAGCACTAAAAGTGATAGAGGACTTTTCTTTCGAAGCACCTAAGACAAAAGAATTTGCGTCTATAGTTAATAGCTTAGAAGTAAATGATAAGAAAGCACTATTTGTTTTTGCAGAACCAGACAAGAACCTTGTTTTATCAGCAAGAAACATTTCGAAAGCTTCTATCAAAGCAGTAACAAGTTTTAGTACCCTAGATGTGATGAGAGCTTCGCAAGTATTTATATCAGAAGCCTCTGTGAAGCATTTAAAAGATAATCTTTCAAAGTAAGATAGACTATGGCAAAGAGAGTACTTATAAAGCCTATTATATCTGAGAAAGCAGAAATACTTTCCAGTGAGATGAGTCAATATAGCTTCATCGTTAATAAGAAGGCTAATAAAACAGAAATAAGAAAAGCAGTCCAAGACATGTATAGTGTTAAGGTTGCTTCAGTAAATACACTTACTATGCCTGGTAAGTCTAAGACTAGAAATACCAGATCAGGCGTGCTTAAGGGAACTATGAGTTCGTACAAAAAAGCCGTAGTGAAGTTACAGGCAGGTGAGGAAATAGATTTTTTCGGAGAAGTATAATAGCAGTATAGAATAGTATTATGCCAGTCAAAAAACATAAACCAGTCAGTCCAGGGCGAAGACACTATATCAGTAATACATATAGTGAATTGACAAGTAAGTCGAGTAAGCCATACAAGCCGTTGACAGTCGGTCTTAAGAAGTCAGGTGGTCGTAACCACGATGGTAAGATGACCGTAAGAAATATTGGTGGTGGTCATAAGCGTAAGTACAGAATCATTGATTTCAAAAGAGATAATGAAGGTGTTACAGGTACGGTAATGACTATAGAATATGATCCAAATAGATCTGCATATATAGCCTTAATTGACTATGATGGAGAGAAAAGATACATCATTGCTCCTAATGGTTTGAAAGTAGGAGATAAGATTACTTCAGGTAAGAAAGCAACTCCAAATATTGGTAATGCAATGTACCTCTCAGATATTCCATTAGGTTCTGATATTCATGCTATAGAAATGAATCCTGGTAAAGGAGCGCAACTTGCAAGAAGTGCAGGAACCAATGCAACACTGATGGGTCGAGAAGGCAAGTATGCCATCATTAAATTACCTAGTGGTGAAGTAAGAAGAATATTACAGACTTGTAAAGCTGTTATTGGTTCGACATCTAATCCTGATCATGGATTGACTGTGACTGGTAAGGCAGGAAGAAACAGATGGAAAGGAAGAAGACCTAGAGTAAGAGGTGTGGCGATGAACCCTGTAGATCACCCAATGGGTGGTGGTGAAGGTAAATCTTCAGGAGGGCACCCTAGATCAAGAACTGGTGTAATGGCCAAAGGTCAGAAAACCAGAAATAATAAAAAGCATTCTAGTAAACTGATTATTTCTAGACGAAAAACAAAAAATAAATAAGCATGGCTAGATCTCTAAAGAAAGGTCCTTATGTGTATCATGCCTTGTTGGACAAAGTCCAAAAGGCTCAGTCTTCACAAAAGAAGACAGTCGTCAAAACATGGTCAAGACCATCTATGGTAATTCCTGCAATGGTTGGGATGACTATCGCAGTACATAATGGAAAAACATTTGTGCCTGTATATATCACAGAGAATATGGTTGGTCATAAGTTGGGAGAATTTTCTCCTACTAGGACTTACAAAGGCCATACTGGCAATAGATAAAATTTATTCCTGATTAACAACTGATATAATTATTAGTGATGGAAGCAACAGCAAAACTTAAGAATGTCTCATTATCAGAAAGAAAAATGAGATTTGTAGCAGATAGTGTGAGAGGGAGATCTGTAGATCAAGCCTTGAATATTCTAAGATTTTCCAAAAGAGAAGCTTCAGAGTATGTAGAAAAACTATTGCTCTCTGCAGTCTCTAACTGGGAGAACAAATTAGATATGGCTCATAGTGCTGATGATTATGATTTATATGTCAAGAGTATCCATGTAGATGGAGCTGGCATGCTTAAGAGATTTAGACCAGCACCGCATGGTCGAGCTCATAGAATTAGAAAAAGATCTAACCATGTGACTGTTGTTGTGTCCAACAAAATAGAGCTGGAAGGTGATAATACTGAAGAAAATACTGAAGATTAAAATATGGGTCAAAAGACGAATCCAATAGGTAACAGACTTGGCATCATCCGTGGATGGGAATCTAACTGGTATGGTGGTAAAGATTTCGCAAGAAAAGTAGTAGAGGATGAGAAAATCAGAACCTACCTGCACGCGAGAGTTAATAAAGGTGGAATCGCACGAATTATCATTGAGCGAACACTTAAAAGAATAACTGTTACTGTGCACACTTCAAGGCCAGGAATAATCATCGGGAAAGGTGGTTCAGAGGTAGATCGAATCAGAGAAGAGCTTAAGAATCTTACAGGTCAGGATGTTCAAATTAATATCCTTGAAATAAGAAAACCAGAGTTAGATGCCGCAATAGTAGCTGAAACAGTTGGGAAGCAATTGGAAGGAAGAGTCAATTTTAGAAGGGCTATAAAGATGGCTATACAATCTACAATGAGAGCAGGTGCAGAAGGCATAAAAATCAGAGTGAGCGGGCGATTGAATGGAGCAGAGATGGCAAGAAGTGAGGAGTTTAAGGATGGAAGAACACCCCTTCATACTTTCAGAGCAGATATAGATTATGCACTTTACGAGGCATTGACAGTATATGGAAAGATTGGTGTTAAGTGCTGGATTTGCAGAGGTGAAGTTTTAGGTAAGAGAGACCTGTCACCAAATGTTGGAGATCCTAAGCAGAAAGGAGGTAGAGGAGGAAATAATAGAGGTAGAGGAGGAAATAACAGAGGTAATAATAGAGGAGGAAACAGAGGAGGAAATAGAGGTGGTAATAACAGAGGAAGAAATAGAAACTAGAATTAGTTAGGAATTTATATAAATCAATTTGTTATACCTTTGCGCCAATTTTTGCAAAGGTTAAAATAAATGAAACATGTTACAGCCAAAGCGTACAAAATATAGAAAGCAGCAGAAAGGAAAGAACAAAGGATTAGCTTATAAAGGAAGTAAAATCTCGTTTGGATCTTTTGCGTTGAAGACAACGGAAAATGCTTTTATCACTAACAGACAGATAGAAGCGGCTAGGATTGCGATGACGAGACATATGCAGAGGCAAGGTAAGGTTTGGATTAGAATTTTCCCAGATAAGCCGATTACATCAAAGCCATTAGAGGTAAGGATGGGTAAGGGTAAAGGAAACTTGGATCACTATGTAGCTAGAGTGAGAGCTGGAAGGATAATGTTCGAATTGGATGGCGTTCCAGAGAAGGTAGCTTACGAAGCCTTGAGACTTGCAGCGCAGAAATTACCTGTGCCAACAAGAACGATAACAAGACCTGATTACCAAGAATAAGAAGAACGAATAACTAGATTAAAATGGCTAGCAAGAAATATATTGAGT
The DNA here is from genome assembly GCA_964567435.1 of uncultured Saprospiraceae bacterium. Taxonomy (GTDB): domain Bacteria; phylum Bacteroidota; class Bacteroidia; order Chitinophagales; family Saprospiraceae; genus RFSX01. The sequence continues at coordinate 119,971 of CAZMMQ010000002.1, read as the reverse complement.
TGCAAGAGTTTACAATAGACGAACTCAAAAATGAATTGACTCAAACTGAAGTCCAATATCAAAAGCTACAGTTTGATCATACCTTGAAAGGATTAGAGAATCCATTGGCATTAAGAGAAGTGAGAAAAGATCTTGCGAGAATGCGAACGGAGTTAAGAAGAAGACAGATAGCGGAATTGACGCCAGAACAGCTGTCTAATAGATCTAAAATTCGAGCTAGAAGAAGAAAATAAAATATGTCTACAGAAACAACACAACAAGGTCAGGACCAAGCTCCTGTTCAAAAACACAAGAAAACTAGAATCGGTATCGTGACTAGCACTAAGATGGATAAGTCCATTACCGTAGCTGTAGAAAGAAAATTACGTCACCCTATATATGGTAAGTACGTAAAGAAGACCAAGAAATTTGTTGCCCACGATGAGATGAATGAGTGTAATGAGGGTGATATTGTGAAAATAATAGAGTCACGTCCTTTGAGTAAAAGAAAGAGATGGAGACTAACAGAAATTTTAGAAAGAGCAAAATAATCAAAGATGATACAGCAAGAAAGTCGTCTTAATGTCGCAGATAATTCAGGAGCAAAGCAAGTGCTTTGTATCAGAGTACTTGGTGGTACTAAAAGAAGATATGCGTCTATAGGAGACAAGATAATAGTATCGGTCAAAGAAGCAGCACCAGGTGGGGTCAAGAAAGGATTGGTTTCTCCAGCTGTTATAGTAAGAACAAAGAAAGAGATAAGACGTAAGGATGGTTCTTACATTCGTTTTGATGACAATGCTGTTGTTCTACTCAATGCAGCTGATGAGCCAAGAGGAACAAGGATCTTTGGACCTGTAGCTAGAGAATTGAGAGATAAGGAATATATGAGAATTATATCATTAGCCCCAGAGGTACTATAGTTATATAATATGAAAAGCATTAAATCGCATAAGACCAAAAAACTCCACATCAAAAAGGGAGATAAAGTGATGGTCATATCAGGGGCTAATAAAGGTACCACTGGTGAAGTACAGCAAGTTTTTCCAAAGACCTATAGAGCTATAGTCGAAGGAGTGAACATCGCAAAGAAGCATGTAAAGCCTGTAGCTGACCAACCAGGGGGTATCAATGATGTAGAGCAATCAATTCATATTTCTAATCTTTTGTTAGTGGACCCTAAATCGGGAGAAGCTACAAGAGTTGGCCGAAAGTCTGATGGTAAGAAAAGTGTCAGATATTCTAAGAAAACAGGAGAAATTATTAACTAATGAGTTACGAGCCTAGACTACGAACCAAATATAAAGCGGAGATTGTTCCAAAATTGATAGAGCAATTTCAGTATAAATCTTCTATGCAAGTGCCTAGACTGCTAAAGATTTCTATGAATCAAGGCGTAGGTAATGCTACCCAAGACAAGAAGTTGGTAGAGCACGCAGTGCAAGAAATGTCAATAATTTCTGGTCAGAAAGCTATACCAACGGTTGCTTCCAAATCAGTCTCAAATTTCAAATTGAGAGAGGGGATGCCGATTGGGGCAAAAGTCACCTTGAGGCATAACAGAATGTGGGAGTTTCTTGATAGATTGATATCTGTCGCATTACCGAGAGTGAGAGACTTCAGAGGTATAAGTGATAAGAGCTTTGATGGTAGAGGAAATTATTCTATTGGAATCAAAGAGCAAATTATATTTCCAGAAATTAACATTGACAAGATCAATAAGATTACTGGGATGGATATAAATTTTGTAACCAGTGCACCAACTGACGCAGAAGCACTTGAATTGCTGAAACTATTGGGCATGCCGTTCAAAAATCAAAGAAATTAATACAGATGGCTAGAAAAGCGATTATAGCAAGAGAAGCTAAGCGACAAAGAATGGTTGCAAAGTATGCTGACTTAAGAGCACAGTTGAAGAAAGAAGGTAAGTGGGTTGAGTTGGACAAATTACCAAAAAATTCTTCTGCAGTTAGATTGCATAATAGATGTAAGTTGACAGGTAGACCAAAAGGTTACATGAGAAAGTTTGGTATTAATAGAGTGACGTTTAGAAAAATGGCACTAGAAGGAAAAATTCCAGGACTTACCAAATCAAGCTGGTAAGCACCCATTTATAACATTAGCTAAGAGAAAAGATGGTAACAGATTCTATAGCAGATTACTTAACAAGAATTAGAAATGCTCAGCAGGCAAAACACAAAATTGTGGAAATACCCGCCTCAAGAATGAAGAAGAGCATTACTGAAATCTTATACGATCAAGGTTATATTTTAAAGTATAAGTTTGATGATGAGGCTGGAAAGCATGGTACAATTAAGATTGCCATCAAGTATGACAGCAAGACGAAAGATCCTGTCATTAAGAAGATTGGAAGACTTAGTAAGCCTGGACTTAGGAAATATGTCAAGGCTGATAATCTGCCTAGAGCCATAAATGGCCTAGGTATAAATATCGTTTCTACCTCTAAAGGTGTGATGACTAGCAAGCAAGCTGCTAGAGAAAATGTAGGAGGAGAACTTATTTGTTACGTACATTAATTTAAAAATTATGTCTAGAATAGGAAAATCACCGATAACTATTCCTAGTGGAATTACCATCGATGTATCAAAAGGAAATCTTGTTACCGTAAAAGGACCAAAAGGTGAGTTGATACAACAAGTTGATCCAGATTTGGAATTGAAGATAGAAGACGGCGTACTTAATCTATCAAGACCTACAGAGCAAAAGAGACACAAAGCGATGCATGGTCTTTATAGATCTTTGCTATCAAATATGGTAGAAGGTGTCAATAATGGAGTGACTAAGGAATTGGAGCTAATAGGAGTAGGATACAGAGTAACCAGCAGTGGAAATCTGTTAGAAATTTCTTTGGGATATTCACACCCTATATTTTTCTATGTGCCAGATGAGGTTAAGGTGGAAACCAAGATGGAAAAAGGATCACCTCCAACAATCATCCTAAATAGTCATGACAAACAACTAGTCGGACAGGTCGCTGCAAAAATCAGATCCTTCAGAAAAGTTGAACCGTATAAGGGTAAAGGTGTAAGATTTAAAGGAGAACAAATTAGAAGAAAAGCCGGAAAAACAGCTGGCGCTTAATTAATAGAGTTATGGCAAAGACGTCTACTAAACGTAATATTAGATACAGAATCAGAAAGAAAATTCAAGGTACACCAGATATACCTAGGTTATCTGTATTTAGAAGTAACAAGTATATCTATTGTCAAATTATAGATGACTTAAATGGAGTTACAATAGCAGAAGCCAATTCAAAGTCACTTTCTGCAGGTAGTAACCTTGATTCTGCAAAGAAAGTCGGAAGTGAAATCGCTGATAAAGCAAAAGGTAAGAATGTGGAGAGAGTAGTCTTTGACAGAGGTGGTAATCTCTACCATGGTAGAATAAAAGCTCTTGCAGACGCTGCCAGAGAGGGAGGTCTACAATTTTAATTCAAAACTTAGAAGTATATTATAAGTAATGGCACAACGCAACGATAAAGGAAACAGAAAAAGACCAGTAGAAACATCTGATTTAAAGGATAAACTGGTCAGCTTGCAGAGAGTAGCTAAAGTAACCAAAGGGGGTAGAACTTTTAGCTTCTCAGCTCTTGTTGTATTAGGTGACGGCAAAGGTAAAGTGGGGCATGGATTAGGAAAAGCGAGAGATGTGCAGGAATGTATTGCTAAGGCTGTTGAAGATGCAAGAAAGAATTTAGTAGAAGTGCCTATTATTAATGGTACGATACCTCACGAGCAAAAGGGTAAGTATGGTGCTGGGAAAGTACTTATTAAACCAGCTGCAGATGGAACAGGAGTAATAGCCGGAGGTGCCATGAGAGCTGTGCTAGAAAGTGCTGGAGTGCAGAATGTATTGGCTAAATCTCAAGGGTCTTCCAATCCACATAACGTTGTAAAAGCTACAGTGGATGCATTGAGGAAACTTAGAAGTCCTCATGAAGTAGCTAGACAAAGAGGAATTACATTAGAGAAATTATTTGAAGGATAAGAATATGGGCAAAATCAAAATAACCCAAGTTAGAAGCATCATAGATAGACCTAAACGTCAAAAAGATACTATGAAAGCTCTGGGACTAAGAAGGATGAACCAGACGGTAGTGAAAGAAACTTCACCTCAAGTTCTTGGTATGGTCAATAAAGTAAAACACCTGCTAAAGGTGGAAGACGCTTAACTTATCTAGACAAAAAGATTAATATACAATGGAACTACATAAATTAACACCTGCCAAAGGATCGGTAAAGAAGGGAAAGAGAATCGCAAGAGGACAAGGATCAGGTTATGGTGGTACCTCTACTAGAGGACATAAAGGAGCAAAATCAAGATCTGGATGGAGTAGAAAGAGAGCTTTTGAAGGAGGTCAGATGCCCCTGCAGATGAGATTGCCAAAAAAAGGTTTCAAAAACCCTAATAGGGTTTCATATACAGCGCTTAATCTAGCTAGATTACAAGAAATTTCTGAAAAACACGGTCTTTCAGAAGTATCTGTAGAAGCGCTTTATGAAAAGAGAATTATAAAGAAAGGAGAGAAGGTTAAAGTACTTGCTAATGGAGAATTAACTTCTAAGGTTAGTGTCAAAGTACATGCCATCTCAGAAAAAGCAAAGACCCAAATCGAGGCACAAGGCGGATCTGTTACCTTACTTTAAAATTAAACAATGAATAAGTTTATTGAGACTTTACAGAACATTTGGAAGATTAAGGAACTCCGAGGAAGGATTCTTTTTACTCTACTATTGTTATTAGTATTTAGAATCGGATCTTTTATTGTTCTACCCGGTGTAAACCAAGGGGCCTTAAAAGCCGCCATGAGTAATAACCAAAATGACCTCTTAGGATTGATTAACACCTTTACTGGTGGTGCATTTGGTCAAGGAGCTATTTTCGCTCTTGGAATCATGCCTTATATAACGGCATCCATTATTGTACAACTATTAGGATTTGCTGTACCATACTTTCAAAAATTACAGCAAAAAGAAGGTGAATCTGGACGTAAAAAAATTACACAGATTACAAGATTATTGACAGTAGCGATTACCCTTGTACAAGGAGGTGGTTATTTGACATATTTAAGTTCGCAGCCAGGGGCAGTGGCACAGACGCTTAGCCCAACTATATTCTGGTTTAGTAATATTATCATTCTTTCTGCTGGAACCATCTTCGCGATGTGGCTTGGAGAAAAAATTACAGATAAAGGAATCGGTAATGGTGTATCTCTATTAATCACGATAGGTATAATCGCTACCCTTCCTAGATCATTTGCGACTGAAGTAATCTCCCAAATCAATGGAGGAGGAGGTTTTTTACTCATATTGGAGTTTGCAGCCTTATTCTTTGTGGTACTTGCTACAGTGCTAGTCGTTCAAGGTGTTAGGAGAATACCTATACAATTCGCTAAGCGAGCAGTGGGTAGAACCCATTCGAGCATGCCTCAAGCTGGCGCAAGGGATTTCATTCCTCTAAAGGTCAATGCATCCGGAGTTATGCCAATAATCTTTGCTCAGGCAATTATGTTTTTGCCAGTTACTTTAGCTGGTTGGGCTGGTAACAATGGAGCTGGAGGGATAGTGGGTGCCTTAGCTGATTGGAAGTCGCTTCCATATAACATTATATTCTTCCTTCTTGTGGTGATATTCACGTATGTATATACTGCACTTTTAGTGAATCCGCAACAATATGCAGAATACTTAAAAAGACAGAATGCATTTATACCTGGTATCAAGCCAGGATCTATGACTCAAGATTTCATTGATTCCTTAACGACTAGGGTAACTTTACCTGGTTCTATATTCTTAGGTCTCATATCAATCCTACCAGCAATCGTAGCGAAATTTGGAGTTAATGATGCTTTTGCTCTTTTCTTTGGAGGAACTTCACTTCTAATATTAGTTGCAGTTGTATTAGATACTTTGCAGCAAATTGAGAGTTATCTCCTAATGAGAAAATATGATGGCTTGGTGAAATCTGGGCGAATAAAAGGAAGAAGTGGTGGCATGCAGACTATCGGAGCTGGCATGTAATGATATATTATAAGACCCAAGAAGATATAGAGTACATCAGAGAAAGCTGTTTGCTGGTATCTAAAACTCTCGCTCATATAGCAACTATACTTAAACCTGGTGTTACAGGAAAGCAGATAGATGCAGAAGCTGAGTCTTTTATAAGAGATCATAAAGCCAAACCAGGCTTTAAAGGTTATAATGGTTTTCCAGCTACCTTATGCATTTCTCCTAATGAGGCTATTGTACATGGAATCCCTACCGAGATACCTTTTAAAGAAACAGATATAATAAGTATCGATTGTGGTTCGTACCTCAATGGCTTCTTTGGCGACTCGGCATTCACTTTTGCCATGCCGGAAGTAGATGATGAAGTGATGAATCTATTGGTAACGACCAACGAATCACTTTATAAAGGTATAGAGCAAGCAATTGTAGGAAATAGAATAGGAGATATAAGTCATGCGATTCAGACGTATAACGAAGAGAGGAATTATATGGTAGTCAGAGAATTGGTAGGTCACGGTATAGGCCAAAACCTTCACGAAGCGCCTGAAGTTCCCAATTTTGGTAAGAGGGGCAGAGGAAAGAAAATTAAGGATGGATTGGTGATCGCTATAGAGCCTATGATAAATATGGGTACTAAATCTGTAAAGCAATCTGAGGATGGATGGACTATCGTTACCAAGGATGGAATGCCATCTGCACACTTCGAACATACCATCGCTGTGACTATGGAAGGATATGATATTTTATCCAATCATCAATACATTGAAGAGGCTATAAAAAATAATCCCGAAATCAGGAATATTAGCCTAAAAAAATAGATATTTGCACTCCAAAATTTTTGAATGTCAAAAAAGAACCTAATTGCACAGGATGGCGTCATCGAAGAAGCGTTATCAAATGCAATGTTTCGAGTAAGACTAGAGAATGATCACCTAATCGTCGCTACCATTTCTGGTAAGATGAGAATGCACTACATCAGGATATTACCTGGTGATAAAGTTGCTGTCGAAATGTCTCCTTACGATTTGACTAGAGGAAGAATAACATATAGATATAAATAGTTATGAAAGTAAGAGCATCCATAAAAAAGAGATCGGCAGATTGTAAAATCGTCCGTAGAAAAGGGAAGCTATATATTATTAACAAGAAGAACCCTAAGTTCAAGCAAAGACAAGGTTAAGATATGGCGAGAATAGCTGGTGTAGATTTACCTAAAAACAAAAGAGGCTGTATTAGCCTCACATATATATTTGGCATAGGCAATACTAGAGCCAAAGAGATATTGGATAAGGTAGGTGTTGGATATAACGTAAAAGTCAATGACTGGAACGACGATAACATCAAACAAATATCCAAACTTATTCAGGATGAGTATTTGGTAGAAGGAGAATTGAGATCTGAAGTCCAGACCAATATTAAGCGATTAATGGATATCGCTTGTTATAGAGGATTGAGACACAGGAGAGGATTGCCAGTAAGAGGTCAGAGAACTCAAACTAATGCCAGAACGAGGAAGGGTAAGAAGAAAACAGTTGCTAACAAGAAGAAAGCTACGAAATAATGTCAAAAGCTAAAAAGACAAAGAAAAGAAAGGTTAATGTCGAACCAGAAGGCTTGGTTTACATTAAAGCTAGTTTCAATAATATCATTATTTCTCTAACCAATAAGGCGGGTCAAGTTATTTCTTGGGGGTCAGCCGGTAAAGCTGGATTTAGAGGCTCTAAGAAAAATACACCCTTTGCTGCTCAGATAGCTGCTAAAGCTGCTGCTCAAACGGCCTATGATGCAGGAATGAGATATGCAGAAGTCCTTGTAAAAGGACCAGGGTCTGGAAGAGAGGCTGCTATTAGAGCAATTGATGAGATAGGTATAAAGGTTACAAAGATTAAAGATGTAACACCTATACCTCATAATGGATGCCGCCCTCCTAAAAAGAGAAGAGTATAATCCAGCAAAACAAAACCATTACAATAACAATAAGTTTTATCCAAAATGGCAAGATACACAGGACCGACTACCAAAATCGCTAGAAAATTTGGCGATGCTATCTTCGGACCAGACAAAAGCTTTGAAAGAAGAAAATATCCACCTGGACAACACGGTAACGGAAGAAGAAGAAAGCAGAAGTCAGACTACGCCGTTCAGTTAACTGAAAAGCAAAAAGCCAAGTATACTTATGGCGTATTGGAAAGACAATTCCGAAATCTATTTACCAAAGCTGCTGGAAAGAGTGGGGTAACAGGTGAAATTTTACTTCAGTTCTTGGAAGCTAGGCTAGATAACTCTGTTTATAGATTGGGAATCGCACCAACGAGAAGAGCTGCCAGACAGTTGGTATCTCATAAGCATATTTTGGTTAATGGCATACTTACAAATGTTCCATCTTACCAACTAAAACCTGGTGATGTAGTTTCTGTCAGAAATAAGTCAAGACACCTCGAAGTCATTCAAAATGCTGTTGGTACAAAAAATTCGGAGGCAAGAAAATGGACTTGGGTTGAATGGAACCCTGAAAGGATGGAAGGTACTTTCCTTGAATATCCTGATAGAGAAAACATTCCAGAAAATATCAATGAGCAACTTATTGTAGAACTCTACTCTAAGTAGTAACCATGAAATTATTACTGACGCGACCTCATCGAAGTCAGTTATTGTTTAATTCATTCTATTTGTCAGCGTATGAGTATTCTAAATTTTCAGAGACCAAATAAGATATTATTAACCAAAGCGACAGAGTTCGATGGGACTTTCGAGTTCAAACCTTTAGAACCAGGCTTTGGCCAGACTATCGGTAACTCTTTACGAAGAGTATTACTTTCTTCTCTTGAAGGTCATGCTATTTCTGCTGTAAGAATCGCAGGAGTAGACCACGAGTTTTCTACAATCAAGGGAGTTTATGAAGATGTGGTAGATATCATATTGAATCTTAAACAAGTAAGGCTTAAGCCAGAAATCGATCTTCCTGATTCTGATAGTGAAAAGATTTACCTTACTATAAGTGGTAAAGAGAGCTTGACTGCTGCAGATATAGAGGCACATACCAATGTATTCAAGGTAATGAACCCAGAGTTGGTCATCTGCAATATGGAGAAATCCGTGAATCTTGAAATTGAATTAACTGTCACTAAAGGAAGAGGATATGTCTCAGCAGGAGAAACACTTTCAAAGGATGCACCTATAGGAGTAATACCAGTAGATGCTATATATACGCCGATCAAGAATGTTGCTTACCAAGTAGACAGCACAAGGGTAGGACAGAAAACAGATTACGAAAAACTAACTATAGATATTAAGACGGATGGTACTATACATCCTGAAGATGCTGTAAAAGAAGCATCTAGAATATTAATTCAACACTTAATGCTAGTCACTGATGAGAATATCACATTCGAAACAGAAAAGAGCAGAGAGGATGATATAGTTGACGAGCACATCTTACATATGCGTAAGTTGCTTAAGACACCACTAGAAGATTTAGATTTGTCAGTAAGAGCATATAACTGCCTCAAAGCTGCAAAAATCAATTCTCTTGGTGAAATGGTTAGATATGACACCAATGAGTTACTTAAGTTTAGAAATTTCGGAAAGAAGTCTCTTGTAGAAATAGAAGAGCTACTTCAGAACAAAGGATTGACTTTCGGAATGGATCTATCTAAGTACAAGTTGGACGAAGAATAAGATTTATTAAAATCGCACCGACCCATAAGCCTAATGAGGCTATGGATTTTATTTGAGTAATTTTTTATACTACAACAGCATAATACTTCTCCTATCCACATTCACAGGTCGGTTACCAAAGATTTAGGATGAGTGATGCACTTAAAACATTCATGTCATGAGACACGGAAAGAAATTCAACCATCTAAGTCGAAAGAAAGGCCACAGAAAAGCGCTTTTCAAAAATCTCTCCAATGCTTTGATTGAGCATAAGAGAATTAATACGACACTTGCCAAAGCTAAAGCTTTAAGAGTCTTTATAGAGCCTATCGTCACAAAGTCAAAAAACGATTCAAGCCACTCTAGGAGGATAGTATTTGGATATCTACAGAATAAAGAGGCGGTTGCAGAATTATTTGCTACAGTAGCACCAAAGATCGGAGACAGACCAGGGGGATACACTAGAATAATCAAAACTGGTTTCAGAAAAGGTGATGGTGCTGAAATGGCGATGATTGAGTTCGTAGATTTCAATGATGTATACAACAACACATCAACTGGAAAGTCGTCTACAAGAAGAACAAGACGAAAGAAAAAGTCTGGAGCTGGTACCGCCGCTGCTACAGCTGCTGCTGCTACAACGACTCAAGAAGAAGAATAGAAAATTTACTTCTTAAAGATATATCTGAAAGGTTGCCATTTTATGGCAACCTTTTTTTATACAATGATTTTAAGAAAGCAATTTCAAAACAAGTTACAGTTCCTGATATATTATAGTCTTTAATTATATTTGCCGCCAATCTCATTTATATGTCTGACACTAATAATTATAATGCGATACTTCTGCTAGAAGATGGCACTTATTTCTACGGGCAAGCAGCGGGAGCAAAGGGAATTGGTACTGGAGAAATTTGTTTTAACACTGGGATGACCGGATATCAGGAGATATTCACAGATCCATCATATGCAGGCCAAATTCTATTGACGACTAATGCTCATATAGGTAATTATGGCACAAAGGATACGGAGGTTGAATCTGATAAAATTCAGATTGCAGGTCTAGTCTGTAAGAATTTTACAACTGAATATTCCAGGCCACTTGCGGATGCTGCCATTCAGGAGTACTTCGAGCAGAATAACATTGTATGTATACATCAGCTGGATACTAGAGCGATAGTCAGACATATCAGGGACAAAGGAGCAATGAACTGCCTTATCTCTACCGAGACTATGGATTTGGATGAGCTCAGAAAGAAATGCAAAGAGATTCCTTCCATGGAAGGATTAGAATTAGCGTCTAGGGTATCTACCACTGAGGCCTATGAAATCGGTGAGACAGATGCAGAAGTATCAATTGCAGTATTAGATTTCGGTACTAAGAAAAATATATTAAGATGCATGGCTGAGAGAGGAGCTAAGATGAAAGTGTTTCCTGCAAAAACCTCAGTAAAGGAAATAAGAGATTATGGTGCAGATGGGTATTTCTTATCCAATGGACCTGGTGATCCAGCTTCTATGGAATATGCTATTGCAACCATTAAAGACCTTTTAGAGGATTCTAAGCCAATGTTTGGTATCTGCTTAGGGCACCAGTTATTGGCATTATCTCAGGATATACCTACATACAAAATGCATAATGGGCATAGAGGGATTAATCATCCGGTTAAGAATTTGATAACAGGTAAGTGTGAAGTGACTAGTCAGAATCATGGATTTGGCGTAAGCCCAGATGCAGTGAATAATAACGCCATGGTAGAAGTCACTCATATCAATCTAAATGATGAAACAGTTGAAGGAATTAAATTAAAGAATAAGCCTGCATTCTCGGTTCAGTACCACCCAGAATCATCTCCTGGTCCTCATGATTCGAGATATATGTTTGACCAGTTTATAGCTCTGATAAAGGAACACAAAAATTAAAATTAGAATGACTAGGATTACAGACATTTTTGCCCGACAGATATTAGACTCAAGAGGCAATCCAACAGTGGAAGTAGATGTACAGACAGAAAGTGGATTCGTTGGAAGAGCTGCTGTGCCATCTGGTGCTTCTACTGGAAAATATGAAGCAGTAGAATTAAGGGATGGCTCTAAGAAGCATTGGATGGGAAAAGGAGTCAGTAAGGCAGTCAAGAATGTTAATGATAAGCTTTATGCTGCTTTATTAGGTTATAATGTCTTTGATCAAAAGGCTATTGATCAAGCAATGATAGATCTGGATGGGACAGCCAATAAGTCTAAGCTAGGCGCCAATGCCATGCTAGGTGTATCATTGGCAGTAGCAAAAGCTGCAGCACAAGAATCTAATCAGCCACTATATAGATATGTTGGAGGTGTCAATGCAACAACACTGCCAGTACCAATGATGAATATCCTTAATGGGGGTTCTCATGCTGACAATAGCATAGACTTTCAAGAGTTTATGATTGTACCCACAGGTGCTAAGACATTCTCACAAGGACTTAAAATGGGTGTTGAGATCTTTCATCATCTTAAGAATGTATTAAAGTCTAATGGGTTGTCTACTAATGTTGGAGATGAGGGTGGATTTGCGCCTAATATAGAATCAAACAAAGCGGCGATAGAAACAGTACTCAAGGCGATCAAAGCAGCAGGGTATAAAGCGGGTAAAGACGTGTGGATAGCCATGGATGCTGCAGCATCTGAATTTTATGATTCGAAGAAGAAAGTATATCACTTTCATAAGTCTACAGGTAAAAAACTAAAATCATCTGAGATGGTTAGTTATTGGAAGGATTGGATTAAAAACTATCCAATATTTTCTATAGAGGATGGACTGGACGAAGATGATTGGAAAGCATGGTCTTCGCTTACAGAAGCAGCTGGGGATGATGTTCAATTAGTTGGTGATGACTTATTTGTAACAAACACAAAAAAGTTAGCGAAAGGCATCAAAACAAAAGCTGCTAATTCCATACTGATTAAGGTTAATCAGATAGGGACATTGACAGAAACAATTGAGGCAGTATCTTTGGCGAAATCTAATGGATTCACATCAGTGATGAGCCATAGATCAGGAGAAACAGAGGACGTAACTATAGCAGATTTGGCTGTAGCTCTAAATACAGGTCAGATAAAGACTGGATCTGCCTCTAGAAGTGATCGTATTGCAAAGTATAATCAACTCCTAAGAATTGAAGAAGAACTAGGAGATATGGCCTATTATCCAGGCAATAACATATTAAAAAAATAGATAATATATTTGTGTATTATACACATTTATGGATCTTATTAATATTGTTCGACGAGTCTTAAAATCAAATGATGAGATGAATTACTTAAATAAGTACAATCTTGTCATTATTGCTTTCGTAATTTGGGTCAGTTTCTTTGATCGATACAGCCTTATTACTCAATATAAGTTGAGTAGAAATGTTGATAAACTTGAAGAAAGAAAAGCTGATTACGAAAGGCAATTGGAAGAAGCAATTGTCGAAAGTCAAACAATCAATAGCAATATTGAGAAGTATGGCAGAGAAAAATATTATTTCCACAAACCAGATGAGCAAATCATCTTAATAAAATAGTATTCATGAGTGTACTCGTTACTAAGAATAGTAAAATCATTGTACAAGGAATTACAGGTAAGGAAGGGAGCTTCCACGCCGGTCAAATGATAGAATATGGCACGCCTGTAGTAGGAGGCGTAACACCGGGCAAGGGCGGACAAGATCACCTAGGCGTCCCGGTTTTTAATACAGTATCAGAAGCAGTAGACAAAGTAGGCGCAGATACGTCTATCATCTTTGTCCCGCCTCCATTTGCAGGAGATGCCATTATGGAAGCGGCTTCAGCTGGTATCAAAGTAATCATTTGCATTACTGAAGGTATACCTGTACAAGATATGGTCAAGGTGAAAGCTTATATCAAAGATTTTGATTGCAGACTGGTTGGACCTAACTGTCCCGGAGTTATTACACCTGGTGAAGCTAAAGTGGGTATTATGCCTGGATTTATACACAGAAAAGGTAGAATAGGAATTGTATCTAGATCTGGAACATTGACTTATGAGGCAGTAGATCAGGTGACAAAGACAGGCATGGGACAGTCTACATGTATTGGAATCGGAGGAGACCCAATACCAGGAACAACAACTAAGGAAGCTGTGGAATTACTGATGAATGACCCTGACACTGATGGTATAATCATGATAGGAGAGATTGGAGGTAACATGGAAGCTAATGCTGCAAGATGGGTCAAGGAACATGGCACAAAACCTGTAGTTGGTTTTATTGCTGGGCAGACAGCACCTAAAGGAAGAACCATGGGGCATGCTGGTGCAATAGTTGGTGGTAAGGATGATACGGCTGAAGCTAAGATGGCAATAATGAGAGAGTGTGGTATAGAGGTCGTTAATTCGCCCGCTGATATAGGAGATACTATGGCTAGGTTGATGGGCAAATCACCTGCTAAGTCTGTAGATGAAATAAAGAAAATGTTGGAGCCAGCATTAGTAGAATATGCCAATGGAATGGGTATTGATGCTCATGTGGATGACCTCAAGTCAGATACATTATCTAAAGTTTTGAACAAACTTGGTTACAGCTAATAGGCAAAACAAAAAAAAGAATATTACAAAGTCTTCTAAGTAAAATATCTTAGAAGACTTTTTTGTTTTAATCAATAATCATTCATGTCCTCCAGATATTTTATTCAACTAGCTTATAATGGTAATGATTATTGCGGATGGCAAAAGCAACCCGAAGATCCTTCTATTCAGGTTGATATTGAGAAGACTCTATCGACTATATACAATCAACCTATTCAAGTAGTTGGCTGTGGGAGAACAGATGCAGGAGTACATGCCTCATATTACTTTTTGCATACAGACCTTCCAGATAGATTCCAGTTAAAAGATTTGGTATACAAACTGAATAACATGCTTGGTAATTCTATTAGGATTTATAAAGTTGTCCCTGTAGCATCTGGTGCGCATGCCAGATTCGATGCCTTGTCAAGGTCTTACACATATAAACTTGTCTTTGGAAAGGACCCCTTTAATCAAGATACCGTCTATCGCTATGACCAATCAGGTCGTCCAGATTTCAATCTTATGAATAATGCTGCTAGGCTATTATTAGACTATGATGAATTCCTTCCTTTTTGTAAAACACATGCGGATAACGAAACCAATAAATGTAAGTTGACTCAGAGTGAGTGGCAAGCGATTACGGAGCAGGAATGGCATTTTCATATCACTTCAGATAGATTCCTTAGAGGAATGGTGCGGTTGATTGTGGGTATGTGCCTCAATGTTGGACTGAAGCGATTAGAATTAGAACAAGTAAAGTATGCTATGGATAATCAGGTAAGATTAGAAAAAGCGTGGTCAGTCCCAGCCAAGGGACTTTATCTGAGTCAGGTAACTTATCCATATATTGAGGTATAATGATTTTAGTATACTCAGCTTATAGCGATAATAAGTTACAATATGTGGCTAACTATATTTTTGAGTATAGATTAGGTTTATCATTTCAGATTACGGATGATCAGGATTTATATACTAGATCTGAAGCAAAATGCAGAATAAATTACTCAAGCTATGATCTAACGTCTGACCTGTCAGTACAATACGCAGATTATTTTGAAAAGTTTAGTATATATAGAATTCCAGAATTTCAAAAACAACTTTCAGTAAGTGAAGATGGTAAACTCAATTTTGATGTCTTTGCTTGCTGCTTTTATCTACTCGCCAGGGTAGAGGAGTATAATGATTCGCCTAGAGATGCACACGGTAGATATAAATCATCGTCTAGTATATTATCCAAACTAGGATTACTTGAAATACCGATTCTAGATTACTGGATACTATCATTAGCTAATTATTTATCTGGCAAACAATCAATAAAAGTATATGTACCTGAATACTCTTTTAAGTCAACTATAGATATAGATCAGTTTTTTGCTTTTAAGCACAAACCATTTGCAATACGTCTTGGTGGTGCATTAAAAGATTTTTTCACAGTTAATTGGTCAAGACTTCGAGAAAGATACCAAAGTCGAGATCCCTATGACAGGATATCAGACATAATTTCTTGGCATAAAGAACTGGGAATCAAGCTGACTACATTTATTCTTGTTGCCGACAGAGGAACATATGATAAAAACATCTCTTCTTCAAAACCAGTCTTTCGTGAGAAAGTCAGCAAAATATCAAAGAGTGCTGAGATAGGAATCCATCCATCCTATGATTCTATGAATTCCTTGGATCTAATTCAAAAGCAGAAACATAAATTGGAATCACTCTTAAGAGAATCTGTCACTTTGTCAAGACAGCATTTTTTAAGGATGAACATACCTTCCACATATCACGCCATAGTAAAAGCTGGTATTGAAAAGGATTACTCAATGGGTTATGCTGATCGACTAGGCTATAGAGCTGGTACGTCTCTACCATTTTTCTGGTTCGACTTAGATCATGATTGTGTAACTAACTTAATGATCCATCCATTTCAGATGATGGATGTCACATTCAAGAATTATCTAAATCTTTCACCTGACAGGGCCTTAGAAAAAGCGCAAACTATTATTGCACACAATAAGGCGGTAAATGGCTGTACTTGCCTTATTTGGCACAATAGCTCATTCTATGCTGATGAAGGTTGGGATGGCTGGGAAGCAACATATAGGAAACTACTCATTGAAGCTATGGCTTAAAAACTATATTTGTTTTATGTTATCAACTGGACTTTCTGCCGCTACTATTTTGACCATAATTGTGGGTTACTTTTTGGTTCTGATTGCCATTTCTATTTTTTCTTCAAAAGGAGCAGATAATCAAGACTTCTTCAATGCCAGTAAGCAATCTCCATGGTACTTGGTTGCCATTGGTATGATTGGCGCTTCTCTCTCTGGAGTGACGTTTATATCTGTACCAGGTTGGGTTGCGGATACACAGTTCTCGTATATGCAGATGGTCTTAGGTTACCTTCTAGGATATTTGATCATTGGGACGATACTTATGCCCATGTATTACAAGATGAATCTGACAAGTATCTATACCTATTTGGAAGAAAGATTCGGTGTTTTTTCGTATAAGACTGGAGCTGGCTTTTTTCTAATTTCGCGGACTGTCCAGGCTTCGTTTAGATTATATCTTGTCGCCATTGTATTGTTCGAATTTGTCTTATCCAGTTTTGGCATTTCATTTCCTCTTACTGTTGCGATTACAATTCTGTTGATTTGGGTCTATACCTTCAATGGTGGAATCAAAACGATAGTCCTTACTGATGTGCTCCAGACAATATTCATGTTGACAGCTGTTATCATTACCATTTTGACAATTGCTAAAGCGATGAACCTCTCACTTGGAAATGTGATTATGCAAATAAAACAGAGTGATTATAGTCAAATTTTCTTTTTTGAAGGCGGATGGGGAGACAATCAGAATTTTTTCAAAAGATTTATTGCTGGTGCTTCTATTGCTGTAGTGATGACTGGGTTGGATCAAGATATGATGCAGAAAAATCTATCATGCAAGAATATCGATGAAGCTCAGAAGAATATGTTTTGGTTCAGCATTATTTTGGTATTTGCAAATATCTTGTTCTTAGCCTTAGGTGTACTATTGTATCAATATGCGGATGTGATTGGAATGGCTATACCTGAAAAGAAAGATTTGCTTTTCCCAACCTTGGCTTTGAATCATATGGGCACTTCTATAGGTGTTGTATTTATTTTAGGACTGATTGCAGCTGCATATTCAAGTGCTGATTCAGCCTTAACCTCATTGACTACTTCATTTTGTGTAGATTTTTTAGGGTTTGAAAATTCTACTAAGTCAGATACAGAAAAGAAGAAAACGAGAATAATTGTCCACCTAGCCTTCTCCTTTTTATTACTGATAGTGATCACTATTTTTTATCATATCAACGATGATGCAGTAATCAGTCAAATATTTAGGGTTGCTGGATATACCTATGGGCCTTTGCTGGGTTTGTATGCCGTAGGATTTTTTACTAAACGAAAAGTCAGAGATAATTTGGTGCCATGGATTTGTTTACTATCACCAGTTATTACATATATAATTAATGCAAATTCTGAAGCTTGGTTAGGAGGGTATGTATTTGGATTTGAACTACTAATACTCAATGGCTTGATAACCTCTATTGGATTATTGATATCAAGTACAGTGAGTAAAAAATAATGGTCACCCCTTTGGAGCGACCATTACGATAAATTTATGATAATGAAAAAGCGCTTATCGAGTATAAGTAGTTTCCGCTCGATTAGAATTCAAAACTATTATTCTTTAGCATAGCAAGCATGTAAGGATTTTGTCATTCTCTACTTTCGAATGACAACTGCTAGACGATATGTTAAAGTACAAATATGAAAATTCACACTACATGAAGATAACTGAGCAAGATTCTAAGTATAGACACTTAGAGAAGATGTCTATCATGCAAATTCTATCATCAATAAATCAAGAAGATAGAACAGTGCCAAAGGCTGTAGAATTGGTTATTCCGCAGATAGAATCATTGGTAAATGCGGTTGTAGAAAAACTGAAGGAAGGCGGTCGCCTATTTTACATTGGAGCTGGCACCAGCGGTAGATTAGGTATTGTAGACGCCTCAGAGTGTCCACCTACTTTTGGTGTTTCGCATGACTTAGTAATTGGTTTGATGGCTGGTGGAGATAGCGCTATTCGTAAAGCCGTAGAATTCGCTGAGGATGATATGGATCAGGCATATCTGGACCTCAATAATTTTATGATTGGAAAAGATGATGTAGTCATAGGTATAGCAGCGTCAGGCCAAACACCCTATGTTATTGGCGGTCTCAGAGATTGCCAAAAGAACAAGATTACAACAGGATGTATAGTGTGTAATTCTGACTCCGGAGTAGAAAAATATGCAGATTTTCCAGTGGTCTGCCAAGTAGGTCCAGAATTCCTCACAGGCAGCACACGCATGAAAGCAGGCACCGCTCAGAAACTCATTCTCAATATGATTAGTACCGCTACCATGATCCAATTAGGAAAAGTTGTAGATAATAAGATGGTAGATATGCAACTCAGTAATCATAAGTTAGTAAAGAGGGGAGTGAGAATGATAGTAGAGAAAGCAGGAATAGGACAGGAAGAGGCTAAGAAATTATTATTAAAACATGGTTCTGTAAGAAAAGCACTTGAAGAAATAGGATAAGTTTATTTATCGGTTTCTTTCCAGCATACAATTTATTTATTCCATGGAAAGGCAAACATTGTTCTCTTCTGATTATCCCTAAATTGTTAGTCCAAGTCTTCTTTCTTATTGAGCAATAGTTTTATATGACCTATGGACGGTAAGTCTATTGGATATGGATAATTCAGCCAAAATTCAAGGTCATACTTGTATTTATATTCTCTGATGCCTTTTCCCTCTTTGACTCTGTTTTTCTCTTATTTTTTGCAAAACTTTCTTCATCCATTGTGTTGTCATAAACCAAAAGTGTTTGGACATTATAATGTGTCTCCGTTTCCTGATTATAGGATAACGAAAGTACATTTTTCATATATACAGGATAGTAGAGGCCATTTATTTTTCTGTATTTGTACACATTCCAATCTCCTTTTTCATGCCAAATGTTTCCATGTTGAATTTGTACGATGGCCTTGTCCTTTTTATTTATAGATACCAATCCAAAAATCAAATCGACGACATCTGTATAAATAGTATCTTGACCTTCTATTGTTTTAAAGTACTTAAAGAAAGGTTCTCCAATTTTGATGTTAATTATTGTATCAGAACCTATGACTTGTTGGCTGTGAAAAGCTAATGAAGAATTATAAACTTCAAGTTCCATATCCTCAATGAATCTTTCCATATCCTCTGAGTAACGGCGAAAGTTCGAGAAAGATCTTTTGACAAGAGGATCACGATCATATGTAATTTTTGACTTGAATCCTTTTTTGAGATCTTCTCTCAGCATTCTGTCATCATTGGTTTTACGCAATTGATTTATGTACATTTCTCTTTCCATATTCTCTTTGCCAAAACCTTCATTTTTTATGATGATGTCTGCTTCTATGAGTTCGCTATACTCATTATTGGATATGGTGTATTCCTGGTAATAAGCTCGCTGTTGATGATTTTGGTTTGGGTAATTGTATTGAATATTTCGAATGGCTTCTATGAATAGGTGTTTTAGGTATTCATCCGATACAATGGTTAGCTCATCCATCGTATGAGAGGAAGCTTTTATCACCAGTCTTAAGTCATCTATTAATTCATCGATTGGGGTATATAAAGTTTCATAAGCTACTGAAGTACACACGATAGTGTCATGATAGGACTTTCGTGGTATCACAAGTGAAAACTGCCCTCCCTCATCAGTCACTGTCCCTATACCTTGATTGCTTTTAAGGAACACATGAGCGAACATTATTGGTTCGTTATTTTCATCTACGAGGTTACCTTTGAGATGTAGTTGGCAGAATGAGATATTATATGAAAAGCAGATTGATAGAAAGACGAGTAGTGGTTTCATGAAAGTTGGATAATTCATTCCAACATTTAACGAAATAGGCTAATAAAAATTGCGAGATTTAAAGCCAGTCAAGACTGTTGTCTAAAACTAAAACAGAATTATTTTAAAGGCATTTAATTCTTGGAGAAATATTCAATTTATAACATCATCACCCAAATCCTTCAGCCGCTGTCGCTCTTCCCAAAGCTGCCTTTTGAGTAAGGCTTCTTGACGCCGCATATCTTCTCTTTCTACTAGCGTCTTGTCAAATACGTCAGAAGGAAAATATGGAGTTGCATCTGCATAGAATTCATCAGCCCATGGGTCACTCTGCTCCTCATCTGATTCTATCACACTTTTAAATAGAAAGGCAACTATGATTCCTACAATTGCACCAAGCAAATGACTCTCCCAAGAAACACCTTCTTTGTTAGGGACGATACCCTCGAGATATCCACTGTAGAGAATGGTGACCACTAAGGCCAGAACGATGCTCTTGATATTGCGCCTGAATATGCCGCTCCAAAAAATAAAAGAAATGAGGCCATATACAACCCCACTAGCTCCAATATGATACACTGATCTTCCCAACAGCCAGACCGATAACCCAGTAGCAAGATATATGAAGAAAAAACTTGCCCAGGCCACACGCTTGTAGAAGTAATAGATGATAGTTGTAGATACAAAGAGGGGAGCTGAATTGGAAAAGAGATGTTCCCAACTCCCATGGACAAGTGGCGCAGTGATAATGCCCAACAACCCATCAGCCTCTCGAGGAAATATTCCCCAACTGGTCAATGAGATTTCTGTCAGTCTGGTAATAATGTGTACACTCCAAATGATGAGTACTATTGTAGTACTGAAAGCAATAGATTGGAAGAAAGACTTTTTGCTGTTCATTTAGAACGATACCGAAATTTGTCTTAGTTAAATCTTCGTTGAATAAGTTGAACTAGTTGTTTTGCTTTTTTCTGCTTAGCAGGGGCATCCCAATCGTATTTACTGGCTACACTCTTCATAATAACTGCTCTGGCTTCTCCATAATTGTCGAGACCATTAAGCGCTACCATAAGATTGTTGAACTCATCAGTATTCCCGCCGAACAATTCATTGACCGTAAAGATGCGTTCATTGATGCCCATGGCTTTTGTTAAATCAGAAATTGGTGTCTGGCTCAATTTATCAGATAATTCTGTGATAGGTCGCTCTTCAAATATGGCTAACATTTCTTGCGAAAAGTTTGATGAAGGCGCTGTAGCTTGGTGGCGTGTATCGCTAGCAGAAGATGCAGCTTGTACCGCTTGAGGAACTGGTTTGGCCTCAGGCGATTCTTCCTCTGCGTTGTCCTGAGTAACTTCTATAGGTGTTGCCACTTCCTTAGACTCCTGTTCAGCTTGTTTTATAACTGCTTTATGCTCTTTCTTAATTCTCTTCTCTTCTTTCTTCAAGCTGGCCTTATCTCTGCTTATCTCATTGTCTATTAGTTCTTCTTCAGTACAGAGTGAATTATAAAGGTCTTTTGCATAGGCCTTTAATAAGTCTCTTTCCGTATCCGTAGATTCACCTATATCGCTGATTAATTCATAAAGTCGGTTTATCTTCTTTAAGGTCTTTGCCGTTTTATCCAAGTTCATTATTCTTCTTTTCTAGTTCTTTGCAATTTTAATTCCTAATTTGCTCGCAAGTCACCATATTATGATTGTGACATGTATTTTAACTACATTTTTGCAAATTTTAGTTTCTTATAAGCATGTTTTTAGAGCCCAATTTCAAAGGTCAGCGAAGTGGTTGGATAGAAGTCATATGCGGCTCCATGTTTTCAGGCAAGACAGAAGAGTTGATAAGAAGACTTAATCGAGCCAAAATCGCCAATCAGCGTATCCAAATATTTAAACCTAAAAGAGACAATCGCTATGACGAAACCGCCGTTGTCTCTCATAATGAGAATGCCATTGACAGCTTACCGGTAGAAAGCAGCCTGGATATCTATCAGCATATAGAGAATGTCAATGTAGTAGGTGTGGATGAAGCACAGTTTTTTGATGAAGGACTTGTCCAAGTTTGTCAAAAACTGGCTATCAAAGGTATCAGAGTGATTATTGCAGGACTGGATATGGATTTTAGAGGTCAACCCTTTGGTCCAATACCTGATTTGCTGGCTGTAGCAGAATACATCACTAAAGTACATGCTATATGTCCGCACTGTGGAAGTCTAGCGACGCATTCATTTCGATTAACAGCAGAGAGCGAGACAGTCGTTTTGGGAGAAAAAGATAAGTATGAGCCAAGATGTAGAATCTGCTATGAGATGGGTAATATCCTAGATTTCAGGTCATAGAAGACTTATCAACATTATTGGAAATTTCGAAAGCTATTCACATCCACATATGACTGAAGAATGCCTACTTTTGCCCGCATCTTCGCTATATAACGAATTTGAATAATATGTCGAACAAGCAAATTAAATCCGCACTTATCTCAGTCTTTGATAAAGGAGGATTGGATAATATAATTGGACTCCTTAAGGAGCAAAATATTAAAGTTTACTCTACAGGTGGAACATATAAGCATCTTGAGGCAAATGGCCTACAACCCATTAAGGTTGAAGACATCACTTCTTATCCTTCTATTTTAGATGGTAGGGTTAAAACACTACATCCAAAAGTATTTGGAGGTATCCTTGCCAAAAGGGAGGAGTCACACCTTTCTCAGTTGGACAAATATGATATACCTGAGATTGATTTGGTTGTTGTAGACTTATATCCTTTCGAGAAGACTGCTGCCAGTACTGACGATGAGGCACAGATAATAGAGAAGATAGACATTGGAGGCATTGCCCTAATACGAGCTGCAGCCAAAAATTTTGGTGATGTTGTGATTATTCCATCTCAAGAGCAATATGTTGATTTGGAAAAAATCCTCTCAGAAAATTCAGGCAGTACAACCTTGGAGGAAAGAAAGAGATTAGCAGCAGAGGCATTTGCAGTGTCTTCACACTATGACACGAAGATCTATTCATATTTTAATAAAGTAAACCAAAAGACAGTAGCAGGATTCAGGCATAGCGAAAAAAAATCGGCCAGTCTTAGATATGGAGAGAATCCACATCAATCTGCAACCTTCTTTGGTGATATGGATGAAGTCTTTGAAAAGATATCAGGAAAAGACCTGTCATTTAATAATTTGGTAGATATCGATTCAGCTGTACAATTAATGGCCGAATTTGAATCGGATGATCCAACTTTTGCAGTACTAAAGCATACTAATGCCTGTGGAGTGGCGACTAGAGATAACATATTTGCTGCTTGGACAGCAGCGCTTGCGGGAGATCCTATCTCTGCATTTGGTGGAATTTTAATTTCTAATTCTAAAATTGATTTAGCAACAGCTGAGGAAATCAATAAGCTATTCTATGAGGTACTTATTGCACCAGATTTTGATATTGATGCTTTAGAGTTATTAAGAGGAAAGAAGAAGAGGATACTACTTAAGCTCAATAAGTTTTATAGACAATCAAGTTCGTTTAAAACAATTCTTAACGGCGTCATACAACAGGACATGGATCTTAAGGCTGAGGCGTCTGGTGACTTGAAGGTGGTCACAACTGAAGCCCCATCAGTTAATCAGATAGATGATTTATTATTTGCTAATAAATTGGTCAAGCATTTGAAATCAAACACCATTGTATTAGCTCGTGACAGACAATTATTGGGTATGGGCTGCGGACAAACAAGTAGGGTAGATGCGTGTGAGCAAGCTATTGCGAAAGCGAAGAAATTTGGATTTGAGATTGAAGGAGCGGTCATGGCTTCAGATGCTTTCTTCCCTTTTCCAGACTGTGTAGAGATTGGACATCAGGCTGGAGTCAGAGCGGTTATTCAACCTGGTGGTTCTATTAAAGACAAATTGAGTATTGACTACTGTGACGAGCATAATCTGCCAATGGTGTTTACTGGCATTCGTCATTTCAAGCATTGAAATAATTATAACAGCATAGTAGAAATCTAGTGTACCTAATAATAGATATCGGTAATACCTTTATAAAGCTGGCCATCTTTGATGCAGGAGAAATTATATATATTAGGAAATTCAAGAAGGTACTAGTCAAAGACATAAAAGAGATATACAAGAAATATCCATTCTCTTCGTCAATTGTATCATCTGTAAGAATTAAGAATGATTACTTCATACAGTATCTAAAGAAAAACCATAAGCTGATGGTTCTGACCCATAAAACCAAGATTCCTATTACCAATAAATATAAGACACCCAAGACTCTAGGACTTGATAGGTTGGCAGCAGTTGTTGGAGCGGCCAACATGCGTCCAAAAAAGAACTGTCTTGTTATAGATATAGGTACTTGCATGACTTATGACTTTATAGACGACAAAAGAAATTACTATGGAGGCAACATTGCTCCAGGTGTGGAGTTAAGGTTAATGTCTATGCACCATTTTACCTCAGCATTACCTCTATTGGATAGGAAGTGGCATTCAGAGATGTTAGGAGATACCACAAAATCTGCTATGCAGAATGGTGCCGTATGGGGGGTAAAACTGGAAATTGAGGCTTTTATCAAAACTTTAACGGGTAAAAAAGGCCAAATCGACGTTTTATTAACTGGCGGAGACGCTTCCTATTTTGGAGAAATAATAGATTCTGAGATATTTGTGGCTCAAAATCTCCTACTTAAAGGTTTGCATGATATCCTTAAATATAATTTATAGACAATCGGTTTGGTTTTTAATGTTACTTCCTGCTCTTCTTATGGGGCAAGCAAAGGATAATTCGCCCTTCTCAAGATTTGGGTTTGGTGACATTCAAGACGATAATTTTATCTACTCTAGGAATATGGGTGGCCTAGGAGCTGCCATATACAACCCATATGAAATCAATATAGTGAATCCTGCATCTATCAATTATTTGTCTGCAGCAGCATTCGATGTAGGGTTTACTGCCGACTACAGCTCACTCTCTGATCAGAATGGTCAGAATACGAGCTTTTGGGCAGGTAATCTGTCTTATATATCCTTAGCATTCCCTCTGAAGAATACGCTGAACGATCTGCTAGATAGAAAACAGAGACCTATATTTTTCGGGATGGCATTTACACTAAAGCCATTTAGTAACGTCGATTATAATATTGAGAACATTGATTTTATAGATGGAGTGGGCAGAGTGGCTAGGAATCTTGAAGGCAGTGGCGGCACATTTGACTTTACATGGAGTAATTCTATAAGGTATAAAAATTTGTCATTTGGACTGAATACAGGTGTCCTCTTAGGCAGGACTCAAGAGCAGAGATTGATCAATTTTCCAGATACAGGGTTGGCTGAGAGTACATTGATAGAAGAAGTGGCAAACCATCGAGGCTTTTTATGGAGAGCAGGGTTACTTTATACCTTATACCTTAATAAAAGAGAAGTACTTGATGACAACACGGTGATCCCAGAAAGAAAATTTGTTTTTGGAGTTCATGGTAATTCACAAACTAATCTATCAACGGATTTGGATGAGTTTACTGGTGCTGTTGCCTTGTTGGCAAATGGAGATTTTCTCAGAGATACCCTTTCATTTAATAGATCCGAAGGACTTTCAGGGAAATTGCCAGCAGAATTTGGGGCAGGTATAACCTACTATGGCAGTGATAAATTCGGTGCAGGAGTCAATTATACACTTACAAACTGGTCTGGATTTACTAGTGATGCTGTTAATGAAGATTTAAATGATGCCACAGAGTTATCTATTGGAGGATTTTATCGTCCTAATCGTACCTCCATTAATAGTTATTTTGCTAGAATCAAATATAGATTTGGAGCTTATTATAAGCAGGTGCCTACAGCTACCTTTATTAATGGAAACGGATCGGTAGATGATGTAGGATTAACAGTAGGTTTCAGTTTGCCTTTTTTCTATCAAAGGAAAATATCGCATGCGCACTTAGGATTTGGAGTGGGAGTAAGAGGAAGAAATACTAGTATAGAAGAAAGATATTTTAGAGCTACGTTCAGTTTTACATATAGTGATGACGAGTGGTTCTTAAAAAGAAAGTATAATTAAAAGTAAAAACAAGAAGATGGATATTGTAAAAATTGGACTATCACTAATTACCGTGTGTGTACTTGGAGTAAGTAATATTACAGCCCAATATGCAAGCTGGATAGGCAGCCCCAAACAGGATGAAGCAGAAAATGCGCATACTATATACCGTCAGGCCTTAAAGTCTCAAGACTGGGAGATTGCATATGAAAATTGGAACACAGCCTATTCACTTGCACCTGCTGCTGATGGCAAAAGAGATTACCATTTTATAGATGGGGTCAAATTGTATATCAATAAGTTTCAGAATGAGGCTGATGCAGCAAAGAAAAAGGAGTACAAAGAGAAAATAAACAAACTCTATAACGAAGCGATAGAAGCTTATGAGAATGGAGATGTGGTCCCAACAAAATGTGTAGATAACCCAGAATGTATTCAATCTAAGATCGGATACGTATATGGAAGAAAAGGGTTTGACATGTTTTACACTTTGAATGAGTCTTATTCTAAGAACTTAGAAGTGTTGGATATGGCAATTCAGAAGTCGGGAAATGATGTAGAGTATACCGTATTTGAGCCACTATCTACAATAGTCGTCTACCAGTTTGAGAAAGGAAAAATAGAGAAGGAGAAAGCTGTGGAGTATTTCACCACAATGGATAATATAGCTAAATATAATTTAGAAAATAATTCTAAATACGGTCAGTACTATGATCAAGCTTGGAAAGCAGCCCAAGCAAAGTTTGCTCCGATAGAGACACAAATATTTGACTGTGAATATTTCAAGCCAAAGTACAAGGCCTTGTATGATGCAGATCCTGAGAATTATGATCAACTAAAACAACTTGTTGGTCTACTTAAGAAAAGAGGTTGTGCTGATGACGATCCACTATTGACTGATCTTGAAGGAAAGTGGAAAGCATATGCTGAGTCTACAAATGCTGCTAGGCAAGCTGAATTTGAAGCGAACAACCCAGCTATTTTGGCTAAGAAAGCTTATGACGCAGGTGACTTCGAAGGAGCAGTTGCTAAGTATGACCAAGCTATATCTGCAGAAACAGATCCAAGTAAGAAAGCAGGATACATGTTCTCTAAGGCGTCTATTCAAGGAAGAAAACTTAAAAAGTATTCTAATGCTCGAGCTACAGCATTAGAAGCGGCTAAGCTAAGACCAGGATATGGAAGACCTTATATGCTTATTGGTGATTTGTATGCAACTTCAGCTAGAAACTGTGGAGATGCTTGGAATCAAAGATTAGCAATTCTCGCAGCGGT
This sequence comes from uncultured Saprospiraceae bacterium, assembly GCA_964567435.1. Lineage (GTDB taxonomy): Bacteria > Bacteroidota > Bacteroidia > Chitinophagales > Saprospiraceae > RFSX01. The sequence continues at coordinate 92,522 of CAZMMQ010000002.1, read as the reverse complement.
AGATAAGTACAGAAAAGCCAAGTCTGTAGACCCAGGGCTGGCGGAAGAGGCCAATAAGAAAATAGGAAAGTATAATGGCTCCCTTCCAGATAAGAACGAAGGATTTATGAAAAAAGTAAAAACAGGTGACAAGCAGAAAGTGGGTTGCTGGATAGGCGAGACAGTAACAGTTAGATACAAGTAATTATCACAAATCATAGAATAAAAGAGGTTGTCAAGCAAAATTGACAACCTCTTTTTTTATTCCAATCATGTAGACGAATTCAGTCTAATCATCTCCAAATGAGACACCAATCTGGCGGGCAGTTTTTATAAGATAATGACGCTTACTCACATAGTTATACTTTTTAATGGCTTTGTTTAGAGTTGTATCCTTCACTTCGTTATTGACAAATGTGACCATTCTTCCAAATCTCTCCTTGGTTACCATTTCAAAAGCCTTCACCCCAAATGCAGTAGCTAATACACGGTCAAATGCAACTGGTGTTCCCCCTCTTTGAATATGCCCCAAGGTGGTCACTCTGACATCTGGTTCTATTCCAGCTTCCTCTAACATCTGTCTTAGCTGTAGACCAACGCCTCCTAATTTTATATTGTGATCTCCTTCCTCCCTCTTACCAATCTTACGGCCACCCATTTTAGCGCCCTCAGCGATGACAATATTGACAAATCCTTTCCCATTTCTATATCTGGACCTAATCGTTTTGACAACAGAGTCGATATTGAATGGAATCTCAGGAATCAAACAGAGTTCTGCACCGCCTGCTAATGCAGTATGCAAGGCTATCCAACCAGCATCTCTACCCATCACTTCCATAATCATCACACGATTATGACTATGAGCAGTCGTCACCAACTTGTCAAAGGCATCTGTAGCAATCTGTACAGCTGTAGAAAATCCAAAAGTGACATCCGTAGAACTCAAGTCATTGTCTATGGTCTTAGGTACGCCAATAACAGGAAGCCCTTTTTTGTACAAAGCCTGTGATATTGCCTGTGATCCGTCGCCACCTATATTTATTACTGCACTAAATCCCAACTTGCTAATCTTCTTGACTAACGTATCACTAATATCTTTGTATAGGATGTTACCTTTCTTATCCTCAAAAGCAAAAGATAAGGGATTTCCTTTATTGGTTGTTTTGATAATAGTACCACCTTTGACATGGATACCACTCACCTTAGCAGAGGTAAGTTTTACAATCTCTGTTTTCTCTTTTATAATACCATTGAATGCTTCTATACTACCATAGACTTCCCATCCACCATGTGTTTTAGCTGATTTAACAATACCCCTTATGACTGCATTTAATCCTGGACAGTCACCTCCTCCAGTTAGTACAAGTAATTTTTTCATGATATCATTTATAAAAAATCAGTAATTATAAGGAATTTAATACCTCTGTATCCACCCATCCTTTAATTTTGGCATCTAATACTATAAATTCTGAGTATGTATAATCGCATTACAATTTTAGGGTTGAGCCTTGTTAGTTTAATATTGGCTTGTACTCCCAAATTAACAGCCCCTATAGTAGTAGAAAAACCAATTGAAGTAGTTGAAGTCAAAGAAGATAATAATCCATGCATCACTTTTGACGAGTTAAGCTCATCTCAACGTGATGGGGTAGAGACAGCCTATGTGTTATATAAAGATAGGATTAAAGCAGAGCAGTACGCAGAAGCAAAGCCACTCTGGGAGAAAGCATATTACGGCGCTCCTGCGGCTAATGGTTCCATCAAGTACCAATTTGAAGATGGTATAAAAATCTATAAATGGTTGTATGATAATGAATCGGACTCAGCCCAGAAACAGGTCTACGCTGATTCAGTTATGGCCATATACGATAAGCGGATTGAATGCTTTGGAGAACCTGCTTATATCGCTGGACGTAAGGCCTTTGATAAGTACTACTACTATGGCGCACATTCTGAAGAAAATGACACCTACAATCTCTTTAAAGAAGCTATCGATGGCAAACAGGAAAAGGCAGATTATTTCGTGATTAATCCATTTGCCAAAATTCTTTCTGATAAGATTATCAATGAAGAGATCTCATTGGAGGAAGGACGGAAGTATGCCGGTCTGCTCTTAGATGCAATAGAATATGGAACTAATCAAGGCAAAAACAAAGAAGCCTGGGATATCATTAATGCATATGCACCAGCAAGACTTGAAAATCTAGAAGGTATCGAAGACTTGTATGATTGTTCGTATTATGAAGCAAAGTATATGTCTCAATTCAACGAAGCGCCTTCAGATTGTGAAATCATCAATAGAACTTTTGGACGTCTCCTTTGGGGAGGATGTGATAAGGAATCTACTAGTGTTTCAGAAATTAGAGATGCTAAGAAAACTAATTGCTATACGCCACCACCAGCTCCTGGTCCACTAAGACAAGCTTATGATGCTTACACAGAAGGAAGATATAAAGAGGCCGTTCAGTTATTTGATGAGTTTATTGCTAACACCTCAGATCCAGCGAAGAAATTCAAATACAGTTTACTTGTAGGAAAAATATACTATGGTGATATCAAAAATTTTGTCAAGTCTCGTCAGTATGCTCGTCAAGCCGCAGAATATAATAGCGCCTCTGGTGAACCATATTTACTCATAGGCAAATTATATGCATCTAGTGGTCCACTTTGCGGCCCAGGTACAGGATTTGATAGCCAAGTGGTGACATGGCCAGCTATTGATATGTTTAAAAAAGCTAAAAGTGACCCAACTGTCAGTGCCGAGGCCCAGCAGTTTATTAACACTTATTCTCAATATATGCCTAGCAAGGGAGATTTGTTTCAAAGAAGATTAAAAGAAGGAGATTCCTTTAAGGTAGGATGCTGGATTAATGAAAACACCACCATTAGAGCAGCAAACTAAGTATCTTTATGACATGAATTTCTTTGAAGTATGTCAACCAAGAAGACATGTTGATTGTTGAACTTCTTAGTATTTCTCATTTATCTTTAGAGAGTGATTAGACAATTCATATTTATAGGTGTCGCAATAATGGCTTTTACTACCCTAGGAGAAGCTCAAAGGATTATTAAGCCTAAGCTTATAGAGGTGGACTGGAAAGGTATAATCTATAAGAAAGAATGGTCTGTAGATCTAAGGCTACACGAGAATGGTGCGGCGATTGCATATAATATAGGAACTATAAAGTCTTATAATAGGACTAATTTTTACCATCTGGAATTAGGTTTCACCAAAGATGAAAGAGAAAGGACCCAGAGCAAAATATCCATGCTCAATAGATCTGGATCTTTTGCGTTCGGAAAAATTAATTCTGTAATCAATGTTAGAGGAGGTGTCGGTGTCAAGAGATACCTTTCTGAAAAAGAAAAAAGAAATGGATTGGCTGTAGCACTCTCGTATGAAATCGGTCCTTCTTTTGCTTTGCTAAAACCATATTTTCTGGATCTCATCTATGTAGAAAACTTCAACGAACAACGTGTCGTAACCATTCGAAGCGAAAGATATTCAGAATCTAATGCTGACAAATTCTTGGATGATAGCTCAATCAATGACAGATCCTCTTTTTTTAGAGGCTTTGATCAGATTAGTGTTAGAGCTGGCGTACAAGGAAAACTAGGCTTACATCTTGCCATGGGCGCTTTTGACGAATATGTCAAAGCTTTTGAGACAGGCATCATGTTCGACATTTATCCATCTAAAATTCCTATTTTACTGGAAACGGAGGCGATACCTAACAGAAGATTTTTCTTTAGGCTATACATGAATTTCCAATTTGGTAAAAGATCTAACTAATAGCATATGCTCGAGTTACCGATAGTACAGAAGAAGCCAAAGCGTGAGAAGAAACCGGATTGGCTCAGAGTTAAGTTGCCCATCGGTGAAGACTATAAGAGGGTCCGTAGACTTGTGGACGAGTACAAACTCCATACTATATGCCAAAGCGGCAATTGTCCCAATATGGGCGAATGCTGGGGTGCAGGAACAGCTACATTTATGATCCTCGGTGATGTATGCACACGAAGTTGCTCTTTCTGTGCAGTAAAGACAGGTCGACCACCTGAGTATGATGAAGATGAACCACGTAGAGTAGCAGAAGCCATAAAACTGATGCAAGTCAAGCACGCAGTTATTACCTCTGTAAATAGAGATGAGCTGAAAGACCGTGGTGCTGAAATCTGGTATCAGACTGTTGTCCAAACCAAAGAACAATCACCATCCACAACCATAGAAACACTTATTCCTGATGTGAGAGCTAATTGGGATGCACTGGAGAGAATGATAGAAGGTGGACAAGAAGTGGTCTCTCATAATATGGAAACCGTCCCACGACTATATCGAAAAGTTAGACCACAGGCCAAGTATGATCGTTCTCTAGAACAAATACAGAGAACAAAAGATAAAGGTAAGAGAACCAAGTCAGGCTTTATGGTAGGACTAGGGGAGACCAAAGAAGAAGTCTTAGAAACCATGCAGAACTTGCATGACCACGGCTGTGATGTGGTGACTATAGGCCAATATCTGCAGCCCACCAAAATGCACTTGGCAGTAGAAGAGTACATTCATCCTGACGTCTTTGCCTATTATAAAGAAGAAGGCCTGAAGATGGGAATAGACTTTGTAGAAAGTGGTCCTCTGGTAAGATCTAGTTACCACGCCGAAAGACATCTCTAATGCTGTATCAGGTAAAGGCAGGGATACTAGGACTGGACGAGCTCGGTAAGGAATACGCGACCTTGCTAAAAGAACACATCAAAGACCTCAGCCTCATAGGCGCAGCTGGGCGAACACAGAAAGAATTGCTTTTTGCAAAAAATGATTTGTCTCTAGAATATGTTTATTCCGACGAGCGATCCCTAATAGAGAATCACGATATAGATGCCCTTTGCATTTTCGGTAATGCACAGCAGCGACCCCATCTTGCTATCCAAGCCTTAGAAGCGGGCAAGCATTTATTTATGGCAGACCCTATTGCACTGAATGTAGAAGATGCAGAAGCTGTCCATAAGGCGGGAGATTCTCGGCCTAGCCAGGTCGTGATGGTCTCTTCACAAGTAAGATTTGATAACCTGCTCAAAACTGTAAAGAAGACTATAGCCATAGGAGATATCGGCGTTATCAATCATATAAGTTTGGATTCCTCTTTTTTCAAAGGAATGAATAGAAAATACTCTCAGAAAAGTGGCAGCATATTTCTAGATACAGCCTTGGACGAAATAGATCTTTGTCACTGGCTGCTGGATGATACTTTTGCTCAGGTAGATGTATCAGTTATCAATAATACGGTAAAGTGTGAAGCAACTACCGCTAAGGGTATCAGTGTAAGTCTCATAACTCAGCCGACCATCCAAAAAGAACAGAGTTACATAAATATCTATGGCAACAAAGGCCAAATAATCATCTCCAATACGAATCACAGATCTTTCAAAATCTACAAAGACAGTGGTGATAAAATAGACGTGTTTCGCGAAGACTATCATGGCTTCATTTTTCCTGAGTACCTACAACTCCACCATTTTACCCAGGCTATACTCGGTAAAGAAAAACGTCGACTAAAAACCAAAAATGCCGTAGAGAATATCAAGCTGGCTGTAGCCTTTGAGAAAGCCAAGGTGCTGGAGAAGAGGGTGGAGTTGAGCTGATAGAGTGATTAACTCACTGGACTAAATGTCAATTTCGTTTCGCTCTGCTGGAGATAATTAGTAAAGAGAAGTTAATATTTTGGCACTTATACAGAATCGGTAGGCAGCATAGCCAAGACACTTTTAAAGATTTTACTTTTTTCAGCCTCTATAATTATTGGGTTGTTCTCTGCATCAGTAAATTCTAATCTAAGTGCATGCAATAACATCTTATCCATCCCGTATTTTTCTTTCCATAGTCTGTTTTGCTTATTGCAGCCATGAGGACGGTCACCGATGATAGGGTGGAAGATGTGCGCCATATGTTTTCTAAGTTGGTGATACCTACCTGTCTCTGGAGTCAGTTCTACCAGGCTATACCTAGAAGTTTCATGTTTGCCGAAGGGTAGATTGAGCTCGTATTGCTCCAGCTTTTTGTAATGTGTTACAGCCTCCTTTGATTTATTTGAATCGTCCTTTAAGGCATAATCGATAGAGCCATCTAAAGGCACAAATCCCCTGACTATGGCATGATAAGTTTTAATTACTTTTTTGTGGAGGAATCGTTGTTGCATTTGGCTATTGGCCTCCTTAGATTTTGCAAAGAGCAGAACCCCAGAGGTTTTTCTATCTAGTCTATGAGTAGGGTAGACACGTTGTCCGATTTGGTCTCGGAGTAACTGCACTGCAAACTCTGTGGCATCATTGGCAATCTTTGTTCTATGGACAAGAAGACCATGTGGTTTGTTGATAGCGATGAGGTTATAATCATCATAGATGATTTCTAATGTTGGAGAAGCCACCAGTTATGACCATAGAGAGCTATGCTCTCCCATAAATCCTAGCACACCAATTAATAGCACAGCCACCCAAATAGTCACATATAATGGAACAAACTTTTTTCGCTTGGTCAACCATTCAGGATGGGAAATTGGCATCCCTTGAAATTTTCCTCTAGGTCTGTCCAAGAAGAAGAAGGTCTTATATGTTTCTATACTCATTATGGTAAATCCTATGCTACACATAGTGATGAGCACTAGATGATCAGTAAACAAACTAGCCACAAAAGCATAGAAGTATGCGACTCCTGGAGATCTAAAAAATTTAAATGTTTCAAAACCTTCTACAGGTGCATCCTTCCAAGCGCCTCCAAAGGCAGAGACCCATCCAAATACAGAACATGGTAATAGTATAAGCCACTTTGACCAACCTAATGAACCAGCATGATAGCTAGCATTAAGTTTCATGAGTCCGAAGGTTAGAGCAAAGATGATACCTACATAAGCTGCGCCTACAAGTAATCTGGCACCATAGCTTTTTACTGGCTTGCCAAACACAGACAACTGCATTGGGATGAAGTATTTGCTTTGATCTTGTTTTCTGATGAAAGTTTTATAGACTTCCATCGTTACTCTTTCCAATGCATAGGTACTTCCAAATAAGGTTATGATATTAGCAAAAATACTGAGGTCTAGATTGAAGTAGTTGGTAACTAAGGGTGCAAAGATTGCACCAGCAACTACAGATCTAAAATAAGTCGACCACGTGAATCCCTCATGCGGTGCATCTTTATACATTCCCCAGGTGGCATTATGTAATCCTACTGCCAATCCGGTTATTATCGCTATGAGTAGTTGCATGCTTTTTCGTCTTATTATTTTTCTAATGAGCGGTAGGCTTCCTCAATTATTTCCAAATCTTTTTGAGCCATTTGGTATGTCAATTCTGGTTGTTTACCGGCTCGCAAAGAAACAAAAAAATCTTTGAACATCGGTTTGAAACCTGTAATCTTGGACAAGCCAGGGAAACTGATTTTCTTTTTGTTGCCTCTTGCTAAAAGCAAGACACCGTTGGACTCAAAGGTAATTGATCCCTCAGTACCCAATATTTTAGATAGCCTTAAACCATAGAACATTGTATTTACTTCCCAAGAATACTGCAGATTGATGATTGCTCCTTGTTTTGTATTGGCTGTGACTTGTATGCTTCTCTCAAGTTCACCATTGTCTATGGGTCTAAAACCCCTAACATGCGTTATGTCCAAACCCAAATTGTTCATGAAATTTATCCAGTGAATGCCTCCCTCAAACAAGGCACCGAAACCAGTAAGATCCTTATCTTCTCTCCAATCTTCTTTGCTCTTCTGCAGCTTTGTGGCTGCCAGATTTATAAAGAGTGGTTTCCCAATGATGCCATGGTCAAGAACATCTTTCACTTTATAGCGCATGGGTTTATAGAAGTAGTTTTCAGATATCAGTAGTTGTAAGCCCTTGCTATCTGCAAGAGAACCCAATTCTTCTATATGCTTTGATGAAAAGAAAGGAGGCTTTTCGACTATGACATGCTTATCGTTTAATATCGCCTTATGAGCAAGGTCATAGTGATGCTTGGGTGGAGTTGTGATAAAAATTATGTCTATATCTGGATGCGTTATAGCCTCCTCATAAGAGCCAAAGGCTAAGCTTCCTCTATGCTTTGAGGCATATAGAGACGCTTTATCCTTGCTTCTACTTGCAAAGCACAAATTAACTTGTTTATCAGCCCAACGTATTGATTTGACATGAGAATGGACAATGTTTCCACAGCCTAAAAATGCGAGAGTTAGTGTTTTGTCCTTGGGATAAGGTTTGTATGATATCAATAGACTTGGATTTTAGTTTGTCCAAATTATCAAAAATGAAATGGCATAACTAATAGTATCCAATGTTTTTGAATGTGGCCTAATAAGAAAGCAGCCAATTCAATAGAATTAGCTGCTGAATATATCTAGATATCTTTTTTTAATTAATTATTCGCAAGTACATTCTATTGTGATTGTACCTGCTGTGCCATCATCTAATCTACAACGATCTCCAATATCACCTCCTAACTCAGGACAATCAATTTCATTTCCTCCAGTACTATTTTCACATCGTTCATAGATTCTGTCTAGGTCTTCATCTGATGACACAACAACTGGACTATCCACTCCATCAATGATAATTTGGATAGGGAAGAGAAGACTTGGTTCTTTTTGCGAATCTGGATAGGCGGTGAACCATCTTTCATATATTCTTTCCAATGAATCCTCATCTTCTGCTCTAACCTCTGTACCATTTGGTAACGAAATGCCAACTGGAAACACTAAGTCAAAGCAATCTTCTTTATCATCATTAAGTTCACACCTTTCAAAAGCTCTCTCTAGGGTAGCTTCTGAGTCTATGTCTATAGGTATATCACTGTCTCTAAATAGGATTTGTAAAGGGAATATAAGGGTAGGCTCTTCATCGGAATTAGGATTGGCATTAGCCCATCTCTCATAGAGCGCTTCTAGAGACTCATGGTCAGGACTTCTAATAATCATACCATCTGGTAAGGTCACACCAATTGGATAGACAAACTCAAAGCAATCATATTCATCATCATTCCCTTCATCGTTACAGCGGCTATATAACCTTTCTAATTCTTCATCAGAGTTAACCTCTATTGATCTGTCTGCTGTTTCGAAAATAACCTGTACTGGGAAAACCAACTGAGGTTCTTGATTTGAGTTAGGGTTAACTTCAAACCATTTTTCATATATAGTTTCCAAACCCTCTTCATCTTCAGCCACCTCAGTACCTCCATTAGGTAATAGAACCTCTAATGGATAGACGAGACTGAAACATTCCCCTCCATCAATGTCATCATCAATATCATCCACTTCATTTTCGCATTGGTTATATATTCTTTCTAATCCTTCCTCTGAAGGGACATCTACAATTTCGTCATTATCGTAAAGGATAACTTGTATTGGGTAGATGAATTCAGGTTCTTGATCAGAATTTGGATTTGCCTCTTCCCAGTCATTAAATATAATTTCTAATTCATCTTCGTTATCAGCATTCTCAGAGGTCCCGTCTGGTAAGAATAAACTTACAGGGTATACCAATTCAAAGCATTCTCCTCTTCCTTCACTTTCATCCTCATTGTGCTCCTCCTCATCTCTTTCATCCTGTAAATCGATATCTTCAGATATGCACTCACAATCGTCACTAACTATTCCCTCAGGCTCTTCTCTGTCAGTAAAGGAAAATACACATAGATCTCCATAATTGAGTCCTAATTCAGGGCAGTCCAATTCTTCATCCCCTGTCCCGCAGGAAAAGATAAAGACTAATCCGAATAAACCTAAAAATTTGATAATCTGATTCATATCTCAAATATATAAAATTGACATACGTGAATTTGTTAATATATTATAAAAGGAACAGCCTCAAATTTCTAGGTGGCTGTTCCTTGAAGAGTGACTAATTCTTCTCACTTAAATTATAAGTTTTGTGTTTCTTATTATTTGATTATAACCTTTGTGAAATGGACCTTACTATCTCCGTTAAGCATAAATCCAATTTTGTAATCTCCTACTTCAAATAGATTTTTATTGATCTGAACATTGGTTGACTTAATCGGTAATTGGAATTGCAGTTCGTTGTCTTTATTAAATATTTGGATGAATGAGATATTTTCATTTGTTTCAAAAATGAGATTTTCAGTTTGATAATCGAAGTTGGTGGACTTAAATATCGCCAATGATTCTACAGTGATAACCTCTATATCCGGAGATGATAATAATACTTCCGGTCGACTTGAAGAATAAAGAGTAGATACCGTGAGGATCGTCATAAACAGTGTGAATAGTATTGTTTTCATATCTACTGAGGTTTTTGTATTCTTAGGACACTAAACTTCCTCTGTCCCACGGAGAAAGGCACACTACAGCGCTCCGTGGTACTACCTACATTGACACTACACTTAGGACATTTGTAGATTTAAATAGTATGCTAGTTGTCATTTTTATGACCTGAGAACTGATTCTGAAACTAAGTTGCTGATAGTAAGTAATCCCCAACTCTTAATGCATTGGCACTTATGGTCAAACTGGGGTTGACCGCTGCCGATGTGGGCATAAATGAGGCATCTACGACACTCAGATTATCTATTCCTCGGAAATTGCAATACTTATCTAAGACAGATTTTTTTGGATCTAATCCCATTCTGACAGTTCCAGCAGAATGTGAGAACGTTCTTATATGATGTGTGTAATAAAATATAGCTCCAGCCTTGCGTAGGATTTTTTTGGCTTGTTTTGCAAGTGCATTTACTGCCTGCGTATCCCTATCTGAGTAAGTATGGGACACTTCTGCAACAGGTAAGCCATATAATCCAGTCTTACTTTTATCAATTGTTATATAGTTATTATACTGAGGCTGGTCTTCTGCAATGGCGAGCAGTCCTGTCAAAGGTTTGACAAGTTTTCCAGCAAGTTTTCCAAGAGGCCCTGGAACTTCATTTTCGACCAAACCAGGAGGTGGCGTTGATATCTGTTGAAGACTACCCACCTTACCATCGATCTCAGGAATGTCTTTATGACCGAAATAAAAATCCATGATGCATATTTCTTTGTGGAACCGTCCTTGCTTATCTGCAGTGCCAGGATATATGCCAAAGATGATGGCATTGACATGACGCATCAGATAGCGGCCTATAATATGACCACCAGGATTTAGTGTATTTAGTCCAGAGGATAAGAGAATGTGAGGAGAACCTAATGCACCTGCAGAAAGGATGACATGACCTCCAGTTGCCATTCTATTCTCTTGGTTTTTTTTGTCATAATAGGAAACGGCTTCTATGTGCCCATCTTTAGATACAAGATTATTGACGATACATTCATCCAGTAAGGTCATTCCTTTTTGCTGTAGCTCAGGAATCATCACTGTCGCTAGATCATTCTTTGCATTAATGGCACAGGCAAAGGTATCACAGGTTGTGCACAACTGACATTGACGTTTATCATTTTGATGGTTAATAGCCAACGGAAGCGAGCAGGGGTTAAGAGAAAGCGATTCTGCTGCATTTCGTAGTTTTTTGGATATGTCAGCCAAAGGGGCTGGATTCTGTGGAAATGGTTTTGTCCGTCTGGGTTCAGTAGGGTCTACATTGGATTCTCCAGCTATACCAAGTAATTCCTCTGCTTCTGTATAATACGGCTCAAGATCATCATAGCCGATTGGCCATTCTGCATCGGAGTCAGTGATAATTTCTTTACCAGGTCTAAAGTCATCTTCTCTAAATCTGAACGAGACACCACCGTAGAACACTGAAGGTCCTCCAACACAGGCGTAGACTCCCATTTGCTTTTTATTTCCTCCTTTGACAACTTCATATGGAAGTGTCTTATCATAGTGTGGTGTGAGATCAAGCGAGGCTCTTTTGCCCCAATTATGAGGTCCTCTCTTGACCCAACTCCCGCGCTCAATCATCAAGACTTTTTTGCCCGCATCAACCAATTTTTTAGCTGTCATGCATCCACCAAATCCACTTCCAATAACTATGTAGTCGTAATGTATATTCTTATCTGCCATTCTTATGCAAAATAGGGAAACTACATAAAACCAATGATGCGCAACCTTAGATTCAACTTAGAATATTATCTTAGATTGTGTATGAGTGATAGAAGTAAACAGACTAAGTTCTATGAGATAGTCAATCCCAAAAGCATTAAGAAAGGTGTTTTTCTGTTTTTATCTATCTCCATAGTGTCTCTTACAGCCATCTTTTTCTATACCAACACTGGTAAGACATTATCCGTCTGGAAAGAACTAGACTGGCGATATGGCTTGCTTTGTTTTGTCTTTGTATTCAATGATCTGTGGATAGGAGGACTGAGGAATCATGTCTTCGCAAAAGAATTTAAGCCAGGAATTCCATCTATGGTGGCTATGAAGGCTAATGTGGCAAACATATTCTTAGGTGCAGTGACGCCTTCACAGACAGGTGGCGGAGTAGCACATTGGTACGTCTTTTGGAAGAATGGCCTCAAGACACCCGATTTCATTATTCTTAGTTTTATCAATTTCATATCTACAATAATTTTCTTCTTGGTGTCAGGCTATTGGGCAAAAAATAAACTCCAAGGGCAGATACCTGAAGGTATAGTGTCTAACTTGGCAAATTACGGTTTCTCTGTCTTTGCAACCATCGGTACGCTGATCGTCCTCTCTCTTATATTCCCAAAAGTCATAGGACTCATTCTGGAGCAAATAGGGAAACTAGTGAAAGGTGTCATTCCCAATAAGGCTGAAAGATTAATAGTCTTTAGTAAGAAAACGGAATCGACTATGCATGACTATCAGCAGCAGACATTGAGTCTCTTCAAAAGAAAACCTTGGCTGATCGCATTGAGCTTTATTATTACAGTCTTATTATATTTTAATAAGTATGCACTTGCTTATGTTATAGTATTGGCCTTTGGGTTAGAAGTGGATTTTTGGACTGTAATTGCACTTCAATCTATAGTCCATTTGTTACTATATTTTGCACCTAGTCCAGGTGGCAGTGGTATTGCAGAAGTTGGTCATTCAGCGTTGATGTCTAATGTTATTGATAAAGCATACACAGGTTCATTTACACTTATTCAAAGGAGTATCATGATTCTTATCCCCGCTATTCTTGGTGCATATGTTATCATCAAAACGATGAACCAAAAGAAGGCCTCCTAGAATTGCAGCTTATTTTACTGAACTTTTTTTGGATTCATTTTCCAAGTGATCCAGAAAGACAATTCCATTTAGATGATCTATTTCATGTTGGAATATCACAGCAGTGAAGTCTTCTACCATTTCAATAATATGTTCTCCATTCATCTTGTCATACTCTAGAAGAATGGCATACGATCGATTTTGTGTCTCACCTCTTTTGTCAGGTATCGACAGGCAGCCTTCCATGCAAGGTTGAGTTTTTTTGCTGTATTGTCTGATTATTGGATTAAGATAAGCCTCGAAAGGAAAATCAGGTTTGTCAAATCTTTGAACAAGTATGATATTTTTCAATACACCTACTTGAGGTGCCGCGATACCTACCCCCATAGACATACTATCTTGCACAGTAGCCAGCATACGGTCTACTAATTTCTTTAGTACAAGATCTTCATGATTTGGAGTAACTCGCTTACTTTTTGTTCTTAATAGCACAGAATCTGATCGATTGGTAAGCAAATACAACCGCATTGGTCTATCACTAGCTTGTGATTGTATGAGATTCATTTGCTCAGATGACCAGTTTGTTTGCTGGCCGGCAGTAGACAACTCTTTATTTAGCTTACAACTGGCCATAGTAAGTAATGCAAACATGCAGATGATAAATATGCGTTGACTCCTCATAATCAATTGCCAAATCCATTAGCGTTCAAGTAAGGCAAAATCACAATGATGTATACCATCAAGACGACAAAACAAATAAGGGGAATCTTGAATATTGAGAATATTTTTCCTCCACTAAATCCTTCTTTTTCGAAATCAGTTGAAATCAGGGTGACTATGCCTTTAAGTAAAGTACCAACCAAAGCACCACCTACAATTAGAAAAACAAGTGCGCTAATCATTAATTTGATTTTGACTCAAAGTATAAAAAATATATTGCTAAAAATATTAATGTTTGATCCCTATGTATAGAAATCTACTATAGTTCTTGCAGAAAAGCTTTGATAAACGGCCATTTGGGGGGAGCAGAAAATATCTTTAGGTCATTAATAAAAGAGCCTTCTTCGTCTAAGAATTGGAAAATAGTTTTCGCATCCAATTTGCCAAATAAATTATCGAATACCTTTACACCACTTGTCTTGCCAGATAATATCGCATTGAGCATGGTCCTGTCATATAGAGTATATCGACTTTTCTTTGGCTTATATTCATCCAACCTTCCCTTGATAATATAATCAGTCAAATCAGACATATGTTTCTGGATTCTTGTAAATGCATATCCAGAGGAAGGTTTAACAGATCCTCCATTGGTACCTATAGGTATGATTCTTTTCGTTCTATTAATTTGAAAATCAAAGGTCGTCATCGGAATAGCACCAACTTCTTCTTCTAAGATTTTGTACGAGGATAGCCCAAGTATCTTATTGATGTAATCATGTAGAAAAGGATCGTAGAATTCTGGAGAGGGAATTTCAGCGGAGAAAATGGCTAGTTCTATCAGGGCTTTTTTTGGTGTTGTGGGTAGTACATAGAAGAATCTTGTCTCATTATTTTGAGTAATTCGAAAGTCCATAATAATGGCTTCGTCTGTATCAAATGCCTCGTATGGCGTTTCTATAAACCAACCTTTGAAATGCTGCCATACGAAGTGGTGACCTTTATCTTTAATGTCTTGTGCTGCTGCAATACTTTGAGGAATGTTGTTGAAAATGGTAGGTGCAGAAAATGTGTTTTGATCAGTTGTAACGATAACCATCTCTTGTGATTCTGTTATATCGAGTACGTTTTGATGCAATATGTGAATGTTAGGACTTTGATCTATTATTTCTAGTGCATAGGTGTAGAAATCTATTCCTCTGATCATACAATACTCATAAGGATCTGCATGTAGTCTTTTGTTTTGGTTGTGAGAGGCAAATCGAATTGAAGGCCACCGATGATAAATGATATTGGAGAAAAAATCTTCGTTTTTACTCCAAAAAGACCAGGTGCGGTCATTTTTATTTTTAAGAGATTTATCTAGTAATAGTAATTTTTTGTCTCTATAAGCGCCCTCTTGTGCCAGTCTAATTGCCAAGCTGAGACCAGCTAATCCAGCTCCTGTAATGATGTGATCGTATGTATTTTGATATTTCAGTTAATCTTATTTTTGCGGCACGTTGCAAAGCTATGAATCCAAACAGGTATAATGAGGTAGAATCGTTTTTGTTCAGACAACTCCCTATGTATCAAAGGGTAGGAGCTAAAGCATTTAAAAAAGATCTATCTAATATCAAAGCCTTGGCTTCTTTGTTAGATAATCCTCATCGCAAATTCAAAAGTATCCATATAGCAGGAACTAATGGCAAGGGTTCTACTTGTTTTTTTATAGCCTCTGCTCTTCATCAACTAGGTTTCAAAGTTGGATTGTATACTTCTCCACATTACAAGGACTATAGAGAGAGAATTAAAATAAATGGGGAGAAAATCTCTAAGTCTTTTGTTAAGCAGTTTGTGAAACGCTTAGTAGAGAGGCAGGTTTTCGACCAAGATAATCGTCCTAGCTTTTTTGAAGTTACCGTAGCGATGGCATTTCAATACTTTGCAGATGAGGACGTTGATTACGCCGTTATAGAAACAGGCCTGGGCGGGCGGTTGGATTCTACCAATATCATCACTCCTATCGTTAGTACGATTACTAATATTGGATTAGACCACACAAATTTTCTAGGTAATACATTGAATGCGATTGCTGGAGAGAAAGCTGGAATAGTCAAACCACGTGTCCCGGTCATAATCGGTAGACGACAAAAGGAGACAGAATCAGTCTTTGTGAAAAAGGCTAATAAAAGTAAAAGTCCAATCACATTTGCAGAAGATCAGGATTATGAGTTGGACAAACTTATTCCTAAATCCATTCCTGACTTTCAATTAGAGAACTGCAGAACAGCACTGGCTACTATCAAAGCCATCTTACCTAACTCTGACGGTGCACAAATCAAGAAAGCTTGGAATACGAAAATAAACGAGTGGGGATATTTGGGAAGATATCAGATTGTTAATAAAAGGCCTCGAATCATATTGGATAGTGCTCATAATAAAATGGGACTCTCTCAACTATTTACACAATTGTCTCAAGAGAAATATCAAGCGTTGCATATCGTTATGGGAGTTGTATCTGATAAAGACTTATCAAGCGTACTTCCATTTTTTCCTAAAGTGGCACACTATTATTTTTCCCAAGCCAAAATTCCCAGAGCACTTGACAAGGATATCCTTAAGAAGAAGGCAGCCAATTATAATCTGACAGGGCAGAGTTACACCAGTATCCGAACTGCATTTGCTATGGCTAAGCGTAAAGCCAATAAAAGAGACCTCATTCTGGTCACTGGGAGCATATTTACTGTAGCAGAGGTCGTTTGATAGTTTTCAGTTTCTTAATTATTTCATATAGTCTGTACTATTGACGATTAACATTATATATTCTCCTAAATTGTAAATATGAAATACATACTCAGTATTTTGATTTTGGCATTTTCGCACTTTATAGGATCTGCGCAGAAAAATAGTGACTCAAGGTATACTGTGTATTATTTTCTAGGTGAGGATTGTAAAATCTGCCAATATTATACGCCTCAGATGATCGAGTATCATAACACATATGCATCAGACAGTCTATCTTTTATTGGATTATTTCCAAATAAGTACTCATCAGCAAATGGTGTGAAGGAATTCTCAGAAAAGTATTCTATTCCTTTTCCCTTAAAGCTTGAGTACTTTGCTACAAAGACGAAACTCTTTGAAGTGACAATTACGCCTGAAGTTGTCGTCTATGATAAGGTGGAGGAAGAAATCTTATACAAAGGGCGCATAGATGATGGGTATGTCAGAATAGGAAAGCGGCGCAGGATACCTACGCAGTTTGAATTGAGAGATGTTTTAGATAGCATAATTGTAGGTGAGGATGTCGCTTTTGAGTCCGTTCCTGCGATAGGATGTTTCATTACTCTGCGGGATTAGCTATATCCTTATTTGTATCAAATTGCTGTAGTTCTTCTAATTCCACTATTTCTTCAATGGTGTTGTCTTTTATAATCTTAGCCATATTTACTGCAATACAGGCATTGAACTCAAATCCAATGAGTATTATAAAGACATTGATTTGAATCCAAAGAAGCAAAACTATCAGTGCACCAATAGATCCGTAGATTTCATTATATCGCCCAAAGGAATTGATGAAAAAAGAAAAAGCGACGGAGGTGGCTATTGAGAGCATGGTCGCTAGGACTGCACCTGTATTAAACCAGCTAATGCGCTGCTTCATAGCTGGTCCGTATCGGTAAATAAAGGTGATGCTGGTATATATCACAGAAATGACAATCAACCAACTAAAGAAATTAAGCACATATACAGAGAATTGGCCAACCTCTAGCTTATCTATTAAAAAGGTCAAAAGCGGGGTGCCGAATATGATAAGACACAATGAGACAACAAACAAAAATGCCACAATCATCGTCAATCCAATGGCTATGGATCTAGTCCTAAGATAACTTCTCTTCTTGAAAACGTCGTCATAACTTTTGTGAAACCCATACATTAGGGTGACCATACCCGAACTAGAAAATATTATGGCGAGGATGAAACCAAATGATAGAAGTCCTTTGCGCCTGATAGAGGCCACATCATCTATTACCTCAAACAAATACTTGTGAGCCTGATCTGGCAAAAAGTTTACTGAAGACTCTTTAAAGAATGAGATAAAATCTGTAGCGATCGGAAAATGGGGAAGGAGTGTAAAGAGGAATATCATTAAGGGAAAGAGCGAGAGAAAAAAGTTAAAGGCTATCGAGTTTGCTCTGGTGACTATATCATTATCTTCCTTTACAGCTTCAGAATATACAAACTGACTGACATTATATATAGAGATGCCAGAAAAGCCAGGAATAGAAAATCGCTTGGATAATTCTACAATATTATTAATGATGGGTAGTTTTGATAGACTCACAACTCAGGTGCTATATACTCATGACAAATATATCATGCTTGCGAAAAAAATGGACGCAATCTGTCTATAAGTTCTTGAGGTGGCTGCACTCTTTGATTTGTTGTCATATCTACACAGAATAGTTTGATTATGGCTGTATTAATGATTTTACCATCTGGGTTTATTAGCTTATGGTGAAACTCAAACATTTTTAAGGGTAAGTTCTTGAGAATAGTCTTGATGATTATTTCATCATCATAGTAGGCTGGTAATTTATATCTGGCTTCTAGGGAGAGCACAGGCAATAAGAGACCTAGCTTATCTTCCATATCTCTATAGGATAGGCCCAAGTCCCTTAAGGCTTCAACTCTGCCAATCTCATAGTATTTGGCATAGTGACCGTAATAGAGATAGCCCATCTTATCTGTTTCTGCATATCTGACTCTTTTTCGAAATGTGTGCTCGTACATATCCGCAAGTTATTGGATATTCCAACGTCATTGTCGTTAATCCTTCTAAAATCATCACAATCAGTTTTATATTTGAATGATTACTAAGGATTACGATTATGTTCAAAAAACTCAAGTCTATATTTATCATCGAGGAAGAAGGTGCTTCTAAGGGATCACCTACGACACCATCACAAGCCAAGCCTTCTGCCAAGCCTAACACATCATCAGCCAAACAACCTGAAGCCCAGCATGTAAGTAAACCTACTTATGATAAAAACAATCCACCTAAAGGGAGACCTGATGAGAAATTTATTAATCGGCTGTTAGGGGCCTTGGAGCAACACAATGTAGAGGGATTTGATTATCTGGAATATAAGCAAAGTCTTCAAAATCTAGGAAATGTAGAGATGGATGAAGCCACCAAATACAAATCAGCCTTAGCGATGGCAAAAACAATGGGTGCTACTAATACGAAATTAATAGATAGCGCCAGTCACTATCTCAAGGTTTTGTCAAGAGAGGAGTCCAAATTTCTTGAAGCCTTTAAAACCCAACAATCTAGACAAGTCAGTAACAGAAATCAGCAGATAGAAAATCTTCAAAAAGGCATTGCTCAGAAAGAAGCACAGATAAAGAAAATGCAAGAAGAAATAGAAGCTGCTAAGAAATCCTTGGATGAGCAAAAGAAGAATATCAATCAAGCCAATGCTAAAGTACAAGCAACAAAGGATAGCTTCTACCATGCCTATCATATAGTTGTCCAACAGATTTCGGATGACTTAGAAAAGATGAATAAGTATCTGGCTTAATCCAACAAGACACTTTGGCGTTCATGGGCTAGTATGCCGTGCCATATTTCTTCGAAAGGAATGAAGGCCGTAGCCATCATACGTTCTTTAATCCTAGGTTTAAGCGCAATTAGTTGTTCAAGATATTTTTTAGTTTTCTGTTCTATTAGATTTACATCGTAATCATGTTTATCTATGAGCCCTAGCATTTTTATAAAGAGCTTGGTTCTGTCAAAATCTTCATGCCTCATGTGTCTATAACTGTATTGTCTTAATGCAGCTATC
The DNA here is from genome assembly GCA_964567435.1 of uncultured Saprospiraceae bacterium. Classification (GTDB taxonomy): domain Bacteria; phylum Bacteroidota; class Bacteroidia; order Chitinophagales; family Saprospiraceae; genus RFSX01. Next base: position 72,937 of record CAZMMQ010000002.1, on the reverse strand, counting down.
TTATTTTTCGTTTTTTCAGATTGATGAGTAACAATAAGAAACAGTAGTTGTAGAATATACAATGTAATATTACTTCCTGTCTTATCCTTAGTCATGATATGCACTTCATTTATAAATCGACTAAGTCTGAATTTTTTTAATGGTTTTACATCTATTTTTTCAGGAGAAATTAATCCAATCATAATCATCAGTTGTGTCAAGGCTTCTTTGAGATGCCAACTTTCCCGGTACTGAGAAGGCAATTTTCCTATATCCTTGTGATGTACGAAGTAGGATAAGGTAATATACACGTTATCGTATTCCTTTTTGAATAGATAGGTTGATAGAATATATGAGTAGGTGAAATGCCACCTAATGTTCCCAGATTTTGTTATAAGTTCTGCACAAGTTTTGTGATCTGAAAGACCTTCATCAAATCTATTTAGCTGTACCAAGGTCAAACCTCTCTTTTGAAGAAACCTGAATTTGGGAAGTAGATCAAAATTTTTTTTACGGAAGAAGTCTAGAGCCTCTTCACAGATTTGGAATTGAGTTTCTAGTGCATCTTTATATTCCAACAGAATATACTTACTTTCATAAGCATGTAAGCAAGGCATAACTAGATTTGTAGCCAATACATCTTCATAGATAATATTAAGTCTTTGTTCCAGCAGATTCATTTCCTGAGTATGCTCCTGTCTTTCTTGCGAAATTATAATTCTACCAATATCATAATAAATGGATTCTATCTTACATGCCAGAGTGTACTGATGAAGCGTTTTTGCATGCTCTTTTTTGAAATATTCTAGTTTGACTTTATTGAAGTTTGATATTGAATAATGTGGTATCAGCTTGTTAAGAATTAACATTTTAAATTCAATCAAATCATATTTTTCACAAGTTGGCAACAAATATTCTATCATACTTCTTGATAAATATGTAAAAGACATCGAGTAAATAATTTGAGATGCGGCCCAAGTCTTTGAGACCCTCATTTTCGCTTTTTCATTTTCGAATCTTTCAGAACGAGCAAAGTCAATAAAGAAAATGGAATCAATCAGTTTGTCCCTTAATCGGTATTTAAGTTTGGAGAAAGCGCTTTGATTATGCTTGTTCTCACCATAAATTAAATCCATCGCCTGCTCATCAGAGTCTATCTGATCCGAATGAAGGGCCTCATATAACAGATTTGTTTTAGACTTTGAGGGCTGATCCACAAGTAGTATGTCAATGTTTTTCTGTTTGTACCTGTTGACAATTTTGGCGAGCTTTTTAAGGGTCTCCATATCCTAATTAGTTGTTTTGCAAAGTAAGCGACTAGATTAAATTAGCTATTAATGGCCGATTTATGGACCCATCTGACTCGCCATAATTCATATATCTAAATTATCATACTTTTTAATCATTTGAAAGACAGTCCTTTAGTGAATTTCATTTTTTTTACCTAGTTGTTAAAATACATGACTTTGGTGACAAAATACATTGATAATCAGCGCTTTATGTCTCTAGGGTAGGTATGATATTGGTATGTCAAGTATATGAAACCAAATCCCAAAAATTATGGATTTATTGCTAGAACTGTTAATACTACTTGGGATCATTGATGATAATGGTGGATTATAAGTAGAACTAACAGTAAAGTGATACTCGGTAAGAGTGTCAAAGTCAGAAAAGGAGCGGCATCAGATTGATGTCGTTTTTTTTTATCCATGCTCTTTAGTCGATCGCCTAACTGACATTGTCTAAATCTAACCCCAACCAGTAGAATCTACACTTTATTAGGAATTGTTGATGCTAAAGACCCGTTAGCATTAAAGATAACTAACAGATATATGTATTTTTACATATGATAATCATTGACATTTGTAAATGAGTTTAGAACGAAAAGCCAAATCTTTTTGGAAGCGACCAGAAGGTATTACTGGTATAATCTTCCTTGTTGGGTTGTTATTGGTAGGTGGATGGGCAGTTACCTCCTCTTTAGGATTAATAGGTTCACTGTTTGAAACTCTAGGAGGTAAAATTGCCATTTTTGGCGTAATTGGGGTGATCATATTATCTGCCCTAGATGATAGGACTAGAAACCTCATCTCTTATATGTACAAAAGTGCCATGAGAAAAATAACAGGGATTTTCGTAGAGATGAATCCAATGGCAATACTCAAGGCATATGTATCGGACCTAAAGGGAAATCTCAAGAAAATGCGAAAGCAAATTGGTAAGCTAAAGGCTCAAATGCATAAGCTTAAGGAGATGATGGTATATAATCAAAGAGATATCAAGTCTAACTTAGAACTGGCAGGTAAGGCAAAGCGTGAAAATCAAGAGGCTGTCATGATTCTGAAAAGTAGAAAAGCAGGTAGACTTAAGGAGTCTAATCTCAAGTTGAATGATCTCTACAAAAGGATGGAAGTACTGTATCGTGTATTGACCAAAATGTATGAGAACTCAGCAATCTTGGCAGAAGATATAGAAGACCAAGTCCAACTTAAGGAGCAGGAAAGGAAAGCACTTTTGGCCAGTCACTCAGCCATGAAATCAGCTATGTCAATCATTAAAGGTGACTCTGATAAGAGAGCCATGTTTGATCAGGCTCTTGAGGCGATTGCGGATGATGTTAGTGGTAAGGTAGGAGAAATGGAAAGATTCATGGAGATGTCGGAAGATTTCATGTCCTCTATAGACCTACAGAATGGCATCTTTGAAGAGAAAGGCATGGAAATGCTAGAGAAATGGGAAAAGGAGTCTACATCTCTGCTTTTAGGTGGGCAGAAAATTGATCTCATCTCTCAAGCCAACGACGAAGATCAAGTCCTCGATTTAAATCAACCAGTCAAAACACCAGAGAAGCTCGGGCGGTCTAACCAGTACGATAGTTTCTTTGATTAATAAAAATTTCTAATACATCATCACACTATACAAATCTATATAACAAATGGCAAGACGATTAACCATGTTCTCTAAGCTACTGATAACTATCGGTATCTTATTACTTATCTTTTTTGGTGGCAAGTTTATCTTAGATAATACTTCAGTAGGTCAGGATCTCAAAGAAAAGGCCGAACAAGAAAGGATGGAACAAGAAGAAAGGTCAAGCAGCCAGAGCAAAAGCGGGAGTTCTAGTTCGACAAATGCTTCTAGCAAAAAAGAAGGTGGACTACTAGATCAAATAAGAAACAATAGCGGCGGCGATAGAGATGAAAGGACTTTGCGAGTACAAGTCGTGACATGGCCAGGATATGCACCGGGTCTTTACTACAATGAAGGCGCCGATGCAAATACTAGAAGTAGATTCTTCAAGGATTATGGGTTCAAAGTGGATTTCGTTCGAGAAGATGACTTGATTAATGCTATGGAAGCGTGGATGCAAGATGAGTATGATATTATTGTACAGACGGCAGATGCTTTTCCATTATATACATCTATACCAGATGTCGCTGGACTTAATCCGAAAGCTTTTATACAAACAGACTGGTCTAGAGGTGGTGATGCTATCATCGCTAAGAGAGGTATAAATTCTATCAATGATTTGAAGGGCAAAAGAGTGGCTCTCGCAGTACCTGCACCAGCACAGACGATGCTGATTACCGCATTGGAATCTGCAGGTATGGATATAAATGATGTCGTCGTTGTGAAGACAACTGATAATATAGCTGCCGCAGAACTATTCCAATCTCCGGATGTAGATGCTGCTGTGGTATGGAGTCCATTTGATATAGAAGCGACCAGTAAAGTGCCGGGATCTAAGGTATTATTATCCACTGTGGAGCAATCACATATTATCGGTGATATCATGTTCGCCAAAGAAAGTGTGATCAAAGAAAAGAGAGATATGTTTAATGGGTTTTATGAAGGATGGATGAGAGCCGTTGCTGAAATGAATAATCCAAAAAATAATGAAAAAGCTGCTAAGTATCTAGGCGAATTTTTACAACTACCTACTTCTGAAGCCAAGTTGGCGATGCAGACTGTGCATTATGCCAGTCATGGAGATAATATGAATTTCTTTGGACTAAATAATTCTTACAAGGGAATGCAAGGAGGTGACTTGTACAATAAAATGAATCGAAAGTTTGTCCAAATGGGAGATTCTGAAGGAGAAGGACCAACTTGGAAGAAAGTAATAAACACCTCAGCTATATTATCGGCTGATAATAAATTGACAGGAGCCGCCTATGCAGCGGAAGGTGCCAAAACGTTCAAGCCCAGTACAACCAAAGACAGGACTGCACCAGCACTGGCAAGCAAACCTGTGACTATTAGTTTCGACTCTGGACAATCTCAGCTCACAGTTAATGCCAAGACGTTGATAGATTTACAGTTTGCAGAGACTGCAAAATCATTCGGTAATATGAAAGTTAGGATAGAAGGTAATACTGATAATGTTGGTGCAAGAAATATGAATCAGAAATTATCTGAAGCGAGAGCACGTGCTGTTGCACAGTACCTTCAGCAAGAATATAAGATGGACACTAATAGATTTGTTATCGTAGGTAATGGCCCTGACAAGCCAGTCCCTGGCTGTGAGTCCAATGCCAATGAACGATGTAAAGCAAAAAATAGAAGAACTGATTTCCAATTGATTCCAGGATAGGGTGGATTGGTTATTTAAATTAAGAGGAGATATCCCCAAGCAGTATAGGCTTATACTTGAGATTGTAGGCTTGGGGATATTTTTTTTGATATGGTTCTTTCTGACCTATGGAGCTAATCCCGTTGTCACCAAGTTGACCTTGCCATCTCCTGGCGAAGTCTTCGGATCCTATGGTGATATGTATAGGGAGAATGAGTTTGTCAAGAATGTTTTCAGATCTATTGGTCTTAACCTTGGCGGTTATATCAAAGCACTTCTTTGGACACTGCCTTTAGGATTTCTCATTGGCCTGTTTCCTATATTCAGAGGGATGTTCCGACGGACCATAGACGCCATGCGATTTGTACCATTAGCAGCTTGTATAGTGATATTCATTGTTTGGTTTGGCTCCAGCACCACTATGAAGGTGAATTTTCTAGCCTTCGGTATTTTTATCTTTCTGCTTCCGATAGTCATCTATAGAATCGATGAAGTAAAGGAGGTCTATCTGAAAACCGTGTATACCATAGGAGCAACAAATTGGCAGACAATCAAATCTGTCTACATTCCTTCAGTGATGTCAAAATTGATAGATGATATTAGGATTTTGACAGCCATATCATGGACTTATATTGTAGTGGCGGAATCTAGGAATTATGAGGAAGGTGGATTAGGGGCACTCATCACAGTCGTCAGGAGACAATCTCAGACAGAGAAATTATATGGGATATTGATCGCGTTTATCATTATCGGAATCATGCAGGACAGGATGTTTGTCAGACTAGATAGAGAGTTGTTTCCGCATAAGTACCAGATAAAGGATGCCAAAAAGCATGGGCAGATACAACAAGTGACTATGTGGGATACTATATGGGATTTTGCTTTTAAAGCGGGTGTCTGGTCTTCTCTTGCCTTGTATGTTGTACTTGCACTGAACGAGTTTCTAGGGTTTTTAGGCGGAGTAAAGATTTTAGACTATCTCTTTGGAAACGGCGGCTGGGCATTCCACGTTATCATGATTTCCATCATAGCTTACAAGATATGGAAATGGTATGTGAAAAGAAGTGCTTATGCGGTCAGCAACCCTAGTCCCAGTAATGCGGAGCCTGCACCTAATATTGATTTAACCAAGGACAATAATGCTTGACCATGTTTGAAGATAGACAGGACCAAAATAACATCATTGAGCTCAAAGGTATTTCCCAGAGTTACGATGGAGGACAGAACTGGATCATGAAAGATCTTGATTTTCTGATTGAAGATAAGCCAGGTCAGGGACAATTTGTTGTGGTACTCGGTATGTCAGGTAGTGGGAAATCTACTTTGCTCAGATATATTGCAGGCTTGCAAAAACCAACTAAAGGGACTGTCTTGGTCAATGGAAAGCCAACCGATGAAGCTGAACGAGTCTCTATGGTGTTCCAGCAATACTCCTCCTTACCTTGGAACACGGTATTGCAAAACGTTGCGCTAGGCCTTGATTTCCAAGGTGTAGGTAAAGCTGAGCGAAATGCTAGAGCCATGGAACTGATCCAACTTGTCGGCTTGGATGGGCATGAGCATAAGTATGCACAATATCCTAGTCTATCTGGTGGACAATTACAAAGAGTAGCTATCGCCAGGAGTTTATTAGCTAACCCAAAAATCTTATTGATGGACGAGCCCTTTGGCGCTTTAGACATCAAAACCAGATTACGAATGCAGGATTTACTCACAGATATCTGGCACAAGTTTCAGTCTACAATTGTCTTTGTGACCCATGACATATCTGAGGCTGTGTATCTTGGTGATGATATTTATATTCTTAAATCTCAACCCTCCAAGATAGCGGAACACATCAAAGTTGATTTGCCAATCATTAGAAATAGACAGACTAAACGTGATCCACAATATGTTAGTCTAGTTCATCAGGTTGAAGATGCGATGGTTGCCGTCAGTGACCTTGGATAGGATAGGCTATGTCCCAGAAGAATGCACATATAAATCAAGCGTATCGCAAGCATGCTCCTAAAGCATACACCTTAGGAGAGGCTATCGCTGGGATTTCCGATAATAGATATATTCTTAGCTGGCTTATCTCAAAAGCGGAGAGTAAAGAAGCAGCTGATCTAGAATTTATACAAAAAGTATTGTCAGCTGTATCCGTCAAGGTTAACACTAAACGTATAGCAGTATCGGGGAGCCCAGGAGTAGGTAAGAGTTCCTTTCTTAATTCTTATTGCAAGTATTTGATTGATCAAGGACAGAGAGTGGCTATACTACCAGTGGATCCAACAAGCTATAATTCGTTAGGAAGTATTCTTGGTGATAAGACAAGAATGGAAGACTTAGTGGGCGAGGAGATGGTGTATATTAAGCCCATGGCATCATCACTGGTACATGGTGGTATTGCTCCTGCCACCAGGACAGCTATTAAATTATGTGAGAGAGCTGGTTACGATACAATCTTTGTAGAGACAGTAGGAGTGGGTCAGGCAGAATATGAGGCTAGGCATATGGTTGATATGTTTTTACTTCTCTTACAACCTGGAGCAGGGGATGATCTTCAAGGAATAAAAAGAGGAATAATGGAAATGGCAGACTTGCTCATTGTGACAAAAGCGGATAATGAATTATCTCAGGTCTCATCACAGTCTGTCAAGTCTTACCAACAGGCAGTTAATATCACTAAGAATCAGAATGAAGGTTGGGCGCCAAGAGTGATTAAGTATTCTTCTATGACCCATGCATATAGAGAAGATGTATCTGAAATCATAGCAAGTTATTTTGCTTTTATGTCAGAGAATGGAAGAATAAATAAATTAAGACAACAACAATCGGAAAAATATTTTGAAGAAGCTGTAGATGATATTATTCTTGCAGGATTTAAAAGTAGAGTTGAGATCAGAGATTTGTTATACAATATGAAAAAAGAAATTTCTCGAGAATTATTAACTCCTCAACACGCCATCCAACTATTTAAGGATAAGATTAAAGCGAATAATGATTAGATGTTTCCTTACAGGTTTATTATTAATTACTGGTTTTCTTCAGCTATCTGCAAATATTATTGATTCCTTAGGGTTCACATCTCCTGTTGATCACGATATCAAATTGACAGGTAATTTCATGGAACTGCGATCAAATCACTTTCACGCTGGTATTGATATTAAATCATCAAATGGACAGCCAGGAGATATTATAAGATCAGTACATAATGGTCACATAAGCAGGATTAAGATACAGGGTGGTGGTTATGGTAATGCATTGTATATAGATCACCCTAATGGCTATACTTCTGTATATGCTCATCTTAATAAATTCAGTGATGAGGTGGCCAACTACGTAAGGGCAATACAATATGCTCTTGAATCTTTTGAGGTTGATATATACCTTCCTGATTCTATGTTTATAGTATCTCAAAAAGATATTGTTGGTGAGATGGGAAATACTGGTAGATCTTTTGGACCCCACTTGCACTTTGAATTAAGAAAGACCAAAACGGAGACACCTGTAAATCCAGAAAAACTTGGTCTTGGGCCTACTGACTCGTCTGCACCTATACTAGAGTCTCTTCACCTTCACAGCATATCAGAGGATGGAGCAATATTGGAAAAGCAAGTCAAGTACTTTAAGACTAAGAAGACGATCTACACCTTACATCAGGACCACATCCTTTTTAGTGGGAGTAGAGTAGGAGTTGGTATGCAAATGTATGACAGGATGGATGGCTCTTGGAATAAGAATGGTATATATGGCTTTCTACTCAAAGTTGATGGTGAGCGATACTTCAGCTGGCAAGCAGATGAATTTGATTTTTCGGAGACCAGATTTATTAATGCATTTTGGGATTATGAGCGACATAAGAAACATGGACAGAAAGTGTATCTGATGTATCGCCAAAGTTGCAATCCATTTAGTCATTACTCAGGCAGTCGAGATGGTATTATTGACCTCTCTGATGGACAACCTCACCATGTAGAAATCATTGCAACTGATCTGCATAGAAATAGATCGGTAAGCAGCTTTACCATTCAACAGTCAACTGATTATAAACAACATGAAGCAGCAAACATCTCATGTGATTCAGTTGTGTCAGAGCAGGCTGGACAATTTAAGGTCAGATTTGATAAAGGTGCTTTCTATGCGCCTCTTTCACTCAAAATCAAACAAGGCAGTCGGAAGATCGCGAGCAAAAGCTATCCTTCAGTTACAATTGGAGATTCGAATACTTCTGTCCAAGGTTACTATGAAATATCATGTCCTATAGAAGTGGATTCAAAGGATGAACGATGGACAATGGCATCTTTTGATCATAAAGGTAGACTGATCCATTTTGGCGGAGAAGTATCTGGAAACCGCTTTATCAGTCAGGTAGATCAGTTAGGTACCTTCATGATGATAAGGGATACAGAATCTCCAAGTATAAAACCAGTAAGAGTGGACAAAAGGCGAACAAGCCCATGGAAGATTAACATTGATGATAACCTCATTAGTGACGGACGGGCTAGAGACCTAACTATTAGAGGCACAGTTAATGGTCAATGGATGCTGTGGAAGTATGATATGAAAAATAATATGATATTGTTCGATGACTGGAATATGCTGCCTTCAGGTCCGTTGGATTTAATCCTAGAAGTCACTGATCATTGTGGTAATGAAAGTATTTGGCAGAAGACACTTCGTTAAGATTCAATTGTTTAACTATTTTGTGATTTTATTAAACAAAAATAATGGTATTTTGTTTAGGATAAAACACTTAACATGAATGTAGAAATAGGTAAACCAATCCCAGAATTCGAATTACCTAATGAGAAGGGAGATTTGGTATCAACCCAATCACTTAGAGGAAAGAAGTATATTCTTTTCTTTTATCCAAAAGATGATTCTCCTGGTTGCACTAAAGAGGCATGTAGTGTAAGAGATAACTTTAAAGCTCTTAGCGCTGCTGGGTTTGAGATTTATGGGGTTAGTCCAGATAAGTCTGCGAAACACTTGAAATTCATTAATAAATATGAATTCCAATACTCTCTACTTGCAGACACAGAAAAGAAGATGATTAATGATTTTGGATTATGGGGTCCAAAGAAATTCATGGGAAGAGTCATAGAAGGAGTGTATCGGAAATCAATAATTGTGGATGAACAAGGAATTGCTCTTCATATTGTAGATAAAGTAGTGACTAAGAATCATGGTGAGCAACTCCTAGAAGCGATTCAATCTCTGTCAGTAACAGCATAGTACTCTCTTCTGACTATTCCTATTGCTGGAAGAATTATCACATAATGAAATAAATGATCATGGACCTCTTCACTTCATCAGGAAGTGAAGATTCGTCTATGATTCCCAATCTCTCACATCATTCTAGTATAGAAAACCGATTGTGGTAAAAGTAAATGGATTGAGAAAAGAAAGAGCAATTGATATAAAAGAATATCTACTAAAATGGCAAGTCTTCAAAATCTTCTGCTGTAAGTTTCTCTGTTTGTTCGCTTTGGATATTAGCGTTGCTTTCTAAAGGGTCAAACGCAGTAGGAGGACCAGATGGTTCATTTTCTTGTTGTACAGCATCTATTTTCCACGCATTGAGATTGGTAAAATATTTCTCATTCCACTCTCTACCTCTAAGGTCAAACGATACTTTTACTTTATCTCCTTCTTTGTAGTTATTGATAAGATCGCATCTGTCCTGAGTAAGTTGGAACTTAATAAACTGTGGGTAATTTCCTTCTTGTCGGATTACGAACTCTCTAGCTTGGAAACTGTCTGTCTTGCTCTGTGTTTCGAATACCTTATGTAGTATTCCCTCTGTCTCAAATGCCATTTGCGTGTAGTAGCTATTCCTTAATTAGAAGTCTGAGTAATAATCGAAGTTAACGTCTTTGCAGAACTTGAGATATTATCCACCAAGTCGGAAGATGCGATATCCGCTCTTTGCTTATTAAATTGTAATTCGTCTGCTACTTTTTGAATATTGGCAACATTATCTAAGAATAAATCTAAATCATCATGAGACATGAATATTTCAACCAATTGAGGATTTGCATCTCTGATTTGTTTATTCCTGTGTACCAAAGCATTAGTACCGATGCCATCATGTAAAAACCTCGCTTCTAATTTATCAATAGTCTCTTTGTCAAGATAACTATTCATTTGGTGGTAAATACTGATTCCTCTTTCAGCTACTTTAGCAGAAACCTTTTTTAATTTGTTCAGATCAGCACGATCTAACTCACCACTCTCCGATTGGACATCTTGGTTTATATTTTGCATCAGCTCTATCTGAGTCTGAAAATGATCCAATACTCTATTATCTAAGAAGACACTATGTGCCTTTTGCGCAAAAGCCGAAAATGATATAGTTAAAAGTGCTAATAGAATGATATAACGTATCATAACAGTATTTTTAAGGCGAAATTTAATAACAATATAGCGTTTATTTTAAGATCTAGTGACAATCTCTAGCTCTAACATCAATTCCTTTGGATTCTTATAGCCCGAAGACACTTTGAGGACATTCAAATCAGCGTCGAGGTATATTAGGCCTGGGTATGCCATTCTACCTTCGAGCAATTCTAATGCCAGTTCATTATGGCCTCTTTTCCCTCCTTCAATCCAGTTATAAGTCTTGTTTTTGAAATTTACTGGCTCTTTTCGTTCTGCATCAAACTTTATGAGATGAAAATTTTCCTTTAAGTAATTTTGAATCTCCGTATCTGAAAAAGTTTTTTTATCCATAATCTTACACCACCCACACCACTCTGTATAGATATCAATTAAGTAATATTTGCTGCCTGATAATGGAATTTTTGCTAATTGGTCCATATTCATCCATGCTAATCCTCCAGTATCAAGCGGTTTATGTTTTTCTTGATTGACTTCTTCCGTCTTTGTTCTGTCAGGAATAAGGACATTCGATTTGCCAGTCTGGATCGGATTAGCTGGTTTGACAGTTTCTTTATCTCTTAGACAAGAAGAGAGAGTTGTAGCGGTCAGTATCAGTATAATTACAGTTCTCATATTTAGTTCAAGGTAGAGTCTAATCCACGTATTCTTTGCGTCTAACAATAGCATAATAGCCTTTTCCTAAATCTAAATACCCTTGTTCGTAGCAAAACTTATAGACTTTGCCGCCTTTAGTAATATACTCATTTGTGAAATAGCTGAATTTAAAACCCCTATCAAGCAATTCTGTTTTAGTAGTCTTGGATTTTTCTCTTGGATTGAGTGCATTGAGTATTCGCCTATTCTTTCTGAGTATATTATTTATGTTACGCATGAAATTGTTAGAATCTGAATTCTGACGATTATGATGAATGGTTCGGCACTGATCTGAGCAGAATTTCTTATCGACCCTTCCAAAGATTTGGTCTTTGCACTCTAGGCAAGTTTGTTTCTTAGGCATGGTAGCAAGTTGTTGTTATCGTTAATCTACGAAAATCTGACCATTGGAAGATTTATTTGTTTGAGTTCTTTTTCTTTTTACGTTTAAAGTCTCCTCTTTTCCATGCCTTTATAAATTGACTCCAAGCAACAACATCAAATATCTTCTGAGGTTTGTATTGACCAGCATATTGATATTCTATATTCTTATTAATACGTTCTAGCTCAAAAGCATTTTGACCATCAGGGGGAACTTCGTATTGTAATCGGTTAAGTACTTCAGCGGCCAGATTCTCTTCCGCTCTTTGGCGTAGTTCATTACTGATGTCCAAGGCTAGAAATTCAATTTTGTAATGTTCTCTGCTTGGCCATGGGTAGATAACGGCTTCTGGCAGTAAAATGTCATCTTCAGACATTACTTGGTACCACGAATAGAAATCAGAACTTAAGGTGTCTGATACTGAATGTTCTACAGTTTGAAATCCAATTCTACTAAATGATAGGGTGTCACCAATTCTGGCGGCAATCGAAAAGAACCCATCTATTTCAGAGTAAGTACCCCTTGATGTTCCTTTCACAGCAATTGATGTATAGGGTAGTGGCATAATCTCACCATTGGTATCTTCGGTTACAACAATTCCACTAAACTGGACGACACGTTCTTCTTTTGGCTTATCCTGTGTATAAGCATTTGTAACAAATAAAAGGAAAAGAACGGCGATTAATACCTTATTCATATCTATAAAAAAACAATATTCTTATTAGCAAGATTAGGATTTTTCCAGCCTTTAACGGCATTTTAACCGCTAAAACATCTTACAATACGTATTCTAGGACATCATCCATATTTTCAACAAATTTGAAAGTCATGTCTTTGATAAAATCTGCATTTATTTTCTTGACGTCTTTTTCATTTTGATTACATAGAACAACCTCTTTGAGACCAGCCCGTTTTGCGGCAAGTACCTTTTCCTTGATACCACCCACAGGTAATACACGTCCGCGAAGTGTAATTTCGCCTGACATAGCAATCCCTCTTTTTACCTTCTTTTTTAAAAATGCTGAACTTATGGATGTCATCATAGTGATACCAGCACTAGGTCCGTCCTTAGGTATAGCGCCTTGGGGTACATGCACATGGATATCATACTTTTCGAATTCACTCGCATTTATCCCTAGCTTTTTAGCATTTGCTTTAATATAACTAAGTGCAGTCGTTGCAGATTCTTTCATGACATCACCAAGATTTCCAGTAAGTATGAGCTTGCCTTTTCCAGCACTCAAACTGGTCTCGATGAATAAGATATCACCACCAACCTTCGTCCATGCCAGTCCTATTGCTACTCCAGGTGAAGAAATTTTAGTACTGTCATCTTTAGTGAATTTTGCTGGACCTATTATCTCATGTAGTTGATTTGGCTTGATGGATTTGTCATATGTTTCATCCATCGCTTTGTGCTTGGCCACTTTTCTCATGACACCTGCAATCACCCTATCCAAAGACCTTACGCCAGATTCTCTTGTATAATCACTAATGAGATTAGCTAGAGTCGCTTTTGTCATTGTTGCATCAGACCCTTTGAGTCCATGAGCTTTTCTTTGTTTTGGTACCAAGTGCTTTTTAGCTATCTCAATTTTCTCTTCAGTAGAATACCCGCTGACATTGATTACCTCCATTCGGTCCAGCAAAGCAGTCTGTATGGTGTTGAGTGAGTTAGCGGTAGCTATAAACATCACCTTGGACAAATCATAATCTAATTCTAAATAGTTGTCATAGAAAGTCGAATTCTGTTCTGGATCTAATACTTCCAGAAGCGCCGAAGATGGGTCTCCTCTAAAGTCTTTGCCTACTTTGTCTATCTCATCTAAAATAAATACTGGATTGGATGACCCTGCTTTTTTCAGCGACTGAAGAATACGGCCAGGCATAGCGCCGATATATGTTTTTCTATGACCTCTGATCTCACTTTCATCATGTAATCCACCTAATGACATTCTTATAAATTCACGTTGCAATGCTTTAGCAACTGATTTGCCTAGACTGGTCTTACCGACGCCAGGAGGACCTACCAGTAAGATGATAGGTGCTTTCATATCTCCTTTCAACTTTAAGACAGCAAGATGTTCCAATATGCGCTCCTTAACATCTTGTAATCCATAATGATCTTCATCTAGGATTTTGGATACGCTTTTGAGATCAAAGTTGTCCTCAGTATAAGTCTCCCATGGCAAATCTAACATCAGCTCCAAATAATTAAGGGTCACAGAATATTCTGCAACTTGAGGATTGATACGCTGTACTTTCGCGATTTGTTTTTCAAATTGCTTGGCCGCATAATCTGGCCATTTCATGTCAGCAGCTCTAAGTTTTAGTTCTTCTATAGCCTCCTTTTGAGGATTATCACCCAATTCATCTTGAATCGTTTTCAGTTGTTGGTTTAAGAAATAATCTCTCTGTTGTCTTTCAATGTCACCTCTTACCTTAGATTCTATTTGGCCTTTGACCTTAAGCATTTGCATCTCTTGATCCACTTTTTTAAGAATGACAGTGGCCTTATCCTTGATCATTTCAATTTCAAGGATTTTTTGCTTGTCTTTAATTGGGATATTGATGTTAGATGCTATAAAATTTAGAAGGAAACCATCTCCTTTGATATTTTGAAGCATAACCATGGCTTCTTTGGGTATTTGGGGAGAAAGTTCAATAATCTGTTTGGCGGTATCTTTTATACTACTCATCATCGCCTTGAATTCCATCTCCTCATTTGGCATGACAGGTACCTGCTCTACTGCACCCATAAGAAATGGTTCTACCTGAATCAATGTATTTAATTGGCAACGACGTTTACCTTGTAAGATAGCTGTAGTGCTACCATCTGGCATGGTAAGAAGCTTAATGATTTTGGCTGTCGTCCCTATTCGATACAAATCATCGATGTTTGGGTCTTCAGTAATTGGATCTATTTGAGAAAATACAGCGACCAGCTTGTGACCTTCATATGCCTTTTTTACTGCTTTGACACTCTTAGTTCTGCCTACAGTAATGGGAATGACGACACCTGGGAATAATACCGTGTTTTTAAGAGCAAGTACTGGTAACTGACCAGGGTACTCCACCGTTTTTCCAGATTCATCTTCTTTTTCGTTGATAGTTATATAAGGAAGGATGTCACCATCATCACTACTATGTAATATAGGGAATACCAGATCTTCAAACATCTTTTTCTATTTGCATCTTAATTGTCAATATATGTACCAACACTAAATAAGTCTAAATCGACTGACAAAATGAGTCTTTTGTTTATTCTTAGATGTCAAAACGACAGTTTTGAGTAAATATTACTGTCGTTTATTCACCCCTTTACCTGACGTAGAATTTTTAAAAATAGAATCCCAATTATAAGGTAAACAGCTCCATGATAATTTTGTAAGAATGTAGATTGAAGAACAGATATAGCAAGTAACACAAGAATAACCACTGCAATCTTCCGTGACTTTGTAAATGTAGCCAATACAAAAATTGGATTCATCCAAAGTAAATTAAGGTTCGATTTGGTGGCTATGTGATCTGTGCCAAACCACATAAAAGTCAATATTAATCCACCTAAACCTGCGAATAGATACCAAAGTTTATCATATATCCTTACCAATATTAAAGTGGAATTATAGAAATAGAGAATTAGTTCTATCAAGAAGAGAATAGAAAAAAATAGTAGGGGAGTGAAGAATGGGGTCTTGTCTCTCTGCTGTTCGATTTCTTCAAAATCCAGGAGCAAAGAAGAAGATGCTACAAGATTTTTTTGTTCGATTGTTGTTTCATTGAGGTGATTGAAAAGAAATTCTGGCAAATACATTTGTTCTTCTACAGTAGCAGTTCTATCAGAAATGGTCCCTACAAGGAGATCCATCCCAAAGTCTGTCCATGGTGTTCTGTAAGTATGTTGATCCAACAGTTGTCTGAAGCTCAATTCCAACTTTGGTTTTGTAGGATACCTTAGATTAATAATATTTGAAAATAAGATATCTCTGATACGCGTAGAGCAATTATCAAAAAAGAAGTCATATAGGTAGTAGCGGTTTTCCGGTTTGTAATTTTCTTCGAGAGCTTGATATAAGTCGTTTTTTTGTATGTGGTCTAAGTTGAGTTTTTGCTCTAGGATGGTCCTTTTTTCATTTATATATCCTCTCTTAAAAGACGCCATATTGGACTTTCCAACCCAGTATTTCAATTTGCCTCTTAGAAATTTTGTCATAAATCCTTCTTCATCAAAGCTAAAAATGCCATAGTTATAGATTATGTCCATTCGCTGAGCGGGGTCTTGCACTCTTATAGCGCTATGACCAAAAATATTATATAAGTCGTCTCCAGCTCGACAAGTGATGATAGAGATAGTAGCTTCCTTAGATAGCTGGGCTTGAAGATTTGATAGCAGTTTTGGACTTAAAACCAAAAGGCAAATGAGAAACAATCGATGCATAATAGTTAGACTTTTGGAAGCAAAAACAAGGGTATCCATAGCATAATGCAAATATAGAATAGATAATCATGCCCCCATTTGTTTGTCTTATAAGTAAAACCATAAATCGGTGATTTTCATTGAGATTAATATCATTTTCTGAAAGAGCATCGTAAGGGACTATGCTTTTCATTTAGAACCCAAAACCAACACTTAAACACATTACCTCACATTTGGATATGGCTGGATTATCCATAAGAAACAATCACTTGATAAGACTCAGGCAGGATATATCCCTCAGCTAATCGTCGATATTAGTTATTTTTTGAGAAGTTATGAAAAGGTCTTTATTGTACAGTGACCCTAAGCTGAATTAGGTGAGAATGTCGTTAATATTATTCAAAATACTTATAAAAATGAGATAAGCACACTGACAAAATCCATCTTTGTGTTAACAAAAAAAATACTCTAAGGATGTGTAATATTTTCAGGAATATGGTGAGAATAACCCTATTTATTTTCTTAATTGTTCTAATTGGGTGTAAGAGTTCCAAATCAACAGTAGATCGAACCCGCACAAAAAAAGCCGTTAATTCAGATGATCTTGTAAAGTCTGATGATGTTAAGAGTTTGACTAAGCTAATGGTGGGATATTTTGAAAATGAAAGTATACGTACTTCGGACAGTACAACAGTAGAGCAATCATTAAGGGTAGTACCTATATGGGAGAATAGAGAAGGACACTTTCTTTATGCCGAGCAATTTGAATCCGACTTACCATCAAAGCCTCAATTCCAAAAGATTTATAAAATTGAGAGTGATCAAAACGGAGGTTTTGTAAGTAACGTATATACTCTGCAGGATGCTTCTACTGCGATTGGCCAGTGGGCGGCTCCTATGTTCTTTGACAAATATATCATTGGTGACTTAATCATTGAAGAGGGATGCACAATCTACATCACGCGACATGGCGATGGATCATATTCTGGCTCTACTCGGATGGATCAGTGCAAAACCACATTGAATGGTGCTACTTATAAGACGTCAACAATTAAGCTAAGAGAAGACAGCTTCATGAATTGGGAGAAAGGCTTTGACAAATCTGGTAACCAAATATGGGGCAAAGAGCTAGGTACCTCAGTCTTTAAGAGAATACGTTCTAACTGATTCCAGCACCATTTTCACTTTCTGTTCCTGGCTCTACAAACTTGAGTGAGCCATCTTCATTTTCGGACATTAAGATCATACCTTTGGATACTACGCCTCTTATTTTTCGAGGTGCTAGATTTGCAAGTAAAGTCACTTTTTGTCCAACAATTTGAGTAGGTTCGAAATGCTGAGCAATACCTGATACCACAGTTCTCGTTTCGAAACCCACGTCCAAGGTCAATTGCAATAGCTTATCAGCTTTTTTGACTTTCTCAGCAGCAGTAATTGTTGCTACTCTCAAATCCATTTTCATGAAGTCATCATAATTGATGGTCTCCTTTATGGGCTTAGACTCATTGCTTTCAGCTTTAGCGGCGGAAGCCATAAGTCTATTTACTTGATCTTGGATAACCTCATCCTCAATTCTTGTAAAAAGATGTTTTGGTTCATTAATCTTATGCCCGGCAGGCATTAGTGCCTCACCCTCAGCAAGTTGATTGCACAATGCCAACAATTCTCCATCTTCGTTTATTGTTTCTATATTCAGTAAACTGGTTAGTTTGTCAGATGTGAATGGGAGGAATGGTCTCATGATAATGCTCATTGCATTTACATATTGGAGCATCAAATTCATGACAACTTTTACTTTTTCTGGCTCAGTCTTTACTTGTTTCCAAGGTTCATTGAATTGTAGTATTTGGTTTCCTTGAGATGAAATCTCCATAAGCGATCGTAAGCCTCCTCTAAAGTCATACTTTCTAAGACTGGCGCAGAGCGCATCCACATTGTCAAATAATCTTAGCATTTCCGCATCATGAAAGCTGATGTCATCATCGCTCTCTGCACCTATGATATCCAGCCCTTCATCAAAGTCGGGGACAACGCCTTCATAATACTTATTGGTCAGGACGATGACCCTATTGATGAAGTTGGCTAGGTTATTAACCAGTTCGTTATTGTTTGCATCTTGGTATGCCTTCCATGTAAATTCACTATCCTTTTGCTCAGGCATATTTTTGATCATTGCGTATCTCAACTCATCCTGCTTGTTAGGTAATTCCTTTAAGTACTCATGGACCCATATCGCCCAATTTCTAGAGGTAGAAATTTTATCGCCTTCCAGATTCATGAATTGATTGGCGGGGACATTAATTGGGAGAACATAGTCACCATGTGCTTTAAGAATGGCTGGGAAAATAATACAGTGAAACACAATATTATCTTTTCCTATAAAGTGGACAAGTGCAGAAGACTTATCTTTCCAATATGGTTCCCATTCTTTCTTGTTTTCTAAGGCCCATTGTTTGGTAGAAGAAATATAACCTATCGGTGCATCAAGCCAGACATAAAGTTTCTTGCCCTCTGACCCCTTAATATCTTGTGGTACATCTACTCCCCATGTCAAGTCTCTAGTCATTGCTCTAGGCATGAGCCCTGTATCAAGCCAAGATTTACACTGACCAATTACATGTTTTTTCCAATCTTCTGGGTAATGTAATTGCTCCCCATTGACAGTACCATTGTCTATCCATTCTCTCAACCAATCTTCATATTTATTAAGAGGGAGATACCAATGTTTTGTTTTTCGTAATTCGGGCTTACCATCGCTCAAGGTACTCTGAGGCTGGATTAGCTCAGTAGGGCTTAAGGTGGTGCCGCAATTCTCGCATTGATCTCCGTAGGCAGAATCATAATTGCACTTTGGACAGGTTCCTTTTATGTATCGGTCTGCAAGAAATTGTTCAGAAACTGGGTCATAATATTGCTCAGACTCTACTTCTGTAAATTCTCCTTTTTTGTGTAAGGTAGAGAAGAACTCTTGTGAAGTTTTGTGGTGAAGTTCTGCAGAAGTACGATGATAATGATCAAAATTGATTCCCATCTCCGTAAAGGTCTGCTTGAACAGTCCATGATACTCATCAACAATTTCCTGTGGAGATTTATTCTCTTTGAGTGCTTTTATTGTTATAGCAGCTCCATGTTCATCTGACCCACATATATACAGTACATCTTTTCCATAGAGTCTTAAAAATCTAGTGTATATATCTCCAGAAAGGTATGCGCCAGCAAGATGGCCTATATGTAATGGTCCATTGGCATAAGGAAGTGCCGCTGTCACTAGGTACCTTTTAATTTCTCTCATCTTATCATCCTATCTCGAATTAAATAAAAACGTGCTTTTGGAATGAAAAATGGGATGTGCATGTGCTATACTGGGACAGCGTGCAAAGATAGATTTATAATGCAATTAATCTATATATATGATTCACTTTTACAGGAATTATCTATACTTACATAATGACAAAATCTTCATACATCCAAGAGTGTTTGGACGCAGGTCATAACAAAGCCTTGCGAGATGATATAGTATCCTACGTTGGGCATTCTAAAACCAGGATGAAGGAATTAATGATTTACTTTTTTCATGAAAAATGGAGGTATAATCAACGGTCAGCCTGGGCAATAGGAGAAATAGGAACTAATTATCCTAAGTTAATCTATCCCTATCTTGAAAAGATGTTGGCTAATCTTGATATAGCGTCACACAATGCCGTTATACGAAATACAATGAAAGTCATTTCCGAAATCGATATACCTGAAAAATTGGAAGGGGAAATTTTTGACAGAAGTATGAAGTACTTAGAAGATGCAAAGGCGCCTGTAGCAGTGAGATGCTATTCTATAAATATATTAGAGAATATTGCCGCTAACTATCCAGAATTACAAGAAGATTTAGTAGCAGTCCTTAAAGAACACCTACCTCATGGTAGTGCAGGATTAAAGTATAGATGCAGAAGAGCTATTAAAAGATTTAGTACCTGATGATTCTTAATTAATTAAAGTGTACACTGCCGCAAAATGAAATAAATTAGCCATCAAGACAAAAATGTGCCAGACAGCATGATTGAACTTCAGACTTTTCCATCTGTAGAAAACGACACCAATGAGGTACAAGGCACCACCTATTGTTACTAGCCCCAATGTATCATCAGGTGTATTGTGAACAAAGGTGTCATATTCTACAAAGATGGAACACCCCATTAAGATGTAAAAGGCAAGAGATAAGTTTTCAAATTTTCCAGTGTAGAATAATTTATATAAGGTACCTATTATTGCTAGTCCCCAAATAAGTCGAAGGAGTTGTCCACTTGTCTCATCTTGAAATACAAAAATCAAAAATGGGGTATAAGTCCCAGCTATCAGAAAATATATACTTATATGGTCTATAGTCCTTAATCGAGGTCTGTAAGGTTTATCCCAATAGTAATGATATATTGTTGATGTAATATAGACTAGCATGGAGCTTAATCCCATTAAAAGAATAGCCAGTAATTTACCATCAAGATTAGGTTGGATGGTAATGAGCATGTAGAACATCACACCTCCTGATACGGGGATACCAATGGCGTGAGTAAGGATATTCCAGTATTCTTCTTCATTCCTCCTACGTATTGAATTAAGATTCATGCAGTATCACTCAATTAATCTGGAAAATCATTTTCTAACCACAATAAAAGATCTCTTATGTTTTCAGAGCTGATGTTGTGTTGCATGTCATACCAATTGTCACTGACATCGAGTCCCTTTTCCTTAAGGTATTTAACGGCTTGTCTCATAGGTTCAGAAGGCAGAACCCGATCCTGTATTCCATGAGAAACGAAAATTTTCGTCTTTGAGAGGGCTGACATCTCGGCTAAGTCAGATTTAACCTCTGGGTACAGGTGTCCTGATAATGAAACGATACCTTTTATTTTTTCTGGGTATTTTAGACCTGTTGCTAGTGAGAGAATAGCACCTTGACTAAATCCACCTAGGCAAGTATTAGCTGGGTCTATACCATATTTATCAGTGATTTCTTCTAAATATTGGACCACTATATCTCTTGATTGGATCACATCTTGAAAATTGTATGTCCACTCAGATCCATTATGCTGAAGGGGAAACCAACTATATCTTTCTTGTCCTAATGATATAGGCCCTCTTGCACAGAGTATAAGCCAGTCAGGTCCAAAGTGTTTTGCTAATGAATAAAGGTCTTTTTCGTTACTTCCTAGACCATGGAGTAAAATCAAAGTTGGTGTTTTGGAGGTAACTCCTTTTACTGGGAGTCTTTCTAACTGTACCAGTAAAGGACTTGAGTCTGCTTGTGATTTAGTGGTCTTTTGGCTAGATATTGGCTTGGCGGCATCATGCTTGCATGATGTCATTAGAGGTAGTCCAAAGCAAACAATTAAAATGAACAGATAGGTATTGAATGAAAATTTATCTCTCATTGGATGTTTGGATACGAATTATTATTAAGTCTTTCGGTTATCCAGGATTGCATTTTAGTTCGAACAATCTGGAAGTCTATATCCCTGGTTATCTCATGCTTGAATCCCTCAAGTTTTATCATTTCTTTGTCTTGACTAGAGCATAACTTAAAGAACGTTTCACTGCCTTCTAGTTCAGCAAGTTTGTCATCTGTGCCATGCAATATAAGAAGTGGTAGTTGAAACCTGTTGAATTTCTTCTTGATGGATGCCATTTGCTTAAGTAATTGATATCCAGATCTGGCGTGGATCTTTTCGTTGTAATTTAGTGGGTCTGTCATATATTTTTTGACTTCATTCTCATCTCTGGAAATAGCACTGGAGTCTATGTCCACAGTTTTTAGTTTAGGAAGCAGCGTGCCTACTACAGAAGAAAATTTTTGAAGAAGAGTGGCCGTGTTTTTATCTGGTTTGAGAAGAGGAGCTGATAGTACAATCCCTTTAAGTTGAGTAAGTTTTGGATTTCTTTCTATCAGATAAGATACTAAGACCAAGCCACCCATGCTATGAGCGATAAGGAATAGTGGCACATCTCTTTTGGCCCACTTGCTTATATATAATTCTAAGTCATCTATATGGTTATTAAACTCATGGATATATGACTTTGGCTTTCCCTCCGATTGACCGTGATGTCTTTGGTCAAACGAATGGAAATTAATTCCTCCTTCATTGAAAAATTTTGCTTCACTATGATACCGACCTGCATGCTCACAGTATCCATGCGTGAATATGATTGCCGCTTTAGGTTCTGATACAGTCCAATGATGTGTGTGTAGTATTAGGCCATCATTAGTCTCAAGATGATAAGAATTGTAGATCATGCGAATAATTTCGATTCTACACCACAACAAATAATATGACCTATTAACATCATTGCTTCCTGAATACGTGGAGTTTGGTCAGAAGGAATCTTGATATGGATATCTGCTTTTTTATAAACTGTTGTTTTTGTTTTGCCAGTAAGAGCTATTATAGAAAGGTCCATTTTTATAGCAGAATTGAGCACCCTTTTAATGTTTTCCGATTGACCTGAAGTTGTCATCAGATATAGGATATCATTCGGTTTGGCTTTGGCCTCTAATAATCTTGAAAAGACATCCTTGTATCCAAAGTCGTTTGATATAGCAGTGATGGCGGCACCATTTGTGTGGAGTGCTTCTGCGTGTAAGGCAGCACGGTTGAGTAAATATCTGCCACTTAATTCTGCGGCTAGATGAGCAGCATCGGCGGCGCTTCCTCCATTGCCACAAAAATGTATACACTGTCCCTTTTTAAGCTGTTTTGATATAAGCTTTATTGCACTTTGAATATCTCTTTGGATTGATGAATTAGCTTGTATCTTTTCTATGAGTGAAAGATGTGCAATAAACTTATCATTGATGTTGCTATATTTCATGCATGTTAGTCTTGTCTAATAAATGTGTGAGGAAAGTCTGCCAAGAAAGGTCGTCCTTAATGGTATTAAAATCAGACTTTAGTGCTATGTCATTATTTAAATATTTTTCTATGGCGGTTCCAAGAGCCTTCGAATCAGGATCTGTAACGATACCTAATTGATGTTTTTCTATAATGCTGGCAAGGCTACCAACTCGTGTGACAATAACATGTTTTTCAAAATGCAAAGCTATAGGCACCACACCACTCTGAGTAGCGGTTCTATAAGGAAGTACAATACAAGATGCTGCACAAAATAAAGCAGGAATCTCTTCATTAGGAATATATTCATTTCTAATGATCACCTTGTCCTCCAGGCCATAATCTGAAATGAGTTTTCTGTATTTTTCTTCATCTTGATAAAATTCTCCTGCAATGACTAGCTTATAATCATGCTTATTAGATATATAGCCAAGGCCTTCTAATAATACATCTAGTCCTTTATAGGCTCTAACCAATCCAAAGAATAATAAATACTTGGTGTTAGAAGACCATCCCATTTTTTCTTTGGCCAATTCTTGGTTTAGTTTTTTTCCATAGTGGTCATAGATTGGATGAAATAGTTGAGCTACAGGTTTGTTTTTTACGGTAGAGGTAATCTCTTGTAAGACGGAATCCGACAAGCATACTAGTAGGTCTGTTCTATTTGATATGTATTTGTTCAATTGCTTATCACCAATTCGACTTTCGTGAGGTTTGAAATTGTGGACTATCGTAATAATTTTTACAGAAGGAAGTTCTTTTTTGATGCCTCTTAGTATCGTCCCAAAAGCTGGTGCCATAAATGGCATCCAATACTGGGTAATGACAAGTGCTGGCATCTCTTTGACAATCTGTTTGGAGATCTTTAGCCAATTGAGTGGATTCATGCTATAGATTCCTCTCTGAATGGTTAAGTTAGGTTTAGGGTCTTCTGTTGTAAGCTGTGTCTTACCTGGGAAGAGCATATTTGGATACTGCTGTGTAAACGTAAAAATCTTACATTCCCAACCATTATTTTGAAAAGTTGTTGCCAGATTTTCATTGAACGCAGCAATCCCTCCTCTGTATGGATAGGCTGGTCCAATAAATATTATTTTTCTCGACATCCTTTAAATCTTTTCGGAGATGGCGTATTTATTTCTATTAGGACTATTTCGTGAAATCATCTCAGCTAAAAATCCAGCTATAAATAATTGAATACCCACAATTATGAGCAACATACCTAAAAAGAACATCGGTCGACTTGCAATACCAATAACGTTGTAGATCAACTTTTGTATTGTCAATACAGTAAGTAGAATCGTTCCAATCAGTGTGAATAATAGACCTACACTACCAAAAAAGTGCATTGGACGTTTTCCAAATCGACTCATAAAAGATATAGACATTAAATCTAATAATCCTCGACTAAATCGATTTAAACCAAATTTGGTAACACCATATTTTCTTGCTCGATGTCTAACTACCTTTTCTCCAATCTTAGTGAAACCCTCCGCTTTGGCAATAACAGGAATATATCTATGCATCTCACCATAGACTTCAATGTTTTTTATAACCTCCTTATGATATGCTTTCAGCCCACAGTTCATGTCGTTTAATTTGATTCCAGACATTTTTCTAGTAGCCCAATTGTATAACTTGGTAGGTATAGTTTTGGTTATCGGATCATGACGTTCTTTTTTCCATCCTGATACTATATCAAAACCATCATTGATAATCATGTTATATAATTCTGTAATTTCCTCAGGACTATCTTGAAGATCAGCATCCATAGTAATGACAACATCACCTTGTGCTTCTTCAAATCCTACATTTAGTGCGGCTGATTTTCCATAGTTTCTCCTCAATTTGATTCCAGTAATCTTATCGTATTGTGTTTTTAAGGTGGATAATACAGACCATGAGTTGTCAGTACTCCCGTCATCGACCATTATAATTTCGTATGTGAATGAGTTGCCAATGGAGTCGTCAATCCACTTCACTAAGTCTGGTAATGATTCCTCTTCGTTGTATAGTGGTATAACTACTGATACTTGCATGTAATGTGCCTGTCGATTTACTTGTTTACAATATATCTCTGATTTTTTTGAGAGGATTCGTTGGGATCTTGAGGTTTGTTTTTTTTGAGTATGAGACCAAACAAAGCACTTAATAATGCAATAGGAGCGATCAATCTAATTAGCAAAGTTCTTATAGAATTCATGGCACTAAAAGGATTAGTGTTTTCTATTTTTTCTAACTCTTCGTCAAATTGGTTGTCAAATTCTTCGCCTCCTATTCCAGAAAGAAAATCTCTAGCCTGCTCAGCAGCTTCCAAGGATATTTCCTTTTGCATCTCAATTAGGTCTGGGTCTATATAGTTCATCATAATATATTCGAATGGCGTACATAGTACGATACCTACAGTCCCAGTGACAAACATATTTTTAAAAATTTGTCCAAAAGTGATGAATCCTCCATTTGCATTTCTGGCTTCCAATCCTGACTTTACAATAAGAAGGATGAAAATGATAAGAAGTATTGACCTTGAACTTAGAAATAAAGACTTATTCGCTATATACAACACGTAAGTTGAAATTATCATTGCAATGCCTAAGAAGATACCATTATAATAAGAGGATTTATACATGTCAATATCTAATGGTTAAATGGCAAATGAACTCAATAACGCGTAAATATAACATTACTATACAAAGAAAAGTATGGCGTACCTTTGCATCAATAAATTACAAAACTGTTTCGAAATGCAGAAGTATATATTCTTTGTCATAGCCCTTTGTATTATAGTGCTTGTAGTATCCTGTGTTACAGATGGAAAGAAGAATGATAACATAACAATTCAGTCTAAAGCCGCACCAAAACAACCTGCCACTTCCGCACTCGCTGAGCGGCTATATTCAAATTTCCATAGTAGTCCTGCTACCCAAGCTCAGAAAGATGAGAATGCATTAATTGAATATGCTGTTGAGAAAAACCTTGATGTGCAAAGAACAAATTCGGGCCTATATTATATCATTCATAGGGAAGGGAATGGTCCTAAGTATATTCATAATCAACCAGTTACTGCTCATTATTCAGGATATTTTTTGGATGGGAAAGTATTCGATGCTAGTTATAATAGAGGTAAGCCCTTATCTTTCAATGTAGGTATGATGATACCTGGCTGGAATGAAGCCTTAAAGTTTATGAATGCGGGCACTAAGGCTCAGTTGCTTATTCCTTCTCATCTAGCCTATGGTCCAAGAGGATTTAGAGGATTTGTGGAACCTAATACCCCTCTAGTTTTTGATATTGAAACACTTCCGCTTGGCACACGTTAATGCTTTAGATATGAAATCATTTTACATATTATTGATTTGCGTATTATTCGTTGCTTGCAGACAAGAAGCGGTAAGTCCTTCGCATCCTGATAGCAAAGCAGTCCAGCAAAAGACCTCTGAACCTGTAATATCTAAAGCAAAGATTAGAGCAGATAGCCTTAGGGAGTTATACATGAAAACCTATGAAGAGTATCCAGCAACACAAGCTCAGAGGGATAACAATGCTATTATTGACTTTGCCGTTGCCAACGAAATGGAACTAGATAAGCAGGAGTCTGGTCTGTATCATAAGATTTATCGGTTTGGAAAAGGGGATTCTATCAAGCTTGGTGATGCAGTTAGGATTCAGTACACAGGATATTTTCTAGATGGCAAAGTACTTGAAAGTACATTGAATTCAGGAGGACCTTCTTCTATAACTGTCGGTACAACCATCAAAGGCTGGACGGAGGTATTGCTTAGAATGAAAATGGGTGATAAAGCCAAAGTGGTCATTCCTTCGCACTTAGCCTATGGTAAGATGGGCAATAGGGAGACAATCTTACCAAATACCTGTTTGTTCTTTGATATAGAGCTTATGGGTTATGTTAGAGATAAAATGAAAGCTCCAAAGCCCATACCGGGTCAGGTGTTCGAAAAGTAACTCTTAACCCAATACCTCTATTAATTTATCGGCTAGTTCTGTACCTATATTTTCTTGAGCCTCGTTAGTAGATGCACCTATATGTGGTGTGCATGATACGTTTGGATGCTGTATCAACTTAGCTAAAGGTGTTGGCTCATTTTCATATACATCTAAGCCTGCAGCGGCAACCTTGTCTGAGTTAAGAGCTTCTAAAAGTGCTGATTCGTCAACTGTACCTCCCCTTGAGGCATTAATGAGGACTACACCTTCTTTCATTTTTGCAAATTCTGAAGTAGATAACACAGGAGCACCTGTAAATGGTATATGCAAAGAAATAATATCTGCTTGATTTAGCATTGTGTCCATATCAACCATATTGATTGGGACAATAATATTCTGTCCACCGATAACTAATTTTATCTCAGGATTCTTTGCAATAGGGTCCACACCAAGTATATTCATACCCATAGCCAAAGCAATTTGAGCGGATTCTTGCCCAATTCTACCCATGCCGATAATACCTATTGTTTTTCCCTTAAGTTCAAAGCCTTTTGAATATGATTTCTTGAGTGCTTTGAATTCTTCTCTGCCATCTTGGGGCATATGTCTATTAGACTTATAGACAAATCTGGCAGTGCTCAGAAGATGCGCGAATGCCAACTCTGCGACTGATCTTGAAGATGCAGCGGGAGTATTAAGTACAGCTATGCCTTTTGATCTGGCATGCTCAACATCAATGTTATCCAGCCCTACACCTCCTCTCCCAATGGCTTTCAGATTCGGACAGGCGTCTATGAGGTCAGTTCTAACTTTTGTGGCGCTTCTTACACAGATGGCATCATAAGCCGATAACTTTTCTGACAATTCTGCTTGTGGGATTTTAATGTTGTCTATTTCATGCCCTGCTGCTTCTAGCTTAGCAAGTCCAGAAGGATGTATACCGTCATTGATTAAGATCTTAGCCATATCTGAGTTTTTTGTCTATTCTGCTATCAAATAATGTGCACAAAGGAAAGGGTTTTGTGCTGTTTGAGAGTAATTAGTCTTGTTAATTTCAAGTTAGTGTAGCTCTTTTATGCGATCAAGATTGTAAATGTTGGCAATACAAATAATAAAAATTTGTAATATGTTTTTTAATAGCTAACTTTGTCCTTAATATAATTTAGGGTGCTGATGCATCGTTTAAACATCCAACTTTAAAATTTACTTATGATCTATTTAGGTTTTTTCCTTCAGGCTGCTGATGAAGAGGCTGGTTTGACTGCAAAGAATGTTATAGATATTCTTACACAGGGCGGTCCACTTGGAATAGCTATCAATGTTATCCTGTTAGTACTCTCTGTAATAGCGCTATATCTGTTCTTTGAAAGGTATTTTACCATAAAAAAGGCTACCCAGATAGATGATAGTTTTATGAATAATATCAGAGCTGCAGTAACATCAGGAAATATTGCTGGTGCAAAAGCCATGTTGGCAGGTGTCAATTCACCATATGCAAGAATGGTAGAGAAGGGTATAGCTAGAATTGGTAAGCCATTAAGAGATATAGATGCAGCAATTGAAAACGTTGGAAACCTTGAGATATTCAAGCTAGAAAAGAATTTGTCATCTTTGGCCAGTATTTCTGGAGCTGCACCTATGATAGGGTTTTTTGGGACGGTTACAGGAATGATACTCGCTTTTTACAAGATGGCTAGTGAGCAAAATGTGACACCAGATGTTTTGGCAGGGGGTATATATACAGCCCTGATTACAACAGCTTTTGGACTATTCATCGGTATTGTTTCCTTTGTTGGGTATAATTACCTAGTATCTCAAGTAGATAAAGCCATTAATAAAATGGAAATGACTGCCACTGAATTCATGGATTTATTACAAGAGCCTACTGCTTAGTCAATCACTCTAGTGTCAGAATATGAAAAAGAGATCTAAAGTCAGCGCAGAATTCAGTATGTCTTCCTTAACAGACATCATATTTTTGCTATTGATTTTCTTTATGCTGACGTCTTCTATGGTTCAGATAAATATCCCACTGCCAGAATCAAGTAGCACTACTTTATCACCTAGCGATCTGATAGTGATGATTACTAAAGATGGTAAACTGTCATTTAACGGAAAGAAAATAAGCAAGTCTGGCCTCAGAACTAAAATTAAATCAACCTTAGCTGAGATGAGTAATAAGGACAATGCTGATTTATTTATTGTAGCAGAAGCTGATCTCTCTTGGGATAAAACATATGAAATGATGGTCCTGGCTAATTCCCTTGGAATTGATGCACATATTGCTACTCAACCACCTCAATAGCCTGGTATATGGGAATGAAGAAAAGAACAAAAGTTAGTGCAGAATTTAGTATGTCTTCGTTGACAGATATCATTTTTCTATTGCTTATATTTTTCATGTTGACCTCATCAATGGTTGTCCCAAATGGACTAAATCTCAGGTTGCCAGGTCAAGCGAATAAAAAAAATGATGTCCAGCCCAAGTATCCCCCTTTACAAATTGTTATCAATAAAAATGGGACTTATAGCCTAGACGGAGCTTCAGCCAGTTTGAGTACTATCGAAAAGAAAGTCAGAGATCGTAAGCGACAAACTGATAAAGTTTCAGTGGTGATCATGCCGCGAAAAGGAGCTTCTAATGTACCAGTTATTGCTATTTATGATATGGCCTATAGGTACAAAATTGATGCAGTTTCCACCGAGCCGAAATAACCTAACTTCCTCATTTTCAACTAATTCATAGAGTCCAGACATTTAGATGGATTAGAATAAAGACTATTCTTAGTTTGGTTCGATTATTGTACACTGATTATCAGTATTTTAAATATACCTGATTTAGATAATAAGTAAAGGGCCCATCAGTGCCTTTCTCCACCTCGTTGTCAGGTATGCGAATGATAATTATGGTTACAAGACCATGCAAAGCAAACCTGAATATGGCAAATTCTGTCAGAATTGATGAGCAACGACAAAAGAGAGATAGCCTTTCTATCAGTATAGTCGTACACTTATTATTGCTCCTTCTTTTAATTATACCGATAATAAGTGCTGTCCAAAAACAGCCTGATCCTCCTCAGTTTCAGGGAATAAAGATTGCACTTGGGAATGTCGATGCTGAACATAGAACGAAAAGTAAAGCAGCGCCAGCAGCTTCATTATCCACTGAATCTACCTCAAAGCCTCAGCCTCAAAAGAATACCTCTGCTTCGAAACAGCAATCTTCGAAACCCGCCAAAGCTTCGCTTATCAAATTAGTATCTGAAACCATTACAAAAAAAGAAAGCCCAATAGTCGCAGTCGAGGAAAAACTAGAAGACAAATCCAAAGAGCAAGAACGAAAAGAAAAACTAGATAAAGAGGCTAAAGCCAAAGCCGAGGCACAAGCAGAAGCAAAGGCCGAGGCGGCAAAGCTAGAAGCAGCAAAGAAAGCCGCTGCAAGAAAAGCAGCCCAAAAAGCGGCAAAGAATAAATTTAACAATCTAATGACTAGTGCAAATGGAGATGGAGAACCCTCTAAAGGGACGCCAGATGGTAAACCAGATGCAGCTGCACTCGAAGGTATAACAACAGGCACAGGAAAAGCTGGAAATGGACTAGGTGACAGAGCAGTATTATTTGCTCCTCAGATCTCTGATAATACACAGCTTACAGGAAAGGTTGTTGTCAATATATGCGTGAATGGGACCGGTAAAGTTGTTAAGTCAACATTTACCCAAAAGGGGTCGACAACAACAGATAGTCATCTGATAGGATTAGCTATAAAGAGTGCTAAAAAGTATGTGTTTTCAGAAAGTAGTCTTTCTGAGCAGTGTGGTGATATAACAATAGATTTTAAACTACGATAAGGAAGAACAACAATTAGAAATTACAACTTTCGATACTTGTTTTATTGTGATTAGAACAAAAAAGGCTCCTGTAAAAAGGAGCCTTTTATATTTATCTCTGTATTTAAAAAGTTATTACTCTTCTCCAGAGGTCTTAAATGCCTCAAAGTTTTTGGTTTTATAGGCATTAGTACTTGTATATTTTAGTTGTGGGATAAGTTTGTCTGGAGTTTGATATCCCGGAGCTAACATCACTCTGTGAAAGTTTTCATCTAATAACACAAATGAAGGATAGCTCATTCTACCATCCACTAGCGCAAATGCCAGTTGGTGTGCCCCCCGCCTTCCAGTATTGACAAAACTGAAGACAGCATCATTAAAAGTTATATCTTTCTTCATTTCTGCATCAAATTTGATTGCATAAAATGAGTTGTTCATTTCTTCTACAACATTAGGATCTTTAAAAGTCGTAGAATCCATTTTCTTACACCAACCACACCAATCAGTGTAGATATCTATAAAGATCTTTTTCGGTGTGATTTTGTTAGCGGCCATCGCTTCGTCCCAAGTCATCCAATTTATTTTATCGGTTGACTGAACCTCTGATTCTACAGTCTTAGCTTGCCCATTAAGTCCCAATGTGGCAATCAGCAGTAGAGTTGATATTAGATATTTCATTGATCTGTTTGTAGCTTAAGAATATTTTCTATAAAGATACGATTACATGATTCTAAGTGCTGTTAATCTTAAATTAAATCCAAACTACTGCCTTTTCTTAGCGCCATTTGGAGTAATTTCCACCTTGCAGTGTATCGTATTGCAAAATATTAAATAAGACAAATAAAGTACTTTATATATCTTGTAATTCAGTACAATTGATATGTGAGGTCATTGGTCAACACAAAATTATAGTTCATTTTAATGGCCAGTTTAGGATAGAAACCGCTATTTATTTTACAGTTTGAAAATTTTATGAAAAAAAAGTTCCTCCTATATAAATGTTCTACTTATATTTGCGGCGGAAGTTGTTCTATAATGATTGGCTAGTGTTGTATCGCTCGATATGGCACTAGTTTTTTTTATGCCTGTATTATCTCACATATAGGCTTTTATAGTCTCCAGTTCTTGACATATTGTACTTTTACAACAGACCTTTGCAATAAGAGTATGTATGAATTTCACAGTGATAAGAATAGATATTTTCAATGGCAGTATGATGTTAGCAAGAATTGGGTAGTCCCATTTATAGAATTAGATAACACTATAAGAGCGGGATCGAAAGTACTTGAGATTGGATGTGGAGAGGCTGGTGTTCTTAAAGCCTTTTTGGATATGGGGTGTGTAGGTGTGGGTATAGAGTTGAATGAAAATAGGGTGCGATTAGCTAATTCCTTTTTAGCTGAAGACATTAATCAAGGGAAAGTCAAAATAATCTCAAGTAACATATATGACATTGATCCAATAAGGGATGCTCACCAATATGATCTTATTATTCTAAAAGATGTCATTGAACATATATTTGATCAAGAAAAATTTCTAAAGAAATTAAGCCAGTTTCTATTACCTGGAGGCAGAGTGTTCTTTGGTTTCCCTCCTTGGCAAATGCCTTTTGGTGGACATCAGCAGATCTGCACAAGCAAAATATTGAAGGTCTTGCCATATTTTCACCTTCTTCCTAAGCCAATCTATAGAGGTATAATAAAAATGACTAAGGAAAGACCAAGTCAACTAAAAGAATTATTGGAGATTAAGGACACTGGAATTTCTATCGAGAGATTTGAGAGCATTGTTAAGAAAACAGGATTTGATACAATTCAGCACCAACATTTTTTGATAAATCCTATCTATGAAAAGAAATTTGGTTTGAAGCCCAAAAAGCAACTTTGGCCTATAACCAAAATACCTTACTTAAGGAATTTTTTGACGACTGCAGTTTATTACTTAATAAAACAAAAACCCAATTATGAATCGTTGTAGCTGGTGCTTGAAAGACGAAATTTATATGGACTACCATGACAATATATGGGGTAAGCCAGTCTTTGATGATAGAAAATTATTTGAGTATCTGAATCTGGAAGGTGCGCAAGCTGGACTGAATTGGTACAATGTGCTCATTAGAATTCCATCATATGAAAAGGCTTTCGATGGGTGGAATATTAATAAGATTAGAAAATATACTGATAAGGATAGAATTAGGCTGGTCAATGATAAGGGTATTATACGCAATAGACTCAAAATCAACTCGGTAATCACGAATGCCATTGCCTATCATGACTTGGTTAAAGAAAAGAGCCTTTCTGATTTCCTTTGGGAATATGTGGATGGACAGCCAATAATTAATAATCCAAAATCCATGGACGAGGTCCCGGCTCAGACAGCTCTCAGTCAGCAAATCTCAAAAGATTTAAAGAAGCGTGGATTTAAATTTGTAGGCCCAACAATTGTATATGCATTTATGCAAGCTATAGGTATGGTTAATGACCATGTATCAAACTGTGACTTCCGATAAAGTAAGTGTGATTACCTTTCAAAATTCCAAGCTTCCTTCATCTTATGGAATATCGCCGTGTTTTCATAAATCCCAGAAAATAATTCTGATTGTGGACCAGATGCGAATACTGGGATAAAATCACCTGAATGCTTTTCTGTGGTAAATGCTGTTTGAAGCGTATCCATAGTACTTCCTGGCTGAATTGTATAACCACCAGTTTCATGGTCAGCAGTTACAATAACTAGGGTCTCTTCATCAGCTTCCGCCCATGACAATACTCTCCCGATTACCTCATTGAATTCCTTAAATTCCTGAATAATCCAGTCCGAATTATTGGCATGACCTCCCCAATCAATTTGTGAACTTTCCACCATGAGGAAAAAACCGTTTTCTTTAGATTTTTGCTTGAGATAATTGAGACTAGCCATTGTGACTGGCTCTAAATAATCTCTTCCTTGTTCTATAGACAATGGTTCTCCATCAGCAGTGAAGTATCCAAAACACTTAGATTCTTGCATGGATAGTCTTGCATCAGAAAATTCTGTTAGTTGGTCAAAGATGGTATATCCTTTCTTCTTTAATTCTTCAATGAGATTTCTGTCATCTTTTTCTCTTCTATCAAAGTATTTCTTACCGCCTCCTGCAAAAAAGTCGATTTCAGTATCAAGGAAATTTTCCGCAATGTCTTCATAATTTTTTCTGTAGGGATTATGCGCAATGAAACTTGCTGGCGTGGCATGTGTGATAGATGAAGTTGCAATAAGTCCTGTGCTTAATCCCTTACCCTCGGCATACTCTAATATTGTTTCAACTTTTCTATCATCTTTGTCAACACCGATCGCAAGATTATGTGTTTTGACACCACAGGCAAAGGCTGTTGCAGCAGCAGCCGAGTCCGTGATGACATTATCAGCCGCATAAGGCTTATGCAATCCTACCACCGAAAACCTCTCAAGATTGCTGGTATTATTATTCATATAGGTGCCTGCAGTTATCTGACCCATACCCATTCCATCACCAATCATAAGAATAATATTCTTAGGCCTTTCTTCTTCTTCAATTATGGTCCCAAGAACTTCTCTTTCGAAAACTTGTGTATCTAAGGATTGCTTAGTCTTG
The DNA here is from genome assembly GCA_964567435.1 of uncultured Saprospiraceae bacterium. Lineage (GTDB taxonomy): Bacteria > Bacteroidota > Bacteroidia > Chitinophagales > Saprospiraceae > RFSX01. Next base: position 38,306 of record CAZMMQ010000002.1, on the reverse strand, counting down.
CATCCCCAAACGGCTGCAATACAGAATGCGAGTGTTAAAAGTGAGTATCTAATCATGCTGATATAGTTTCAAGTGCTCAATATATATTTTTTTCCAGGCAGTGATTTGACCAGGCCTTTAAATTCAAGATTTAATAATACTGACGTCAGTTGTCCTAATGGAATCTTTGTTTGATAATGCAGACTGTCTAGTCTGAGTTCTGGTTGATCTTTAAGGATATTAACCACCGTTTCTTCTTCTGGGAGCAAGTCTATCATTAAAGTCATTTGCTTTGGATCTTCTGATTTGTCCCATCTCATTATGTATGCAATATCATCAGCAGAACTTAGTAAGTGTGCTTTGTGAGTCTTAATCAGGTGATTGCACCCAGCAGAAAAGTCATCAGAGAGTTTGCCTGGTATTGCAAATACGTCCTTATTATAACTGTTGGCAAATTCTGCTGTAATGATAGAACCACCTTTAATTGCAGACTCTATAACTACAATTACATCGGCCATTCCTGCAATGATTCTATTTCGTTGTGGAAAATTTTCCCTATCAGGTTTTGTGTCAAATTGGAACTCAGAAATGACGCCTCCATTGTCTAGCATTCTACGAGCTAAGTCATGATTGGCCGCTGGGTAAATAGACTTTAGACCATTGCCCAAGACTCCAACTGTCTGCATGCCAACCTCTACTGCCTTACGATGAGCGATTGTGTCTACACCATGCGCCAAGCCACTTACTATGGTACAATTTAATGAACGAAGCTGATCAACAAGCTTTTCACATTGTACCATACCATAAGTTGTCACATTTCGAGTTCCTACAATGGCGACCTGACGACTGGTATTAAGATTTAGATTTCCTTTAAGATATAAGATAAGAGGTGCATCTGGATAGTGGTTTAAATTTTTTGGATAGCTATCATCAAGGAATGATATTATTCTGATATCCTTGTCCTCAATTGTTCTCAGTTCTTCCTCAGCTCTGATAAGAGCATCAGACTTTAAGACAGAATCTGCGATTTTCTCTCCTATACCTGGAATACTGAGAAGCTTTCTCTTTTTGGCAGCGAACACTTCCTTTATGCCACCGCAATAGGAAATCAAATCTCTAGCTTTAACACCTCCAACCCCAGGAAGGTAATTGATTGCTAGCTTGTATAGAGCATCCTCATTATGCATTATCGAAATCTATTAGCATATTCTACATTGCCTAATCCCAAATACGCTTTTCTAAGACCTCTTCTAATTTCTGGATCATTTGGGTCCATCTTGAATGCCATGGATAGAAACTTTATAGACCATTTGTAGTCTTGTCGTTTGTCAATCATGTTGGTGATGCAGACATCTTTATAGAACGACATCATTTTGTTTCTATCTTCTCTATCATTTATGTAAGTGAGAAATTCTTCAAGAAATGATATTTGAGGCTTATAAATCATAGCAGGTTTGAAATCTTTAAGAAGCGCATCAAGGTCACCATTCTGCTTATAAAGCTCAGCAGCTACTCCCACTTGCATTAGATAACCATTGTAATAAGTAGGATGTATTTGGGTTGCTTTGCGAGCATGTGGAAGAGCTCTTTCAAGTAGTTCTTTTTGGCGAAGTCTGTCCGTCGTTCTTTTGTATTCGTTAAAGAGGGCAGTTGCCATAAAACTATTCGCACGGGCACTGTTCTTAGATACTTTAATAGCTGCATTATTCAGTGATAACTCACTCTTCCATGCTGGTACTCGTGTTATGGTTTTGAAACAATATAGCCCTATTATGATAGCTGACATAACTGCTAATACAAGCTTTCTTTTTTCTTGGTTTTTGGAAGCTAAGAAATGTATAATGTAGGCAAGAATAACACATGTTCCAAGAGAAGCTGCGAACATAAATCTCTCATTCATAAATGTGCCAATACTTATTACAATATTGGATACTATAGATAAGGCTGCAATATAGAAGAAGAGACTGAATGAGATCTCTGGCCTTTTTTTGCGCCAAAAGACGATTAGTACTGCTAATCCTAAATGTAAAATAATAGATAACCAGACTTGCCAATCTCCAAAATCCATTATAGGAATGTGATAAGGATAATAATCGTGAGTAAGAGGGTGGGGGAAAAAGCATAACTTGAAATAGAGTAGTAGAGTATAGCTTATAGTCGCATATCTCTGTACCACACTCATACCCACAAATGAATTATTCATCAGGTCATCAGATGGTTCGTCTCCTAATAAATAACCAATGACTTGATATCGCCAAAGCAAATAGACAATAGAAACAATAAACAATAGAGAAAATACAACCATGGTCTTTTTCCTAGACTCTTTTCTAAATAATAGAATTGCAAATGGAATAATTGCCAAGAAAGTAATTGTATTCTCTTTAGCTATGAGGCCAAGAAGGAAGAGTATTGGAATCGAAATTAATGTCAACAGTTTTCCATTATCTATGTATCGAAGAGAGGCTAATAAAGCCCACACACTAAATAGCATAGACAATATTTCGTCTCGCCCTTTTACATTCGCTACTGCTTCTACATGAATTGGATGGCACAAATAAATTAGACTTGAAATAAAAGCAATGCTATAGATTAACTGACTGTGGGTGGTATCATCTCTAAACAATCTTCTTAAGGAAAGAAAGCATATAAAAGCAGTAAGACTATAAAGCAGGATGTTAATAAAATGACTCACTGCAGATGAACTGCCAAAAAATTCGTATTCCAGTGCAAATGTTATAAGTGATAGCGGTCTAAATCGTGCACCTTGGACCAGATCTTTTTGTTCTCCAAAGTATCCATGAAAACTATCATTGGCCAATATGTCGTTAATCCCATTAATGCCATTTTTGACATGGCTATTACCAGTAAATACTATCGCATCATCTAAGACATAATTAAATCCCATTGACTGACCATACAGTAAAAAGCCTAATAGAATAAACCCTATGGCAACCAGCCAACTTATATTTAAGGTCAAGGGGAGATATCTCACTTTCTGTATTTCCTTAGTAGGTTGTTTTTTTTTCTTCGTGGACTTTTTAGCCATTAACTGTCTTTTTAGAGAACAGACCTTTAAAGTATTCCTTTTTATTTATTTCCTAAAGTTTGTATGGTTGATTTAAAATCTGTTATTTCAAACTATCTTATGAAGAAAAGTTGTCATATGTTATTATCGGATTACAAAACAACCATTATGTTGGGTGTATTTGTATCTGCACTACTCTTGTCTACTTTATCTTTCGGCCAAATCAATCTCAAGGTAGGCTACACACTAGGTTTTTATTCTCCAGAAGTAAGTAATAATATATTGGCAGAATTCGATGCGCAGTCTAGCTCATTATTTGATCAGTATAATTCTAGTAGACCTCTTAGTTTGGCTTTTGGAGTAAACTTAGGATTAAGATATAGATTTAATTCTGCAGCGGTAGAATTAGGTTGGGAAAGCTTAGCAAGAAGTACGAGTTCAGTAGGAATATTAAGACCTGGACCTCCTTTAGCTTCTTCCTCAGTCACGACAGAATTTAACTATAGATTCAATATGGTCATGATTTCTTACGAATCAAACTTTGGTTTACTAGGTATTGGAAGTACTCTAGGCTATAATCTGGTTTCTATAGAGGAGAATATTCAAAACTCAACAGTCGATTCCAATCTATTGATAAATTCTCCAAATGGAAGAAATCAATTTTTTATACGTTTTAATTTAGCTTTTAATATTACTGGCAATGAGACAGTGTCATTTGCTATAAAACCCTTTATACACATTCCATTGTCTGAAGTGGACCTCTCGTCAAAAGCTGACTTATTGAATGTCCAATCTTCAGAAACCAAAGAATCTTTCCCTGCTTGGGGATTATCTTTTTCCTTTTATAATGGAAGACAATAGATAAAAAGGTTGGCAATTAGCTACCCAAGGCTCTCTTAACCAAATCAGCTTGCTGTTTTTCATGTACTTTTTTAAATCCTGTTGCAGGACTTGCGGTTGCAGATCTGGAGATAAGGTCTATGTCAACTCTTCTCCAATACCTCATCAAATAGTCCCAAGAACCCATATTGGCAGATTCTTCTTGAACCCAATATTTGGATGCGCTTTTGTATTTATCAAAGATGGAATTGATTTGATCTTGAGGGAATGGATACAATTGTTCAAGTCTAACAATGGCGATGTCCTTCATTTTCTGTTCATCTCTTTCTTTAAGCAGATCATAGTATACCTTTCCCGAGCAAAGAAGTAATCTTTTAACGTCCTTCGGCTTAACAACGGGATCATCTAATACTTCCTGAAACTTGGTACCAGTCGCGAAGTCAGAAAATGGTGATACAGCTAATGGATGTCTGAGTATAGATTTAGGAGACATAACTACTAACGGTTTTCTCATATTTCTCACAAGCTGTCTTCTGAGTGCATGGAATATGTTGGCGGAGGTTGTAATATTTGCAATTGTAAAATTAGCTTCAGCCGTCATTTGCAAAAATCGCTCTAACCTTGCACTCGAATGCTCTGGCCCTTGGCCCTCCATACCATGAGGTAGAAGCATAACTAAACCAGAACTCTTATGCCATTTACTTTCGCCAGCACTGATAAATTGGTCAACCATAGTTTGAGCCCCATTGTAGAAATCACCAAACTGAGCTTCCCATAAGACTAAAGTATGAGGGTCAGCAAGAGAATAACCATATTCAAAACCTAGTACAGCAAACTCAGATAAGAAACTATTAAAGATACGGAACTTACCTTGTCCCTTTTTAAGGCCATCCAACCTGTTGTATTCTTGCTCGTTTTCGACATCATTGAATATAGCATGTCTGTGAGAGAAAGTACCTCTCTTTACGTCTTGTCCACTCATTCTCACATCTTTGCCTTCTAATAATATGCTACAGTATGCCATCAATTCTCCCAGCGCCCAATCACATTTTTCAGCATCTATAAGTTTGTTTGTGGACTTGAGTAACCTATTGACTTTGGATAATAGGTTAATACCCTCAGGTGGTTTGGACAAATGAGCCATTATGGATTTCACTTGTTTCATCGGGATACCTGTTTCTGGGGAAGTCAACATTTGCTCCTCGTCAAATGTCATATGAAATTCCTCCCATTCCTTTTCTTGTTTCTGAGGCGTGTAGGGTAGTGGTTTTTCTTTGACATCGTTAAGCTTAGCCTGTAGGTGGTCCCAAAATTGCTTCTCCAATTTCTCTGCTATCGCTGCATCTACATCTCCTCGACTCATCAATTTCTTTACATAAACCTCTCTTGGATTAGGATGATTATTGATGATTTCGTACATCTTAGGTTGGGTGAATTTAGGATCATCTCCTTCATTGTGTCCATGCTTTCTATAGCAAACCAAATCAATAAATACATCGTTATTAAACTTCTGTCGATACTGGGTTGCCAACCTCACGGCAAATACGACGGCCTCAGGGTCATCACCATTGACATGAAAAACCGGAGCTTGTACTATCCCCGCAGCAGCAGTACAATATGTAGATGATCGGGCATCGTCAAAGTCAGTGGTAAAACCAATCTGATTATTAATAACTAGATGAATGGTTCCACCAGTGTAGTAGCCCTCTAGCTGACTCATTTGGACTGTTTCAAATACGACGCCTTGCCCAGCTACAGCAGAATCTCCATGTATTAGAATAGGTAGAATTTTATCATAATCACTGTCGAATAAGATGTCAGCTTTCGCTCTGGCGAATCCCTCTACTACGGGGTTAACCGCTTCAAGGTGAGATGGATTTGGAGCCAATTTGAGACTTACTTTATTCTTACCTCCAGCATCTATTAGTGAGGAGAAGCCTAAGTGATACTTAACATCACCATCACCAAAACTCTGATCAGGAATAGTAAATCCTTCAAACTCATTAAATATTTCTGCATAGGTTTTACCCATTATATTAGCCAACACATTAAGTCGTCCTCTGTGCGCCATCCCAATAATGACCTCTTCAACTTTTTCCTTGGCACCGGTTCGGATAATCGCATCTAAAGCTGCAATTGTAGATTCACCACCTTCAAGTGAAAATCTCTTCTGACCTATATACTTAGTATGCAGAAATTTCTCAAAGATAACAGCACCATTCAAATTTTCAAGAATTCTTTTCTTGGATTCCTGTGAAAGCCCAAAGTCATCATTTAAGTTTCTGCCTTCAATTTGCTCTCTCAGCCACACTCTCTTCTCTCTGTTTTCAATATGGGCATATTCAAAACCGATATTGCCTCCATACACCGTTCTGCATTTGTCTATAATCTGCTGAAGTGTGGCATCTTTCAGACCTATCTCTTCACTAGCAACATACTTCGTCCCAAGATCAGCCTCAGACAGACCATAATCTGCCAAAGATAGGTGAGGCTTTCTGTCTCTTCTTATCCTAATTGGATTGGTGGTTGAAAGAAGATGGCCTCTTCTTCTAAATCCACTGATTATGGAGTAAGCTGCAAATTCCTTATTTGAAGAAAATAGGGGATTTGTAGTGGCTATAATTCCAGCATTAGCTATACCTTTTGCAGAGCCATTGCTATTTGATGGCGATTGATTTCCAAATTCAAAACCTTCAAAAAATACCCGCCATCCTTCTTCTACAGAATCTGGGCTGTTTATATACTTAGCATACATGTCATCTATAAAACTTGGATGAGCATTAAATACGTAGGAATAGTCTTTCATAATAGCTAATTCTAAATATTAGGATAAAGTGTAATGTGAAAATAGGTAAACCAATTATTATACCAACGAAGCCCTTCAAAATATTAATAAATCACCTTGTTTTAGTCGATATTTGCCTTCACGAACAGTAAAGGAAAAAAATTATACACTGTTATCAAAGAATACTGTACTTTTGCACTTCAAAATTTTAAAGATTCAGCATGGCTCAACACGCTTCATCCAAAAAAAGAATTAGACAAGACGCTAAAAAAAGGCTCTCTAACAGATATTATAAGAAGTCTGCTAGAACAGCTATCATGAAACTTAGAGAGATGACAGATGGTAAAGAAGCTCAGACTTTCTTGCCTAAAGTTGTTAGTATGATAGATAAACTAGCCAAGAATAACAATTGGCATAAGAATAAAGCGGCTAATGTAAAAAGCAAACTAACGAAGTTTGTCAATGGATTAGCTTAGAAATATTAAATTTTTCACCCTCTTATCGGGGCAATAGCAAAAAAGCCTTGCAACATTGTTGTAAGGCTTTTTTAGTTCAGTGTATTTTACGTTATTTTCCAATGGCGGGATCAGAGTCAGGAAATTCATATTCTGGTACTTTCTTGCCGAAGATTTTAAAATACCTTCTTGGGTTCAATCTTATATCTTGAAGAAGTAAATCCATATTCTTTGTTGCAGAAGATAACTGTGTGTAAAGCTCTTCGTCGTTCAATAGTTGCCCGATGCTGCCTTCGCCTTCGTTCAAGTTCTTAACAAGGTTATTAAGGTCTTTTACCATGTTATTTGCTTCAGACATGGTGTTTTCTAGCGCTTTAAGACTACTACCTGCTTGATCAATAGTCATATTTGACTTCTCTACAGTTTCTGATATAGATACCTTGCTTAGATCTTGTGTCAGTTTACTGAAGTCATTTAATATTCCAGACAGTTTTGCATTACTATTGACTAGAGCATCTGTCAGAATAGCCATGTTGGCCATTGTTTTTTCTATATCACTAGAAGACCTACTCATGAGGTTTGCAAACTTGGAAGTGCTAGCGGCCATGTTTTCCATAGTCACAGATAAGTCTCTAATGGTTTTGTCTAGTGGTGCTTCTGAATCTGCTCTTCCTAGCCTACCAATGGTGTTTTCAAAACTTTCAGTAACTGTAGTGATATGTGGATCAAGTTCTTCAGGTGATATTATAGAACCAACAAGACCTATCATTTTACTTTTTAGGAAGGTACGATTTTCAGCACAGTTTGACCCATTGCAGAACTTATCGAACACAAGTTCTAATTCCTTACCGCCTATAGGACTTTCATTTCTAACCTCTACAATAGTGTAGTCTGGAATATGGATATCTTTCGCAACTTGAAAGCCAATATTTATTTTTCTGATATCGCTGGGATCTGGATCTATGGAGGTCACACTACCAACCTGGTATCCATTTATAAGGACTTTAGTTGCGGTATTTATTGACTTTGCATTGTCTATAGTTGTAAAGTATGTCCAATCTCCACTCAATAATTTTTGTCCTCTTATGAAATTATATCCCCAAATGGCCAAGGCGGCTGTAACTATAGCAAGCAATCCAATTTTTATCTCACGTCTCATGTAAAAATCTGTGGTTATTTGAAAAGGTCATTTCTATCTAAATGAGGACGCAAATGTACCTCATTTAGTTAGTCCGCAGCAGTTGATAGTGCCAAATATTCTATGATGCCTTTAGAAATGCACTGCGCAAGCAATTCTTGATGCGAATTAGAAGCCAGTAGCTTAGCCTCATTTTTGTTTGTTAGATACCCCAGTTCGAGCAAGACGGAAGGGGCTTTTGTCTTGGCCAAAACTCGAAAACTAGCTTGTCTCAATCCTCGATTGTTAATTCTGTTCTCCTTGTAAAGAAATTTATTAATAGAAAAACCTAGTTGATAACTGGCTTCATTAATAGAAGCATGCATTATATCAGAGATAATATCATCTAAGAAGTCTTTTTGGCTACCCATTGGCTCCACATATGCCGAATATGATGTGGATTCATTTTCATTGGGGGAGACTCCATATACATATGTCTCGAACCCTTGAACAGTATGATCATCCACAGCATTAGCGTGAATTGATATAAATAAATCTGCTTTGTGTGATAATTGAATTCGTTTTTTTAATGAGATATTTTGGTCCGCAGATCTTGTATACACTATATTAACATCTGGTCTTGATTCCTTTATTTTAGCACCAATCTTCAGCGCAACTAACAGTGTTATATCTTTTTCTATTACAGAAGTATGGGCGCATCCTTGGTCTTTTCCACCATGTCCGGGGTCTATTACGATCTTAAATTGTCCAGATTCATCCTTATTGAGTTGATTAAGTGGCTTAGCATGAATACTTTGCTGCACATTTGGCGTTAATATCGCATATCTATTATGAGGGAGGATAGCTGTCAGAAATATAATGAAGGTGTTAAGATACCCTGTCATTTCTTAATTGCCTGATTTGTAGTTATAAATATATTACATTATATTTTAATATATATACTTGAAATTTATTCGTTCGACATATCTGATTTTTGTAATTCTTTCGGCAACTATAGCCCAAGGACAGATAAATGATGTGCAGAAGAGTACACTTCCGGATTCAATATCTAAGTTTCAGGAAAGTATTGTAGAAGACACATTAACACAGCTACTTGACACCCTACCAAGTAAGCCAGACCCAACCAATATCTCAAGAACCAAATCAGAAAATACCAAAGCCACTAAAGTAAAAATTGCAGAAAGTGATCTTCAAGATAGAATAATTTATGGATCAGTGGACTCAAATCGATTAGATCCTCATACGAAACTTATCTATCTACATGGAGATGCGTATGTCAAATACACTGACAAGGAATTGTATGCGGATCTTATCATTTTGGATGTTGAGAATAAAATTGCTGAAGCTAGAAAATCGCCATATAAGCGAGTATCCAAAAGACCGAAATTTATTGATAGTGGAGAAGAATATTTATACAATGGACTCAGATATAATTTTGAAACTGAAAGAGGAATTGTCTTGGGCGCAACAGCAGTCGAAGGAGAATTTTACATAGAGTCAGAGCGGGCTAAGTATGTAACCAATGCAGAGGAAGCATATGGAGATAGTGATATAGCCTACAATTTGAATTCACTCCTTACAACCTGCAATCACCCAGAGCATAAACATTTTGGTTTTAGAACGAAAAAACTTAAGGTTGTAAGTGATAGAGTCGCAGTAGCAGGACCATCCAAATTGGAAATTGCAGGTATACCGACTCCATTATGGATTCCATTCTTGGTCTATCCATTGACAAGTGCTGCATCGTCTGGATTGATTTTTCCTAGTGGCTATAGATTTTATGACCAAGAGTTGGGTTTTGGTGTCCAAGGAATTGGATGGTATTTCCCAATCAATGACTATATACATACGCAGGTAACTGGAGATTTTTTCACTAGGGGATCACTAGCAGTATACTCTTCTACTTCCTATAACCGGAAATACAAATACACAGGAGGCATCAATTTATCCTACACAAGAAATAGGCGAGAGAGAATAATGGATAATACAAGAGGCTTATTCCCCACTAATAGTTTTTCGTTGAGAATCAATCATCGCCAAGATGCCAAAGCTCATCCTTATAGATCATTAGATGGGAATATCAGAATTGTAGGTAATGACAACGAACGACGTAATAATCTAGATGCTCAATCCAATTTGACAACTCAATATAATTCCCAATTCAATTTTAGTCATTCTATGCCACGAACACCATTTTCATTTGGAATGGGAATGAGTCATGATCAAAATACCAATACAGGGATAATGAATATTACCCTACCTACTATTTCTCTTAGAATGCGAACAATAAATCCGTTTGAGAATAAGAATGGTACGACAAGTAAGCCTAGATGGTATGAGAATATAACTTTAGGCTACTCCTCAAATCTGCGAGTGAGAACGACTACTACTGATACAACACTTTTTGCCAAGGAGACTATAGAGAATATAAGAAGTGGGATGCAACATGATGTTTCGGTCTCTATGCCTACTAAGTTTCTGCAATATTTCAGCTTTTCGCCTAATGCCAGTTACGAAGAAACATGGGTGCTTAATACTATTGAGAATAATATAATCCAATCAGCGCCATTTATTCCAATGACAGCAGAAGATTCCTTACAATTTTCAATAGACGGTCTTTTTCAAACTGTTGATTCTCTAGTGACGACCAATCTTCAGAGTGGCGGAACGTTTCGAACTTTTAGTGCCGGCTTTAATATTGACACTCAGATTTTTGGAACAATGAATTTTAAAAAAGGAAAAGTTAGGGGAATACGTCACCTAATGAAGCCACGAGTTGGTTGGAGTTATTCGCCTAATCAATTAGATAAAGTAGATACAATCATTTTTGATGATGGCCGAGAAAGGGAAGTAAGATTCACAAGATTTGATAATGGCCCATTTGGGTCGCCAAGATTTACTGGTCTCCAATCTCAGATTAATTATAATATTGATAACTCATTAGAGCTGAAATTATTCTCTAAGAAAGATTCAACTATTAGAAAGTTTAAAATCTTTGATCGTATCAATGTATCAGGTAACTATAATTTTGCCGCAGATAGTTTAAAGTTTTCGACACATGCACTTAGTAGTTCCTCTAGGTTTCTAGGAGGTATTATTACCTTGACTTCTAGATGGACTTTTGATCCATATCTCGAGTCAAATGGACGTCGTATAAATGAAACAGTTTGGGCTGATAGAAAAAAGATAGCTCGGTTAGAGAATGGGGGTGTAAGTATGTCTACAAGATTCACCTTCGCTAATCTAAGGGAATGGTTTACTAAGAGTGAAGATGAAAGGGCACAGAATGATTTTGCAAATACGGGATTTGAGAGTGGTGTTGAGGATTTTTCGTCGAGTGGTGGATTTGCTGATAATCTCATCAATCCGAACTTACTAACTGAAGAAGGTCTTCTTGATGATGAAGAACTTGAGGATAGGGAAAAACAAAGAGAAAGACCCAAATTAATCAAGAAATCAATATTCGACTTGCTGGATAATATTGCTATCAGGCATGAAGTGGTATATGCTTTCACAAGTGACAATAACAGGGTGACATCTGGATTGTCGACACATAGTCTTTCGCTTACAGGAAGATTTGATATAACAGATAACTGGTATGTCAATGTAGGGAATATAGGTTATGATTTTGTGCAAAGAGGGCCAACTTTTTCAGTCATATCCTTTGGAAGAAGACTGCATTGTTGGGATATGAATATAACTTGGACTCCAGTAGGAAGAGCTAACAGTTCATTCACCTTTAGTATAGGAGTAGCTTCTTCAAATTTAGGATTTTTGAAGTATGATTATGGGCAAAATCCACTTACTAATTTTTCAGCACCTGGCTTCTAATTAGTTATATCTATTACAAAACCATCTAATATGGAGTTGCTCACAGGAATAACCTTGTATGGGTTATTGGCAGGTATGCATGGTAAGTCATTTCCTTTGCAGTAGTTGTCTTGTACAATTTTGAATTCAACATTACCGATGGTTTTTGTTGTGTAATCGGATGTAGGGAGATGAGATTCATGCATCAATAGTTTTGCAGGAAGATTATGAATTGTTTGTGAGATATTATTATAGAATAATCTCATCCAGGATATAAGAACTAAAAGGAACAATAATTTGTAGATGGACGTTTGCCATTGGGGTAGGTAATTATTGATAATATAGAAAAAAGTAATAGAGCAATAGCTCAAAATCCAAGGCCAACCAAATCTTATGGCAGGAAAATTTAGAAACCAAATAGTTAAGATAATGGTGGTAGAGAACCACAATATCCTAAATTGTTTTTGTAGAATTTTATCCTTCCCTTTTGAGAATGCTATTGGTATTAAACCAATAAAAAAGGAAAGCGGCAAAGCCACCATTATCAAAATTCCAATAATAAATATTTTCTGATTATCAATCCAAATGGGTATCCAGGTACTAAGGGGCCATTCCTTAATGCCTGACAAGATGTAGTCACCTCTTATTATTTCTACTTTGGCGAACTCACCCACAATGGCATGAGATGCCTTAATCATTTCATAAGGCATTTTCCAATTTGCGTCACATAGGTCAATATGGTAGATCGGGAAAATGGCATAACCTGATATGAATATATTGCGGAGTATCCAAGGTGTAAGTGCTACTGCAATAAGTAAGCAAGACTTTATAATGAGCTGTTTATTTCTATTGTAGATCAGCGCTATAACAAATGGAATCAAAACTAGAATGGTGATAAACTTAACGGTGCACAGCATGCCAATAATCCATGCAAAGCTCAAGAATTTGGACTTGCGGATCTTAGCGCCATGGAATAGTGATTTGAGACACCATCCTATAATAAGGACCAAACCAAAAATGCTTAGATAATCAGTATCCATTGAAGGCACAAGGAATGAAAACGGAAACACAAGTGCTAATAAAAATATAAGCTGCACCCAATTGGTTCTGTTGGCATTTAGGGTCGAAATCGCTTGTTTCCATAAATAAACATTGATGCTGTAGAACAAGAGACCGTTTAGTTCATAAACCCCTCCAGGAAACAAATTTTTAAGACTGAATGTCGCACTTATCATGTGGAAGCCAGAATTAAAACCCAATCTGGCAATCAATAATGATATACCCTTAGTAACAGGATAGTCTTCCATCCAACGAACAGTGGGTAGGTAATAACCTGCTTCATCTACATTATTGGGAGTGCCAATTGACAGTAGAAGCGATAAGACAATTAAGGGAAGGTACAGATAGAGGTCAGTCCTGGAGGGTTTCAGGATTATATCTTTCAACTTCAAATTGACAATGAGAGAAAGAAAACCAAGTAGACTAAGAAGTACCCAATCTACCTTAAAGAAGAACGACCAAATGTGTGCAAGAAAAATAACAGTAGCAAATCCTAGGAGTAGGTGAAATATAAAGGGTAGGTTTTCTCTTGAAGTAGATCCTGAAAAGAGTGCAAACGTACCTCTTCCTAAGCTACAAGAAATGTATCCTGCTATAAGCCAGGTTAATAATATAGCTAACAAATTACTTGAGTTGGCTCCCTTTGGCTGCCCACCAAGGATGTACTTCCAATTCTAATCTGCCTGCAATGACGGCTGGATCTTGAGCTACCAATCGTTGTACTTCCTCCATTGTTGGTACATTGAATATGAGAATACCTTTTATTTCACCATCATCTCCAAATGGGCCTGCCATACAGATTTTGTTATCATCGGCCATTTTATTGATATGGTCCAGATGCCCCATTTGTATCTTTTGAGCTTCTTCCTCGGATTGGTCTCTTGTAGATCCTTCCTTTAGGAATGCGATAAAATACTTTTTCATGGTATATATTGTATCTCCATCAGGCATCTCAAATGTCTCAAATCCCAGTGAATCCACATCCCCACTTTGGGCATATGATTGAGTTGATAGGGCAGCAAGACTCATTATAAGAATTGGGATAATTTGTCTCATAATTTGGTGATTTATGACAAGAAATATATTGTTACAGCAAAAGAATAAAAAAGCATATCTTTGCCATCGCTAAAATACGATTTACGTAATCCTTTTTGGTAAACAAGAAAATAAATGGCAACATACCTAACAAAAGAAAAGAAAGAAGAAATCTTTCAAGAATACGGTGGAGACAAGAGTAACTCAGGCTCTATCGAAGGTCAAATCGCATTATTCACATTTAGAATACAGAGTTTGACTGATCACCTTAAAGAAAACAGAAAAGACCACTCATCCCGAAAAGCGCTTTTGACCTTAGTCGGAAAAAGAAGAAGATTGCTTAACTACCTTGCTAAAAAGGATATCAACGGTTATAGAGCAATTATTGAAAAACTAGAGATCAGAAAGTCATCTGTCGAAGGTTCTTCCATCTATTAATACTGATATGGTAAGATTGGAAGAATTGTCTTACCTCGAGGTCTATATATATAACATATTAATCATTTCAAATTAATACCTCATTATGGGTAATCAGACACCTATTACTACATCTTTCACATTGCCAAACGGCGAAGAAGTTACATTAGAGACTGGAAAATTGGCGACTCAAGCACATGGATCATGTGTCGTCAAGGTTGGAAAAACCATGCTCTTTTGCTCAGTAGTCTCTGCACATGAACCAAGAGAAGGCCAGAGCTTCTTTCCATTATCTGTAGATTATCAAGAGAAATTTGCGTCAATAGGGAGAATTCCAGGTAACTTCTTTAAAAGAGAAGCTAGGCTTTCTGATTACGAAATTTTAACATCAAGATTAGTGGATAGAGCGATTAGACCTCTATTTCCTGATGGTTATATGAATGATACTCAGGTTATCATAAATCTCATTTCTGCTGAGGAAGACAGATTGCCGGATGCTTATACTGCATTAGCGGCATCAACTGCCTTAGCAATATCCGATATTCCTTGGGCTGGACCATTGTCAGAGGTACGTGTAGCAAAGATTGATGGCAACTACGTAATTAATCCAGCTAAGTCCGCACTAGCAGAAGCCACATTAGATATTATTGTAGCGGCAACAATGGAAAATGTGATGATGGTAGAAGGAGAAATGAAGGAGGCTCAAGAGTCGGAGCTCATAGATGCTATCAAAGCGGGTCATGAAGCAATAAAAGTCCAATGTCAAGCACAATTAGACCTTGCCCAAAAGGTTGGAGATAAGGCACTTGTTAAAAGAGAGTTGGAACAGCCAGAAATTGATGAGGAACTGAAGTCATGGGTGAAGGAAAACGCTGTAGAGGGTATCCTAAAAGTCGCTAGAGCAGAATTGGATAAAAAAGCTAGAAAAGAGGGCTTGAAGGAAGTCAAAGATGCAATGAAGGAGGCTTTGTTGGAAGAAAAGGGTGAAGAATATGCGGAAGAAAAGATGGGTGAGGCGAAAGAATACTTTGAGAAGATAAAGAAGGAAACCATAAGGAACATGGTCCTTGATGAAAAGAAGAGATTGGATGGAAGAGCATTTGATGAGGTAAGACCAATATGGACAGAAGTAGATTACCTGCCATCTGCGCATGGTTCAGCAATTTTCAATAGGGGAGAGACACAGTCATTGACCTCTCTGACGCTAGGTTCTAAGCTGGATCAGCAAATGATAGATACGGCATTAGACCATTATTTTAGCAAGTTTATCCTTCATTATAACTTCCCGGCCTTATCTGTTGGTGAAATAAAGCCAATGAGAGGCCCTGGAAGAAGAGAAGTTGGCCATGCTAATCTAGCCGCTAGAGCTATTCAGCAAGTATTACCAGATGAGACACCATATACGATTAGATTAGTATCCGACATATTAGAATCCAATGGTTCATCATCTATGGCAACTGTATGTGCTGGAGCCCTTGCATTGATGGATGGAGGAGTCCCAATAAAAGCACCTGTATCTGGTATAGCGATGGGAATGATCGCTGACGGAGATAGAATGGCTATACTTAGCGATATATTGGGAGATGAAGATGCCTTAGGAGATATGGATTTTAAAGTTACTGGTACTGAAAAAGGTATTACAGCTTGCCAAATGGATATCAAAATCGATGGGTTGCCTTATTCTACGATGGAGAAAGCATTAGATCAAGCAAAAGTAGGTCGTATTCATATTTTGAAAGAAATGGGTAAAACTCTCTCTAAGCCTAATGCAGATTATAAGCCGCATGCACCAAGAATAGAAGAGATAATCATTGATAAGAGTTTCATAGGTGCTGTAATTGGCCCTGGAGGTAAAGTGATACAGGATATTCAAGCTCGAACTGGAACAACAATCAACATCGAAGAAAAAGACGAAAAAGGATATGTGTCTATTTCTTCCACAGACGCAGACTCACTTAATCAAGCTAAATCAGAGATTATGGAGATTGCATTCGAGCCATCAGTTGGTGATGTATACGAAGCAAAAGTGGCCTCTGTTCAATCATATGGCGTCTTTGTAGATTTCAAAAGCAAGAGTGGACTCTTACACGTTAGTGAAATCTCACATACAAGAATTAATGACGTCAGCGAAGTCTTTAAAGTAGGTGACCCAGTCAAAGTCAAACTAATCGGGATCGATCCCAAAACGGGCAAATACAGACTTAGTAGAAAAGTACTCATTCCTAATCCAAGAGACGAAAAATCTAATGCTTAAGGTATTCTAGGTAGCACCAACAGAAACAGATATTTACGTATTATATATTTTTAACATATATTCTGTTGGTTTTTCTATTTGCATTACTATCTTTGGTTTTTATTCAACCTGTCCCGGAGCCTCGTTCGGACAATTAAGCTTGTAATTGGTAAAAAACATGACCAATTCTGAACTTAATTGGAAAGAATCTTGTAAGCATTATACTGGTTTAAGAAATTTTATGAGAAACGCATTTTAACGACGGTCATCGTTATAAGTGCACAATTTTTACTCAATGAGACAGCTGAAAATTACAAACAAAATCACGAGTCGTGAAAGTTTGGCCTTGGATAAGTACCTTAATGACATCTCTAAAATCGAGATGCTAACCCCTCAGGAGGAAGCAGATTTAGCAAGAAGAATTAGAGAAGGAGATGCATGGGCATTAGAAAGAATGACCCAAGCGAATCTTAGATTCGTTGTATCTGTTGCAAAACAGTATCAGAATCAAGGCCTTTCCCTGAGTGATTTAATCAATGAAGGAAATGTTGGCTTAATGAAAGCCGCAAAGAGATTTGACGAAACTAAAGGTTTCAAATTTATCTCCTATGCCGTTTGGTGGATTAGACAATCTATTCTACAATCTATTGTGGAATACTCCAGAATGGTCAGACTTCCCCTTAATAAGGTGAGCTCTTATTCTAAAGTCAATGAGGCATATGTTTCATTTGTACAAGAATTTGAAAGAAATCCTACCCATGAAGAGTTAGCAGAACTTTTAGAAATGAAGGTATCTGATATCGTTAATGTACTCCAAGGTGGAGGCAGACATTTATCAATGGATGCGCCAGTGGGTGGAGAAGATGGAGATGCCTCCATGATAGACTTATATGTTGAGGCCGATCAGAAAGCGCCAGATATGGGCTTGATGGATCAATCCTTAAAAGATGAAGTCAAATATGGTCTTTCTCTGCTTAGTTCAAGAGAAATAGAAGTACTTTCTTCTTACTACGGATTGAATGGTCATAAGTCATTAACCCTAGAAGAGATAGGTGAGTTGTATGGCTTAACTAGAGAAAGAGTTAGACAAATAAAAGAAAGAGCGCTTAGAAGACTTAGAAAGTCAGTGAATAGAAATGCACTGAAATCCTACTTGGGATAGTCTTTTAACAGAAATAATAACAACCTTTTGGGGCTTACAAGGAATTCTTGTAAGCCTTTTTTTTGTTACATAGATGAACTCATCTAAATAAACTATGATTGCCATCTTTAGGCTATTCTTTTTTTTAACCTTTTTAGGTCTATTTTTCCTTCTCCTCCTTGGCATCATGTCAAGCCAGAAAAGAAAAACTCAAAGGAGAAGAGATTCTTCATTCTGGAAATTGGACGATAAGTTAAGACTGTTATTAAGCCAGATAACAGAGAATATAATTCCAATAGATATTCACGAATTGAAAATATTGGCTTGGGCGAAGAAAGTTGTCAAGAAAACTCGTCATTACGAGATGGGATATTTAAATTCAGTCTTTCAAGAGAATCTCATCTCATATCTGAAAATGTTTCACAAGAAGGGCAGTCACAACTACATGGAAGCACATAGTTCTTATGGAAAATTTCATTTCTTACACAGTCCAAGTATCACAAATGTAGCAATGGATGGAGAAGAACTAGCGACTATCAAGGATAGGTATACCTATATTCCTTTTGGAAGTTCTGATTCATTTCAGATTGTAACAGAAAATGGATATCAAGGTACTATAATCAATGGGTCTAAAGAATTAGCTAGTTTTGCTTTTGGTCGTGAATTTTCCACTAGTGACCGTTACTTTAACTATGTAAATTCCGTTAATGAAAGTGAGATGCTACACCTTTTAGCTATCACTATTTATATAATATTGTTAAATAATAATACGTCAACATATGATTAGAATACTATATGTAACCATTTTACTTTTTTGTTTAGGTAATCTTTCTGGTCAAAATACACCACCGACAGAAAAACCGGCTAAAAGTATGGAAGATTCCATGTCCGAAATGACTAGAATGTTGGATACAATGGATCTATCGAACCTGATGAAGGGATTAGATTTAAATTCAATTTTAGAAGGCGCTGAATTTGGGTCTATGTTTGAAATGATGGATTCTATGGAATTGAACCAACTTTTTGGAGAGCAAGGCCTAAATGGATTAGGTATGGGGAATGAAGATTTTGGTAAAATGATGGAAGAAAGTATGAAGATGCTGGAAGGTATGGATATGAGCCAAATTACTAAAATGATGGAAGGTATAGACATGAGTGAGATGATGAAGGCCTTAGAAGGTATAGATATGAGTGAGATGATGAAGATGTTTGAAGGTATAAATCCAGAGGATTTTAATCTTGTACCACCTACAACGCCATCTGAAGATACCAAGAAGAAAAAAATGAAAAAGATATAATTAAGTTAGTCTATCGGCTTCTCAGTTTAATCTCATATTCAAGCTTTCTAGCTATTTATTTAGTATTATTGTAATATGTACACAAACTATTACAATGAATGTACTTGATAAAGTTAGAGTCATTTTATATAGATGTCACGAGAAAGGGTTGGAAGTTCTGCTTATAGAACCTAATCTGAAGGACGATCCAACTGCTTGGAAAGAATTACCACAAGCAAGTTTAGATGAAGTAGGATATACTGGAATATGCATAGATTCTACGTGTAGTCAAGGTCATCCTTTGAAGGCAGTTGCGATTGAAGCGGATTGGCATCAGATTCCTTCATTAAGAGGAATGCTTAGACATGATATTGAAAGATTGAAATCTAAGGTAAATCGCTGCAATTACATCTGTGTCAAAGATGCTTTGAAAGAAGTATTGCCAGATGAGTATGCGGCGTTGAAAGAACTAAAGGATATCATTACAGATAGAAATCTTTTAATGTCTGTGTAAAAGATATTTGAGAATATTGCAAAAAAAGAGAGCTTCTAGATTATTCTAGAAGCTCTCTTTTTATTTGTAGTCTGGTTTTGTTTTTATAGAGCTTTGTGAGCTCCATTACAAAATCCATTCTCATTGCTAGTTTGCTTACAAGTACAAAAATGGATGTCCTTATCTTCTGTGGCTTCATACCTTACCGGACTGAAAGCACTCCCTTTGTGGGCGCCATCACAGAAAGGTTGATTTTTACTTTCACCACATGTACACCATGAATATCTTTTACCTTTTTCTACACTCACCTTTATAGGAGAGGTTCCTGCTACTTTTCCTTTTTCCATTTGTTTTATTTGTAATTATTCAAATACCTAGATATATAAGCTTTCTGTGTAGAAAGCAAATATTAATCCAATGATTAATGCTTAACTGGTTGAATTACCAGCTTATATCATCATCAGAGGTTGTTGATTCTTCAGAAGGAGTTTCCGTTTTGGATTCAGCCTCTTCCGATGCCGTTTCTTGAGCTTCTAATCTCATTTTTTCCTCCCACTCTTGCTGTCTCTTTTCGTACAACTCATAGTCGAAATCTGGCATTAGCTCAGTTTTTACATGGTTAACGGTGTCATTGAGGCTATTCATAAATCGGTTAAAATCCTCCTTGTATAGAAAGATTTTGTGCCTTTCATAACCGTTACCATCAAATTTCTTAGTACTCTCCGTGATGGTGATATAATAATCTTCACCTTTGGTCTGTCTTACATCAAAAAAGTAGGTTCTTCTCTTTCCTGCTCTGACCTTTGAGGAGTATACACTCTCAAATTTTTTATCATTTTCCACTTGATTCGATTTGTTTTCGTTTGTTAACTATGTCTAATATAGGAAAGTATATCTAAAATCAAACTAAAATTGTGAAGGTTAACTATAGACTTATTGTGTTTGTCTAGATACTATTTGACGATAATATCCGTCTACTTCTACCAAATCCTTATGGGTTCCTTGCTGGACTAACTCTCCTTTTTCTAAAACATAGATTCTGTCGAATTGGAATAGACTAGAGATCCGATGTGTTATAATTATTGCTGTTTTGTCACGAAGAGCATCATTCAGGTGGCTTAGAATCTTATGTTCTGTGTTAGCGTCTACTGCAGAAAGACAATCATCTAGAACAACTATGTCTGGTTTCTTTATCAATGCTCTAGCAATAGATAGCCTTTGCTTTTGACCTCCAGATATGGTGACACCACGTTCTCCTATAACTGTTTCAAATTGCTCAGGAAACCCCTTAATGTCTTCCTTTAGGGCAGCAATTTCAGCAAACTGCTCTACAGAAATATTGTCTAATTCGGCATTTCCAAAATTGATATTCGCATTAATACTATCTGAAAATAGAAATACATTTTGTGGTACATAACCAATACGGGATCTTAGATTATTGAGGTCATGCTCTATGATTGGCTTACCATCAAATGTTATCTGCCCTTGATTTACATCATAAAATCTCATTAAGAGCTCTGCAATGGTACTTTTACCAGAGGCTGTTTTCCCTACAATTGCAATTTTTTCTCCAGGACGAATAGTAAAACTCACATCCTTCAATGCTGTTATCCCAGTCTCAGGATAAGTGAAAGAGACATTATCAAATTGGATATGTCCTTTTAATGTTTCAGTATCAATGACATCATTGGTAATCTCTGGTTCAATATTCAGAATCTCGTTTATTCTGGTTTGCGATGCAGAAGCAGTCTGGATAATACTTGCGATCCACCCAATAGATGTAATAGGCCAAGTAAGCATGCTGATATATATCACAAACTCCACTATATTACCATAGTTGATTGCGCCACTTATTACAAGTTTACCACCAATATATACAGTTAGTAATGTACTGAGGCTTACCAGTAATATCATTAACGGAAAAAACAAAGCCTGTACTCTGGCTAGTGAAAGAGACTTCATTTTAAAGTCATTACTCTCTTGGTCAAAATATTTATCGAATTCTGGTTCTTTACCATATGATTTTACAATCCTGATACCTGAGTATACTTCCTGTGCTATGCTGTTGATTTTGGCTGTCTGCTCTTGTATTCTTGCGCTTCTTCGATTAATGATACTACTGACATAGTATATTGAAATAGATAGGAAAGGCAGAGGCAATAAGGCATACATGGTCAATTCCTGATTAACCTGAAACATTGAATAGATAATAAAAGAAAAAAGAAAAGTTACTCTAATACCATACATGATAGCAGGACCCAGATACATCCGTACCTTCGATACATCCTCTGAGATTCTTGACATCAAATCACCTGTCTTGCTAGACTTATAGAATGAGAGGTTAAGCACCTGGTAGTGCTCGTAAATATCTTTTCTCAAATCGTACTCTATCAGCCTGGACATAACGATGATAGTCTTACGCATGCAATACATAAAGAAACCAGATATAAGGCTACAACCTATCACCTTAGCACCAAACCAAAGGACTTCAGAACCAAATGCGTCGGTAAAACTGGTTCTACTTTCTACATTAGGTAAAGCAGTAGTTTGATCTATGATGAAATTAAGTGCTTCCCTAATGACTGGTGGAATGAGAATTGAGAAAAAGACTGAGAGCCCTACAAATACGATCCCTAAGGCAAATCTGAGCTTATATCGTAGGATATATTTATTTAGATATCTAAGACTATTCAACTAAGGATTTTTTCTAGTCACGAAAGTAGCCATTAATTGTTCATACTGCTAGCATTAGGTTCTTTTTGAAAATTTAGATATGGGATTATTTTATTAACCATTTCTTCTGGTAATCCGTGGATTTTCAGGAAAGTGCTAGTATCAGTTATTGGTCCATTTTGTTGAATATATTTGGAAATGATATTGGCATGAGGCCATTCAATATATGGATGCTTAACCAGTTTGGTAGGGTCAGCAATAAGATAGATTTTCTTTATTAATGGCGTGATGCTTAATTTGTCAGAAAATCCATCTATAACTTCCTGTTCCAGACCATAAACTTCCTTCAATTGGTCAATACTATGAAAACCGCCTAACCTGTCTCGATATCTAACTATCCTTCCCGATAAAGTAGAGCCAATTCCATAGAGACTCATTAATTCGGTTGTATCTGCTATAGCAATATCGATTGAGACGATCTTTTTTCGGAAATCAGGGCTGTAATTCTGGATAGAATCTCTTTTAGGATATTTATTTGATTTTCTACTCTCATATTTTTTCTGTCTAGGAGGTATCTGACAATAGGGTAATATATTTTGAAATGTAACAGAGTCTAATGAATAAATTTTTGCTAAGCCTTCACAGTCCCAAAATTGTCCACCTTTTCTTAGGTAGTTATTGATGACCTTTGTCGTAAATGGGCTTAGACCCATTTGTATCCAAGTCATACTATCAGTCTTGTTTGGATCAAAATTTACGTATTTGGGAGGTGGTTTGAAGTAGATTTTACCTTTTGATTTACGTTTGCCAGAAGTGATTTTTTTAATTTTCTTATGAGAAGAGCTGTCTAGTTTTATCTCCTTTTTTGTGATTATATCTTTAAGGATGTATTTGCCCTGATCTTTGTACAGTTCTGGTTTATAGAAAATAGTCACGATATAAGACATTAATAACAAAAGGCATAGAATGCCCAAGGTAATAGACTGATGTCTTGTAAATTCTATATCCTTTCTAAATGGATTCTTTCTCATAAACTTTTCTCAAATGCACCATGCTTGGTAGTGAAATGTATTGGAATCCCTAATTGGTAAGCCGCTAGAGTGATGGCTGACTGATGATTTTTAAATGTCCCATCTACTATAATTTGCCTTATATTAAATTGACGACCCAGTTGCCAGATATTGTTGTAGGAGTTATTTGAAAGTATTAAAAAATCAATCTTTTTTTTGCTTTTATAATTGAGAATAGATTCATCAGGGTAAAACAAGAATAAATATTCATCTAGTTGGTAGAATCCTTGGTAGACATCAGACCCTAATTCACCTGGTTTAATCTCATTATCTATTCGATGAGCAAGTACATTATTTCTTGTTATATATTCAACTTGTTTTTGAGAATTAATTCCTGGATCTATACTAAGTAGTTGCCCTTTATAAAATATCTGTGAAACGCTGTCAGAATATATATCATAGACGACAAATTCCTTTTCTTTTTTAATTGTCCAATTCTCAAGATTGTGCCAAACTGATTGTATGAGTAGCAGAATAATACATGAATAGAGAAAGATGATTTTTCGATGAGTAATAAAAAGACATCCTGCAATCATTGCAAAATAAATCATGACGATGGATAACTCTGAAATCCATAAATCATCCGCGCTACAATACGGTAATTTTTGTGATTGAAATATAATGGAGTTAAAGACCGACAACATTTTATCTAATCCAGTTGCAGCTAGTTGCGTGATAATGGAGCTAGGGCCCAGTAATAGGTCAAAGCCGATTAGAAATAAGCCAGAGATAAGGATGATCCCTGCAAATGGAACAGTAATTACACCTGTCAGCCAAAAGTAGAGAGGTAACTTATGAAAGTAAAATATGGCTAGAGGTGAAACCAATAATTGGGCTGAAATTGACAATGCCATTAAGCTCCAAATTTTGTTTACTAACCAGTATTTACTTCTTATCCAGCTGTTAATTCTTTTGTAGAAAAACATAATTCCTAATAAAGCTAGGAATGAGAATTGAAAGCCAGCCTGAAATAAATATGCAGGGTTATACAGTAACATAATGAAAGCAGCACCAGATAATGTATTGTATGAAATGCCCTTTCTCCTAATTAATTTAGCCAGAAAATACAGAGTAAACATTATGGCAGCTCTTGTTACAGCTGCCGCTGCTCCAGTCAATAGTGCAAACCCCCATACACCAGCAATGCTTATAACAAACTTGGACCATCTGGAATATTCGTTTGCATTAGATAAGAACATCAAGCAGAACGAGATTAATGCTGCGACGATCCCTACATGTAGACCACTAACTGCAAGGATGTGCACAGATCCAGTATCTGTAAAGGCTTCATATAATTCATCACTTAGTAAATTTCGCTCTCCAAGTACCATGGCTGATATAACTGCAAGGTTATTTTCATTTCTAATATGATGACTTAAGATGTCGAGACATACTCCTTGATATCTTTTTGATTGATCCCAAATCCCAATATCGTCATTTGATAATAGTTGGTAGGATGATTCGTAACAATACATGCGGTGATGTATGCCTCTGTTTTGTAGAAAAGCCTGATAATCGAATACCTTTGGATTTGTGTTTTTTTGTTCTTTTCTAAACTTCGCATTTGTAATTATTAGATCTCCAGGCTTGATGTCTTCAAGTGTCATACCTTGGAAATACACCATCATTTTACCCGTAGTTTCTATGATTGAATCTTTAGTTATACCCGCGTAATTGACTTTACATAGCGAACGGACATTGTTGTCTATCTGCTTACTATTCTCTGGAGAGATAATCAGAAAAGAAGCATTGTGATGAGTTGAGAAGTGACCGTGTTGATAGATTGGGCTTGTGAAATGATGATGTAAGAATCCTATAATTAAACATAAAAGTAATAGGCCAATTGACCTAACTACATTTCTATGCTTGAGAAAGATAGATAGTAGGCTCAACATTATTGCAGCTAATAGGAAGAAATCTGTGGTATACGGAGATGGGAAAGGATATAGTTTGCTTAGGGTAATTCCTATTACTAATGGGACAACTACCTTCAACAAGGGCATTTTATGGAAAACTGAATCCATAACGTTATTCTATTATAATAATTACTAAAATACAATTTACATCATTTTATAATTAGCAATCTTTTGGCTATTCTGTTAATTTATCAATTTGGTTGTCAAGTTAATTAGGACATATAATTATAACTAAGTACATTAACAGAAGCTTACTCAATTTTGATGAAGAGATTTGTTATACTATTATTATGGCTGGCAGTCGGATTTATCTATTTCACTCAAAAGGAAAAGTGTTGTGACCGCATTACAAGTGAAGTGCCAACAACTATTGAGTCTGAAACAAGTAAATCTATAATTCATGACTCATTACCTGAATCCGACATGAGGATGAATTACATTATAGGTTCTGTATTCTCTAAATCATCTGCAGAATTAAAAACTGGATATTTTGACGACGGCCTCAAGTCAATTATTGAAGATAGTCTAGCTAATGGAAGAACTATTGTTATAACTGGATACTCTTACGCTGATGAAAATGACCCAGAAGAACTAGCATTAGCGAGAGCAGAGTCTATACGAGATGGACTTGATATTGATCAGAAATTGGCCAGTTTGAAAACTGAGTTCATTGATACCAGCCACTTTAAAACGAATAGGCTTTTCGCAAATTATCAATTCGTTGTTGCGGATAATGAGATGGATGCAACTGCAAAGATTGAATCTTCTCAAAATCCACGTCACTTTCTATTCTACATAGATACCTTGGAGAATAATAGCTTGGATAGCCTGACACTATTAAAATTAGAAGAAATAGCAAATCGAATTGGAAACAGCTTTTGCACTGTTCAATTAAGTAATGGCCATTCCAATCAGATCTATGGACAATCCTTGACATACAAAATGGAAGAAGCACTCATTAGATACGGAATGAGCCCGGGTAGAGTCAATACATTTAAACTTGCAGATTCAGGTAAGGACGACAATTACATTGAGCTTATAATCAAACAATAATTTGCAAAAACATGATACTAAGTTTTTTCTCAGACTTTTGTGCCTCATGGCCCTTTTGGTGGATATCACCCTTTGTATTAGGATGTCTATTCGGTTATTTCACATGGGGTACGTACAAATCTAAACTAACAAAATTACAGAATGAGTTAAGAGAGCAACGAGCATTGGGATATAAGTTTGAAAAATTATTGAAGCAGTGCGAAAATGATGTAAGTGAAAAGAACAAAGACATACAATTAGAAAAATCTAATAATTTAGAACTACAAAGGAAACTCAGAAAATCGCAACAACAGCTATCTGCACAAAATGCCTCACATGCTAAGAGTATAGAAGCTAAAGCGACTTCGAAAAATGACCTTGGGACTATAGGTCCTCAATTGAGATCACCTCAATCTCCACAAGCTAATATCCCATCAAAAGAGCAATCAAAGAGAACTACGGTACTTAAATCTTCAAATCTTCAAATTATTCAAGGGATAGGTCCAAAAATCGAAACATTATTGTTCGAGAATGGTATCAAAAACTGGGAAGATTTAAGTAGTAAGAGTTTTGGTGAACTAAGAGCAATGCTAGACAATTATGGGACCAGATACAGTATTGTAGATCCTTCCGATTGGTCCAAGCAGGCTAGTCTTGCACATAAATCAAAATGGAAAGCACTCATTAAACTTCAGAATGAAATTGGCAATTCTTCCAAACTACAAAGAGTACTGCTCCGCTTAGGTTTAGCCTAATTCCTTTAAATATTTCTGCAAGTCAATGAACTTCCTGCCTGACTTAGCCATTAAGAGAGTGAATGGCTATTAAACTAATAGAATCAGTGAATTCATATGATTTAATTACTTGAAGTCAAGTGATTATGCTTAAACCAAGATTGTTATGAATGGAAAAGGAACAGTTTTATAAAAGTCTTGAAGGACTTCATGAATGATATTGATCTCAAGATTTTGAGCTACTTGAAACTCAACTATAAGGCGTGGTGAAATACCTAATTCTGAATTTAGACTAACAGTGATTTTATATGATAAACAAGATGGATAATGCCTATTTCGCAGGAGGCTGTTTTTGGTGTACAGAATCTGTATTCCAAAATGTCAAAGGCGTGCAAAAAGTAGTGTCAGGGTATGCGGGTGGAAATATTAAGAATCCATCTTACAGAGAGATATGTACAGGACTGACTGGACATGCTGAGTTGGTTAAAATCACTTATGATCCAGAGGTTATTTCTTATGACGAACTCATGAAAATATTCTTCGCTACGCATGACCCTACTACCTTAAACAGACAGGGCAATGATAGTGGCACGCAATATCGTTCTGCTATCTTTTATACGAGCGAAGAAAGTAAGAATGCTTCTGCACAATTCATAGGTGAGGTTGCCTCTACAATGTGGGATGCACCAATAGTGACAACTCTAGAGCCTTTAGAAGTATTCTATGAAGCAGAAGCCTACCATCAGAATTATTATAATAATCATACGACCAAGGGCTATTGTAGAGTAGTAATACAACCTAAGTTGGCAAAGTTCAAGAAAGAATTTCAACACTTACTAACCTAATCATGGATAAGAAAGCATATAATAAACTGACAAAGGAGGAATCATATGTCATAGAGCAGAAGGGCACTGAAAGGCCGTTCACTGGTGAGTATAACAATCATTATGTGAAGGGAACTTATGTATGTCGCAAGTGTGATAATCCCCTGTATACCTCAGAAGCCAAATTCAAGTCTGGTTGTGGTTGGCCCTCATTCGATGATGAGATTGCAGGTGCTGTCAAGCATGTCGATGATGCTGATGGGCGAAGAGTAGAGATTGTTTGCAATAATTGTGATGGGCATCTAGGTCATGTGTTTGTAGGAGAACGCTTTACCGATAAGAATACCCGTCACTGTGTGAATTCAATTTCTATCAAGTTTATAGCTGATTAAGATTTATCTGCCTTGCCTCATCATGAAAGACGCTGCCAGGCCAGTTATTGTGAATCTGGATGATAGTTTCTTGAGTCCACTTTTCTACTTCATCACATAATTTTAGTCCGTCAGAATTTGACATAGGTTGACCTATATAAAGTTTGCATTGGGTTCTTAATCTACCGAATTGTTTGAAGTGATGTTTAATTAAGCCAGAGTTGTACCAATGGTCCTTCTTGTGCTTATATTCCAGAACTATAGGAATGACTGGAAAGCCAATTCTTGCCGCCTCTCCAAAGGTCCCTTTTTTATACGGTAACGGCATAAAGTTAGCAGAGACAGTGCCTTCAGGATATACCAAGACATTTTTTTCTTCTGAAATGACCTCAACTAGTCTTTCTCTTACAGCGGATCGACTGTTTTTACTATCTCGTTTCACATATATAATGCCTGTTAGTTCGGCTCCTTTGCTTATAAGAGGAAGAGAAGAAACTTCAGCTTTTGCAATAACGAAAGCCTCCAAAAAACGTGCGAGCACCACTGGATCGGAAAAACTTCTGTGATTACAGACATAGAGCCCTATTGCATCAGGAATCTTACCGTGTATCTCTACAGATATACCTAGAATGGTTATAGCATACTTGAGCCATTGTCTTCGTATCCAAAAAGCTCTCTTAGGAGTATTATTAAAGCCAAGCGCTGTAATAAGTAAATATATTGGAATGATGATAAGCAAGCTCAGTATAATTAATATGGCCCGTATCAATGCAATGAGTAGAAAAATAGGATTGTACACCAGCTGCTGTTTTATCTAATCACAATATAGTTAGTTCAATTGTCTATCTGGTTTCATTTACAATAAGAAGGGATTAGAATGTTAATTATTCAATGGAAATGACACTCATCACCAATTTATAGTCTACTCTTCGAAGTCAAAGGTAAATTCATCCAATTAATAGGTCTTCTTATCTAGTGTTTGTTTAGATTTATATTTGGCTTTCTGAAAAGTGTTTTTGTACTAATAATCGAAAAGACAATATGACGCAGTTTTTCAAATTTGTATTCGCTTCTTGCTTGGGCACACTTCTGGCAGTGTTCGCTTCTTTTTTTCTGCTCATAGTATTTGGGGCTATCTTAGTATCAGGAGAGGATGTAATAGAAGGAGATTCCATTCTGTTATTAGATTTTTCCCATCCCGTGCCAGAACTCAGTGGTAATGTCGCAACCAGCGGTTTTTCCTTTGAGTCATCCCCTTCTACAGGGTTACATGATATCGTCAGACTATTGGATCATGCTGCAAGCGACGCCAATATAGAAGGGATACTGATCAAAGCGCCAACTGCTTCCTCATTAGGTATGGTCACGGCGTCTACTATACGAGATGCAATACAGAAGTTTAGAGATGAATCGGACAAGTTTGTCCTTTCCTATGGCGATTTCTATGATAATACCTCTTATCTGTTGGCATCGGCTGCTGATTCTATTTTTGTGAATCCAATGGGTGTGGTGGATGTCAATGGATACGCAACGATGATTCCCTTCTTTAAAGGAGCAATGGACAAATTAGGGATTGATATGAATATCTTCTATGCAGGTCAATTTAAAAGTGCTACTGAACCATATAGGCGTAAGGAAATGAGTGAACAGAGTCGAATACAGACCAGAGAATATCTCAATGATAATTTTAGCCTTTATCTTGATGAGATTTCTGAATCCAGAGGCATTTCAAAAGGTAATCTAGAAAAGTTAATCAATGATTTAAACTATGACAACACAGAAGATGCAGTCAGTCTTGGTATCATAGATGGCTTAAAACATTGGTATGAAGTAGAAGATATTATCAGACATCATCTAGATATAAAGAAAGGTCGTTCTGTCTCTTATGTTACTTACGATGATTATGCAAGCAGTGTCACATTAAAAAAAGGAAGTGGTAAGAATAAAGTTGCAGTAATATATGCAGAGGGAGAAGTAGCCTATGCTAATGAGAGCAGAGGAAATATTAATGAAAAGACTTATCACGATATCTTTGATCGAATTAGGAAAGACAAAAGAGTAAGTGCTATTGTTTTGCGAGTCAATAGTCCAGGAGGAAGTGCTTTTACCTCTGAAGCTATACTCAGAGAATTGAGTGAATTACAAAAAGATTCTATTCCAATCGTCGCTTCTTTTGGAGATTATGCGGCCTCTGGTGGATATTATATAGCCGCTAATGCTGATAAGATAGTCTCACACCCTCAGACACTTACAGGATCTATAGGTGTCTTTTCAATGCTTCCTAATTTCAAAAGAGGTATGGAAGAGAAGCTGGGTATTACTTTTGATACAGTAAAGACACATCCAAATGCAATAGTAGCCAGTCCATTTTTAGATATGAATAATCAAGAAAAAACGGCACTTCAAGACTTTACCGATAATATGTATGCGACCTTTCTAGATAGGGTAGCAAGTGGCAGAGATAAAACAGTGGCAGAAGTCGATTCGGTGGGCCAGGGGAGAGTTTGGACTGGTCAGAGAGCAATAGAAAAGGGATTGGTGGATGAGTTGGGTGGATTGGATAGAGCTATAGAAATTGCAGCTGACTTAGCTGATATTTCTGAATATAAGGTCGTGGAATATCCAAGAATACAGATGGAATTTTGGGAAGAAATATTGACAGAATTCAGAAAAGGTGCAAATGCTAAGCTTGCTCCAAAACTGACTACACAAGAGAAGAAAATTCTTGGAACTCTTGAAGAGTATAGATCTATTATGAAGTATAATGAGCCATTAGCTCGGCTGCCATTTGAAATGACTTATTAATCAATGATTAGCCAATTACCTCTATTTCCACTCGGACTTGTTGCGTTTCCTGGGGAAAAGGTGAACCTACATATTTTCGAACCTAGGTACAAACAACTTGTTTCAGAGTGCTTTGAATCTGAAGCCCCTTTTGGTCTCGTTCCATATCAAGAGGGTGAAGAGATGTCTATTGGAACAGAAATGCAGATCATAGAAATCTCCAAATTGTATGATGATGGCAAAATGGATATTAGAACATTAGGAAAGCAAGTATTTTATCTTGAATCTTTTGAGGCACAGATACCCGATAAACCATATCCAGTTGGTGGAGTAAAATATTTAGAACATGAGTACGCTATGCCCACTTTATTGCAAGTGCAAGAAGTAATAGAATTGCTCCAGAAGCTCTACAGTGCATTAGGATTAGAATTGCCTTTCAATGATTGGGATGAGTCATTTTCACTATATGAAATTGGACACAAGTTGGGCTTTAGCCTAAGCGAAGAAATTCATTTTCTAGGATTATTAAGTGAGGCTGACAGATTTGAGTACACTAAAGTACACCTGGAAAAGATGATTCCTGCCGTAGAGAAAATGGAATCGATCAGGAAACGAGTCAAGATGAATGGCCACTTTAAAAATGTGATCCCTCCTAATATATAAACTCCTTGAAAACTAGTTGGATTATCTTACAATCTATCTCCATGCAGATCTAATCTCAAAGAAAAGACATGTGAAACCAGTACTCCAGATACGCTGCCGATATTAGTTAGAGCATAGTCAATATTTACTAAGCCTAAGTCAATACCCAACCCAATGTTAGGCGTAAACTCAAAAGCGGCATCTGCGTTTTCGTTGATGATGTTTTGGAAGTTTCCAATACCTGCTCTGAAAAATACTTTTCTATCATAGCCAACTTCAATTCCAGCAGTAGGATCTATCCCAATATTTTCTCCACTAAATACACCTGATTTAGTTCCATCAGACGAAAATCTAAAGTCTCCTTCTATAAGATAGGTGAATCTTGTCCCATTGTCTATTTTATAAGCAGCACCTAGTACAATCTTTGGAAGAGCAATTTCTGTACTAGATACGGGGACTTCATTTCCTTCTCTTTGAAATACTCTTATTTCATCTTCTGTCAATGAAAAACTCCAGTTATTTATTGTTGTTGTTATATCTCTTCCCATCAGCCCAAAACTGAAATTACCCACTTTATATTGCAAGCCAAGATCAAAGCCAAAGCCAAATGCGTTACCGAATGAACCAATGTTTCTATAGATAATCTTACCTGAACCTCCAATTGAAAGACCTTCTATTCCAAGATCCTGACCATAAGAGAGAAAGAAGGCATAATCAGCAGCAGAAAACTCTGTGACATTATTGAAATTGACAGTGCCATCATCATCCAGTAGATTTAAGGTATTAGGAATGTTATCTACCCCTAAACGAATAAGCGTTACACTTCCGTAACTGTTATTGCTATCATTAAATCTCTTTCCAAATGCCACATAATCATAATTGGCTATCCCTCCAAACCATGAAGCATGCATGGCATTAATTTGTGCAGGTGATTCAATCCTTGCCAGTCCTGCTGGATTCCAATAGGCAGCGGATATATCGTCTACTGTAGCCGATACACTTCCAAACATCCCATGGGCCTTTGCTCCAACTCCAATATTAAGGAACTCGTTAACAAATCTAACATCAGCTTGTGTTTGACCTTGGGTAGGAGTAAGAAATATCGCACAAAGAACTGCTGTGATTGAAAATAGGGCAGACTTCAATACCTTAAGTGATTTCATTACAAATATATTATACTAAATAAAATGTATAAACTGCTGATTAGCAACAGATTCAAATAACTACAATGAAATTAATGGAATTTATAGCTAGATGGATTATCTAACAAACGCAAGATACAAGTATTAAGTATTAAATTTCACGAAAAACTGGATAGATGTTGCATAAATTACTTTCTGTTTTTTGTGGTGTTATCATCGGAATATTCACTACCAGGGCTATTCATTCTTTCAGTGAGAGAATACATCCTGCTCCTTCCACTTTAGAATTGGCTACTACTGAAGCTTTCAAAGCCTATCTAGACACCATACCAGTAGAGGTTTATTACTTGATTATTGGATCTCATATAGTTGGTACTGGTTTGGCGGCGTTTACGACAGCAAAATTGAATAAGAACAATGGTTATTACATTGGATTGATTTCTGTATTTGTCATGATTCTCTTTTCGATAATCACCTTTACACAAGTTCCTGTTCCTGGATGGCTAATCGTGGTTGATTTATTAGCCATGCTTCTTATTGGGATGCTAGGTGCTAGACTTGGTGCTTAATGAATTGAAACTATCGAAATAGAGAATGTAAGAACTGCTGATATATTCCTAACTCGTTACCAGACCTTCTCTCTACGCCTTTACATTGCTTATCCATCTCATGCACTAATTTAAAGGCTTTTTTGATTTGATCTAAACTGTAGTTTCGAGCGGCCGATTTATATTCATTAGTGAAAAAAGGACTAATCTTAACGGCACTGGCAAAAGTCTTCGAATCAGCATTTTGATATTTCTTAGCGATAAACAATTTAGTAAAGTAATTAAATAAAGCACCAACATTCATTTGAATTGGATTGGCCTTATTGTTTCTTGAAAAATGAAGAACTATTCGATGAGCACGATTTATATCTCTCATGCCTATGGCTTTTTGTAATTCGAAGACATTGAAGTCTTTGCTGATACCAATGTATTTCTCTACATGCTCCATAGTGACAGCAGTTCCGTCATCAAGATTCAAAGCCAACTTATCTAATTCATTGTTGATCTTAGATAAGTCAGTGCCAAGATGTTCAGCAATTAGATTGGCAACCTGCGCATTGATTTTTATCTGTTTGCTTTGAGCCATATTGCCGATTAGCCCAGGAATCTGATTGTCATATATCTTTTTAGTTTCCAATATGGCAGCATTCTTTTTTAGAGCTGACCAGATTTTCTTTTTTCGCTTATCGAGTTTTTTATACTTATGAGCTAAAACAAGGATGGTTTGGGGTGATGGTTTTTCAATGTAATCTGTTAGCTTTTCTATGTTAGATAATGATTGGGCTTCTTTAATAATTACAACTCTATGACTTGCCATCATAGGATACTGCAACGATTGGTCAATGATTTGTTTGAAGTCGGTTTCCTTACCGTATAAAACTACCTGATTAAATGAACGAGCAGCTTCGTCTAGAATATTTTGCTCAATATAATCGACGATAGTGTCTATATAATATGGCTCCTCAGATTGCAGAAAGTATACTGGGTAATACTTACCTGCTTTTAATTCTTTTAGTATGGCATTATGATCCATCAAATTGCTTGTAAAGAGACGAAAGATAGTTCATATTATAAAATTCACACAAGTATTATCTAATAAATGTGGATAAGATATGTAGCTGAAGAAATAGTATTCAATTGCTATCTTTATGACTAAGCAAATTAAGCATATGAAGCCTACTTATATTATAGCATTAGATCAGGGGACTAGCAGTTGCAGAGCTTTATTAGTATCTGAAAACGGGGCTATACTTGGCATGACACAACAAGAATTTACCCAACATTTTCCCAAGTCAGATTGGGTAGAACATGATGCAGAGGAGATTTGGACTGTACAGATGAGGGTGATGGATGAACTGATATCAAAATACGTAGACGATATTAATAAGGTAGCAGCGATAGGCATCACTAATCAGAGAGAGACAACGGTGGTCTGGAATAAAAATACTGGCAAGCCTGTCTACAATGCCATCGTTTGGCAGGATAAGAGGACTAGTGGTTATTGCAAGCAATTAAAAGAAGAAGGGCATGAATCGTATATTAGGAGAGCGACTGGGTTACCATTAGATGCTTATTTCTCGGGGACAAAATTGAAATGGATACTCGATCAGACGGATGTTCCCGCTGAGGAGCTTTGTTTTGGGACCATAGACACTTGGCTCATATGGAAAATGACTGATGGCCAAAGTCATGTCACAGACTACACAAATGCATCGCGCACCTTATTGTATAATATCCAGACCTTGGATTGGGATAGAAAAATACTTGACTTAATGGAGATTCCTAAAAGCATACTTCCTACAGTTCAACCTTCGGCTTCTGACTTTGGAAAGTTTAGTTATAAAGGGTTCAGCATTCCTATTGCTGGCGTTGCAGGTGATCAACAAGCCGCTCTATTTGGTCAAGCCTGCTTTGACAAAGGAATGGCAAAGAACACCTATGGGACAGGCTGCTTTATGCTGATGAATGTGGGGAAGGACTATATACCCTCAGAGCAAGGACTGCTGACCACCTTATGTTGTGATGACAAAGGGGGACTAGCCTATGCACTGGAAGGCAGTATTTTTGTGGCAGGGGCCGCTATACAATGGTTGCGAGATGGCATAAGAGTGATAGAAGACTCATCGGAGACAGAAGAAAAGGCAAATAATGTTATAGATTCTGATGAGGTAGTTGTTGTCCCAGCTTTTGCGGGAATGGGAGCGCCTTATTGGAACATGGATAGTCGAGGTGCCATATTTGGACTGACTAGAGCAGTTACTCGTGACCATCTGATTAAAGGCACACTGGATGGAATTGCATACCGGACTAAAGATGTACTAGATGCCATGTCTAAAGACAGCGGGATAAACCTGGAAGCACTAAAGGTAGATGGGGGTGCTTGTAAAAATAATTATCTGATGCAATTCCAATCTTCTATTCTTGATACCAATGTCGAGCGACCAGTCGTGACAGAGTCCACAGCAATGGGTGTGGCTTACTTGGCTGGAATCACTCTCGGTATTTGGGATGCACATGATATCAAGTCAAATCGTCGAATAGATCGAACATTTACACCTCAGATGGATCCGAAGAAAAGAGATCGGCTATATAATCAATGGCAGAAGGCGGTGTCTCGAACCTTAGATTGGAAAGGAGATATTACCTAATAATGGTGATTAGCCAGAAATATTTTCTAATTTAAAGCAGAATATGTGTATAGCTCATTTTTGTGAAAGTAAGTAGTATAGATTAATATAGAAAGATAGAATAAGACAGAAAACTATGTTGGATAAATTAGGTTTTGATTTTAAGCACTTGAAAGGTGATTTTTTTGGAGGTATAACTGCCGGAATCGTGGCTTTGCCTTTAGCTTTGGCCTTTGGTGTGAGTTCAGGATTAGGACCTGCTGCTGGTTTGTATGGCGCTATATTTATTAGTTTTTTCGCTGCTCTATTTGGAGGGACTAATACTCAGATCTCAGGACCAACAGCTCCTATGACTGCCGTAAGTATGGTAATTATTGGAAGCGTTCTGGCTACCTTTAATGGAAATGTAGAAGAAGCTTTACCTACCATTCTCGTCATTTTTCTCCTCTCAGGTCTAATGCAGATTTTTCTAGGAGTAATTGGGCTAGGGAAGTATATCAAGTACATTCCATATCCGGTTGTATCAGGTTTCATGACAGCAATAGGTGTCATCATCCTTATCACTCAAATATTGCCAGCGATAGGATATTATCCCAAAGAAGATGTAGAATATGTGACACAGTTTAAGCCTCAAGCAGAAGAGGTTCTTCTAGATAAAATCCTCAAAGATGAAGCAGGAGAGGGGCTTTTAGTTCTTGAAAATTTCAAAGAAACAATTACAAGAGCTGAGAAAATAACTGAAGCCGATATTACTCTAGAATCCCAAACTTTAGCAGGAAGTGCTTCATCTGGAATATTAGGCACACTGAGAGTATTACCTAGGGCACTAAAGTATATAGATTGGCTAGAGTTAATGATTGCGCTAGGCACCATATTTATTATTTATGGATTCAAACGCATTACCAAAGTAGTACCAAGTACCTTGGTCGCTCTATTGGTTATGTCTGCTATCGCGATAGGATTTAATTTGGATTATAGGTCCATCCAACAAATACCTAGTGGGTTGCCTGAATTACACTTGGATATTTTTACAGGCATTAGTCTAGAAGCCTTGGCAAAATCAGCAGCTATTTCTACAGCAATTACCTTAGCTTTACTTGGTGCCATAGATAGTTTATTGACATCTATAGTTGCTGATAATATGACGAAAACAAGGCATAACCCAAATAAGGAATTGGTTGGTCAAGGCATCGGAAATAGTATTGCAGCGATGTTTGGAGGTATTCCAGGAGCAGGTGCGACTATAAGAACAGTAGTTAATATTAATGCGGGTGGTAAAACGAAGTTATCAGGTATGATTGCAGGATTGTTATTGTTTTTCATCATGCTTGCGATGGCTCCAATTGCATCTAGAATCCCAGCTGCTGTACTAGCTGGTATCCTCATTACCGTCGGTATCGGCGTAATGGATTATAAAGGACTAAAGGCTATACCTTATATGCCGAAGCCAGAGGTGTTTATTATGTTAATAGTATTAGTGCTATCATCTTTCTGGAACTTAGTCTTTGCAGTAGGTATTGGATTAGTGATTGCAGCACTCATGTTTATGAAACAAATTGGAGATATCACAGCAGATAAATCAAAAGTCACTAATCTGGTAGATGATGATCAGTGGGATGATGAAGTTGGATTTCCAGTAGAGTTGAAAGAAGAAGTGACAATCAAGCATGTCAATGGCCCTCTCTTTTTCGGGTCTACAAATGATTTTCAATTATTAGCTGCAAAAATTCCAGAAACAACTAGTACGGTAGTAATCAGAATGGGACGTATTCCATATATGGACCAGTCAGGTCTTTATGCTATTGAAGATGTTATTTCAGATTTGGTTCAATCAGGAAAAGCAGTCCTGCTTGTCAATCCTGCAGAACAGCCAATGTATATGATGGAACGAATTGATATCATACCAGATCTTGTTCCTAAACAAAATGTTTTTACTGATTTTGGAAAATGTCTGGAATGGATAAAAGCTAATGTAAAAGATATACATTCGCCATCTAAATCCTAGTCACTCAAGAAATAAAAAGAAGTAAATTTTGAATCGCCTATACATATAAGTTTAGGCGATTTTTTTACATGTAGATTCAAAATTTGATCAAATTGTGTACATTCGCTATATCCATAATATGGGGCCTTAGCTCAGCTGGCTAGAGCGCTTGCCTGGCAGGCAAGAGGTCAGGGGTTCGAATCCCCTAGGCTCCACCAAGGTTCTTTTTCCATGTCGACTGCAACGAAGTGGAATGGAGACATCTTAATCTA
>CAZMMQ010000001.1:94872-167733 GCA_964567435.1 uncultured Saprospiraceae bacterium | reverse complement strand
TTATACTAGCGATGGCGAAAACTTACTGGTAACTTAGTGTACAATCAGTTTCTTTTATTATTGGTTCTCAATTAGTACAGAAGTGTTATAGAAACTTTGAATTCATATTTTGGGTTAATAACTTTAGATTAATCTTAACAAGTTGCTATGGCCTTCCTTTCATTATCCATATTGGCACATATTTTATTGATTCTATTCTATACTGGACTATTGATATTAGCCCTGAATAAGAAGTCTAAAACAGGAATATTGTTGGCCTTATCTCTTATTATTTTAGATTCTGTATGGAATATTGGAGTGGGTGGCATAGAAAATATAGTTTTAGTGGGCAAGAATTTGATGGCTATAAGTTTTATGACCATGTTCTTCATATGGTGCAAAGAATATTTTGTAAAATTTTTGGTCATTATTACTGGAATAGTGGGATTGACTTCAGTTTACAAAGCAGAGTTTCATAAAATTTTGAGGAAAGACAATGCTGAACATTCTCAATTGCTAGTGCAGTTTAAGACAAAAGCAGATTTAGAACATTGGATGTTAAGATATGAACAACCAGAATCAATCACCTATCCTGCTTTCGAGCCAGCAGATGATAGTTTTTTGTTAGACGAATATTTAGTGTTGGATTATATTGGCAATGATGTAGATGATTTTATGTTAAGATTGGAGTCATCTAATGTAATTGATCACGTAGAAATCAACGAAACCATAACCGTTAGTCCCTTGGTTTCTAAGCCGATTAAGAATGACAAGACATTCAAGGTTAAGCTAAATGATCCTTTATTATCCAAACAAAAGATGAAGGGGCCCTATGATCTGGATGACTTTCATAAATTAACGGATAAGTACACATTGGCAACTAAGAAAAAAACTGTTGTCATAGCTATACTCGATACAGGAGTAGACAAGAAGCATGAAGACCTTAAAGCTAATTACCTATCAACTAGATCAAGTGGAGATTATGATAAGAAGGGTCATGGGACTCATTGTGCAGGTATTGCTGCTGCTGTTACAGGCAATAAAATAGGTATTGCTTCATTAATCCCTAAAGGTGCTGATATTAAAGTAACAGGTATTAAAGTACTTGGAGATATGGGAGTGGGTACACAAAAGACAATAATCAAAGGAATAATAATGGCTGCAGATAGAGGTTATGATATCATCTCTATGTCATTAGGAAGTGTATCTTCCGATAAGAAACAAAAGGCCTACAATGAGGCTGTGAAGTATGCCAAATCTAAAGGCTGTATTGTAGTGGCTGCTGCAGGTAATTCTGGAAGAGATGCAGCCAATTACTCACCGGCTAACTCAAAGGGTCTTATCGCTGTATCTGCAATAGATTCCTCACTTCGAAAGGCAAACTTTGCGAATGATATTTCAAATCTAGAATATGGTATCTATGCGCCTGGAACGATGGTCTTCAGTACTTTCCCTGGGGATGAATATAAATCCTTTAGTGGAACCTCTATGGCAACACCTCTTGTGGCAAGTCTAATAGCTGTAATGAAATCTTATAAACGAAACTTGACTACAGAGGAAGCGTTTAGATATATTAATGAATCTGCTTTTAATAAAAATGGTATCAAAATCCTTGACCCATTAAGTACGATGACTTCTTTTCTATCTAGTATTAATGAAAGCAATCTAGAATCTTCTGAAGAATGGTCTTCAAGTCAGTGGATGTATCAATAACATAATGAGCTTGGAGATAATAAGTTTGACGTGTTTCTAGTCTTTCCTTTATAGCTCCTTTCATTTCTGCCTCACTTTGATGTGAAGGATGAAGAGGTCTTATTGCAGAATCATTCTTAATTCTCTCTGCCAGTGTATTGACATCTGCCTGAAGGTAAATCACGCTGCCTGCTGTCTTCATCAAATAGAGGTTTTTGTGATAGATAGGTAAGCCC
The DNA here is from genome assembly GCA_964567435.1 of uncultured Saprospiraceae bacterium. GTDB lineage: Bacteria > Bacteroidota > Bacteroidia > Chitinophagales > Saprospiraceae > RFSX01. The sequence continues at coordinate 165,826 of CAZMMQ010000001.1, read as the reverse complement.
CCTCCAGTTCCAATAATGACTTTGTCCAATTCAGAGACAAATCTAATCATCTCCTTTTCGAACTGTCTATACGTTGATTCACCATCAGAATTAAAAATCTGTTCGACACTTCTTCCTTTCCAAGAGCTGATTAATCTATCGGTATCATAAAATGTGTATCCCAAGCTTTCCGCCAAGAGTCTACCTATGGTACTCTTACCGCTGGCCATATAGCCTATTAAAAAAACTTTGCTTGGAATGAGATTATTCAATTTGGAATGATTTGTATAATGTAAAAGTATCAGCATTATCAGAATAGTGCTGTATTTTTACCAACCAAAAAAATGTCAATGCAGTATAATATGATTTTTCTTCAAGAAGCAGGTTCAGCAAGTATAATTAATATGCTATTTTTTCTATCTGTATTCGCTGTCATGTATTTTTTCTTCCTTAGACCGACAGTTAAGAAGCAGAAGGCTCAGGAAGCATTTGCAGAAGAACTGACAAAGGGAAAGGAAGTGGTTACCACTAGTGGGATTATTGGCCGAATCAATAAGATTGAAAATGGTATAGTGCAACTGATGGTAGCAGAAAAGACATTTATAAGAGTCATAAAAGGGGCTATTTCAAAAGAAATGACTGAACAACTTCATGGAAGTAAGAAAGACGCCTAATTGATTAATGTTTATAAAAAATGAAGAGAGGCAGCACTGAAAAGTACTGCCTCTCTTTGTGTAAGAATCGGTTTGGGTTATTCTTTATTTTATAATGGATACATTGCCAGTCGTTGTAAACTCTGTATCATTCACACAGGTGACAACTAAGCAGTAAGCGTAGGTGTCAGGTGCAAGAGATTCTCCTTCGAAAGTGCCATCCCAGCCTTGTTCTTGGTTGGTTGTTCTCCACACTTCTTGTCCCCATCTATTGACGATGAAAAATTCCATTTCTTGAATAAACTTACTTCTCACAAATAACCTGTCATTAACTCCATCCTCATTAGGTGAGAATGCAGATGGCACAAAAATATCGTCTTCGTTGCACTGAGGTGGAAGAATAGTTACCGCCGTACTGCTCTCAGAAGTACACCCAAGTGGTGTGGTACATGTCACTGAAAATGTCGTATCCTCATCAGGTGATACTTCTATGGAAGTACCACTATCTCCATTGCTCCACAAAAATTCACACCTGTCATCGCCTGGCATAGCAGACAAAGTTATATCACTACCAAGGCAAACTTGAGGGAGACCTTCTTGGCCAGGAATTCCATTGTCAGGAACTATTGAAATAGGTATATTTTCCACAGTCACAGCAAAAGTGACAATCGTATCAGCTCCAGTTTCTAGATTAGTAACAAGTACGTCAAATACTTTATCTGTTTCTGCGGTAACGGTCGCTGTGGCAGAATTGCCTCCAGTAACTATGCATTCATCAGGGTTCCAATCAATTGAAAAAGTTTCATCATTAAATGCCTCGAACGCTACAGTTAATTCGAAAGTATCATTTGCACATACAGTCATAGGCCCATCTACACTCACATCATCCAGCAAATCCTCTTCTATCATTTCTGGTACTACAATGGTGGTATCCTGCGAAGTACACCCTTTGTCATCGACAACTTTGGCAATAACAATTGTTGTGTCCATAACTGGCATATATTCTAGTGGATTACCCGATCCTATTTCCTCTCCTGTCGTCAAGCACCAAGTTACACTATCTCCTTGCTCTATTGTGTCAGCTTCTAGTACAGCTATACCTCCATCTGGGACTATTATAGTATCTGATTCTATAGTGATAAAAGGCAGATCAGGGAGTTCTATTTCCATGCTAACTGGTTCTCCAACACACACCATATTATTGCTGGATAGCGATACTGTATAAGTCCCCTCCATATCGTAGGTATGTGTAGGATTGGCTTCGTTGGACATATTTCCATCTCCAAAATCCCAAAGCAGGGAACTAGTATCAAGTACAGACCCTGACATAAACATGACAGACAATGATCCACACTCAACGGCCATGTACGTAAAACTCAAGTCTTCAGGTGAGCCGATTTCAAATCTTATTGTGTCACTTCTTTCACAATCAAATTGATTGCTTGTACAGAGAATCATAAAGAAATCATCAGACTGGTCAGAAGGAATGCCTATGGTAGGAGAACTTGTGTCCCCTCCATCAACAATAAAGCCATTATTATCTTTCCATAGATAAGTAATATCCTGGTCTGTATTTAGATTGTTAACTTCAAATACAGCAGTGTCACCTGGGCAAATTATAAATGGCATATCAAAACTGATATCAACCATATTATTATCTAATACTTCAACTGCTTCTCCCAGACCGCATCTATCCTCACTGATAAACTGAACAAAAACAGAATCACTTGCCAGATCAGATTGCATACCCATAAAGGTTGTGCCTATCTGTAAAATGTTGTTGAAATCAGGATCATCTGACCATATAAAGGTGCCACCCATTGTGCCATCTACTAATAAGTCAAATGTGTCTAAGCAGGTGCCAGGTAAATTGTTAGTTATATCAAAACTAATCATCTCTAGGAATGAATTAGTGTCAACTTCTTCTGTAAGAGTTATTTCTTCACCATTAGAATATGTTCCTGTAACCTCAACAGTTATCACAGTATTTGGTGGTAATTCTACTAGCACAACAGGACCAGTAAATGACATGCCATTTATTGTCCAGTTGACAGAATCCAAATCTAAACAGTCTGGTACAAAGCCAGTAAATGTGAACTGGAATATGCCATCCCCGATACATTCTACGTCATAATCTACTGTTGGCATATAATCAGCAGGGTCAAATACTCTAGTGAAGCTAGCTGTACATCCATTAGCGTACATAACATTATATTGGACTGTGACAGGACTATCTGTGACGCCAATCGTAATAGTAGGCTCAGAAGAGAATGGTTGATTATTAACTATCCATTCTCGTGAACTCACTGTAAATCCTACTATGTTGGTCACATCAGTCAATGTGATATTCGTTAGATTCGGATCACTACAATCTTCTTGTATATCTATGTCTAATTCAGAGCTGCTCAATGGTGTAAATATGGTCGAGTTTTGCAAGGTGCATCCATCAGTCAATGTTACACTAAGACTCACTTCTAGTGATTGTCTTGGCATCAATGCTACTGAGATTGTAGGCTCATTACTAGTTTGGCTTGCCGCACCTAAAATATTGTATACCCAGTTATATGTACTTATTTGATTAGGGTCAAAATTGGTAGAGAAAGTAATAACCTGCCCAGTTGGTGGGATACATGATGAATTATTATCGTTAATTATTTCTAAGTCTCCGGTCCCACTATTCCTTGCTTGTATTACATCAGATATTGAGAATACACAACCATTTGCATAAGTCACAGTCAGTTGGGCATTAATGACTTCCCCAGGAAGTAACTGAATGTCAATGCTGTCGTTTGTAGAAGTCATTGAAGGACCTCCTGATATACTATAATTCCACTCTACTCCTATTGGATTGGAGTTAATTGCATTATTATTTATTGTAGGAGTCAGCGTTACAACTTGGCCACTAGGTGGGATACAGTCATTGCCTACATTATTTTGAATGGCTATTTCTGGCTCTAGGTCCGCTTGGTTAAAAGTTTCTGTAATTGGTCCTGAACATCCATTATCAATATCGAATGTAACTGTAAATTCTCCATCTATTGCTGCGGTTATTGTATGTCCGATTTCAGTAATAGTTGATATACTTGGACCTGTTATTGTCCAGATTCCAACAGTCCCTTGAGGATTTATAAAATTGTAAGTATTTCCATTTGGTCCACAAGATTCTAATTCCACATCAAATTCCGGCGTCAGGAAATCATCTGCATTTAATGTTCGTGTAATGTCGCCATAGCAGGCGTTGTCAAATGAAGCGGTTACTGTAAATGTATTTGATGTTATTAATGCCGTTTGAAAATCGCCATTTAATTGAATAGTATTTGTTCCATCTTGTATGCTCCATGATACATTAGCATTAGCAGTATTATTGGTAAAGCTAAACTGATTACCACTACTGCTACAACTTACAAGATTAATAGAAATAGCTGCATCGAGTATTTCATTAAGATCAAAGTTTTGAGTTACTGGAATCGCTTCACATCCATTGTCAGCATCCATAGTTACTGAAAACATAGTACCTACCACTGTCGCTTGTACAGATGAACCTGTAAGCGTTGTCTGACCTTGTGTATCAACAATAGTCCATGTTGTAGGGGTGCCTGCGGGGTTTGTTAACAAAATTGTATTTCCTGTTGGCGTACATTCTACCAAATCTAAATCGAAAAACGGAGAGTTAATTAAATCCTCCAAATCTATACTTTGATTTTGAATGCTCGTCCCACAACCATTGAGAGTTGTAATACTATAATCTACTCTAATAGTTTCATTTCTGTTGAATGTTAACGTGAAAGGACTGCTTGAAAACTCAGAACCACCGATTGACCATGATTGCGTGTAAGGTTGGTTCCCTATCGAGCTATCTTCAAATCTCACAGTAACTTCATCTCCGCTACATGTCAGAGGAATTGCCGTGAATTGAGCTACTGGCGTATCAACAAATTGTCTAAGATCAAATGTCTCAGTCAAAGGTGCAGAACATCCATTACCTAAGTCAATTGTGACACTAAATATATCCCCTACAATAGTAGCTGTAATAGTATGACCTACTGCATTAGTGATAGTAGTTCCATCATCAATAGTCCAGTTGGCAACTATTCTGTCAGGATTTGTAATATTAATTATGTTGCCAGTATCAGTACAAGTAACAGCACTAACTTCAATATCTGGAGTCAAGAAATCATCTGCATTAAATGTTTGAGTTATCGTGCCAAAACAGCTATTATCAAATGCTGCTGTGACTGTAAACGTTGATGTAGTGATGTTGGCAGTAATTACACTAGCTGACTCTGATATGATTGCACTATTTCCATCTTCAATAGTCCAAAATACATTGGCATCAGTTGTATTAGTAAAGCTAAATAAATTTCCATTTGGTCCACACGAAATAAGATCGACTGAAATGGCCGCATCTATTAGATCATCAAGATTAAAAGTTTGAGTAATTGGAATAGCTTCACATCCATTGTCAGCTATCATGGTTACTGAGAATATTCTTTCTGAAAGAGTAGTTTGCACTGAAGGCCCAAATAAAGTGATGCCATTACTTAGAATCCAAGTTGTTGGTGTGCCTGCTGGATTAGTTAGCATGATTGTATTTGCTCCAGGAGAGCAAGAGACTAAATCCAATTCAAAAAATGCTGAGTTAATTAAATCTTCAAGATTTATAGATTGATTCTGTGTGCTAAAACTACAGCCATTTGTTGAAGTGACGCTATAATCTACCCTTATGGTTTCGTTTCTATTAAATGTTAGTGTAATTGGGCCACTGTTAAAAGTGCTCCCATCGATAATCCATTCTTGACTAAAATTACTATTGCTGATTGTAGTATCATCAAACCTAACGGTTACCTGATCGCCAGAACAAGTAAGAGGTGTAGCTCTAAAATCTGCTACAATAGGAGTGATAAATTCATTGATGTTGAAAGTTCTGGTGAATGGTCCACTGCAGCCATTATCTAAGTCTATTGTCACAGTAAATACCTCACCTGCAACCATTGCTGTCACAGTATGTCCGACAGCTGTTGTTGTATTATTTATAGTCCAATTGGCTATTGTGCCACTAGGATTAATGATGTTAATTATATTGCCATCTGGTACACAGCTCACTAATTCTATATCTATTTCTGGTGTTATAAAATCATTTGTGTTAAATGATTCTGTTAGTGTGCCATAACAACTATTGTCATAATTGGCAGTTACTGTAAATGTTCCTGATGTTATATTAAAAGATACAAAGTCTCCAGTCAAATCTATTATGTTACTACCATCTTGGATTGTCCAAGTGACATTGGCATTTGTATTATTAGTAAGTGTAAATGTATTACCAGAAGGGCTACAAGATGTTATGTTTACATCAAAAGCATTGTCTATAAAATCATCAATGCTGAACGTCTCACTTATAGGTCCAACATCACACCCATTATTATTTTCAAAAGTAACGGTAAACAAATCGGTAGGGACGGTTACAGTTGTCACAGCTCCAGTGGTGGTTTGAATATCTCCGTTTCCATCTGTGATTATCCAAGAAGCATCTGTTCCTGCAGGATTAGATAATTGGATGGTGTTGCCTGAAGGAGAACAGGTAACTAAGTCTACATCAAAGAAGGCACTGCTAATAAGGTCCTCTAGATTAATGGATTGATTTTGAATGCTTTCACAACCGTCAGAGGTTAAGAGACTATAATCGACACGTATAGTTTCCGCTCTGTCAAAAGTCAGGGTGAAAGGACTACTCGTAAAGCTCATTCCATTAACCATCCAAGACTGAGTATAATTCCCATCTCCTATTGTCGAATCTGAGAATTGTATTGTCACCTGCTCACCACTACAGCTAAATGGTATTGCTGTAAAATCGGCTGTTGGAGCAAGGCCACCTACAGTAATTTCCGTATCCTTGTTTCTGGTGCAACCATCACTTTCTCTTTCCGCTTCTACCCTCACTGTATACTGGCCAGCCTGTGGATAAGTAAAGGTTTGATTTGGTCCTGTTGCTATAAATGCTGGATCCATATTTGGCCAATCGAAAAACCATGTAAAATTATCTGCATTCGTAGATGCCACGGAGAATGAAACAGTATTGCCACTATTACAATCTGTTCCTTGTACATTACATTCAGTGAATTCTATAGAGTCAGTACATGGTACTACGGTAATTTCAAAATCTCTTCTTACTTCCGATAATAGTTCTCCATTTCTAAACTCTTGCATGCAAATGCCTACCAAATAAGTACCCAATGTACCAGGCGTTGCAGTAATCAATCCAGTCTCATCGTCTATCATTAATGGTATGCCAGATCCTAATACATTTCCTAATGAATGTCCATTACTGAAAACAATATCATCGTAAGGAGGAGCTGATGGTGTTGATGGAAAAGGATTTTGAAAACTAGCGCCAGAGGACGGCGTGCATACGCTATACACTATCTCATCACCATCTGGGTCTACACCAGAATGATCAAAAACAAATGGCTGATCTTGACATGCAAATATTTCTGGCCAACTATTGAACACAGGCTGACTGTTATTGCAATTTTCTAAAGGATCAACATCTATGAATGTATGATACGTCGCTCCTACTTGGAGAGGGTTGTCAATGTTATTCAATATAATGTTTCGACAACATCTTTGGTATGAGATAAAGTATCCTAGTTTGTTAAAAGGCAAAGATATTGTGTCTCTATATATAGCTTCTTCTACACAAAGATTTCCTGTATTTCCAATAATACAATTTTCATTTACATCTGCCAAAATAACTTGCCTTGTTTGTAGAGGTACAAATGTCCTCCCTAGTTCATCTCCAAGATGGGTCTGTAATGCGCCAAATCGGTCAAAGATTCCAAAAGTTGCAGGATCATCTAATGGGGCATCATTCGCTCCATTCTCACAGTCCCTCCTGAAGGTTAGTGTAATCTCATATTGATCACCACCCAAACATCTATATGTCATATTCCCCCCAACAATATGTGTTGCTTCTGCAGATTGAGGGAGAAAACTAACTGCAATAATTACAAGCAGTATAAATCTTAGATTTTTTAGAAAAGTCATATGCTATACTTTCTGGCTTGTTAATATTAATTAAGGACTCTTACTCTAACGATTTCAGCTTTTCTTTGCTTTGAAGCTTCGACGCTATAAACTGATAATCTTCGATTGTTGTAAGAATCTGAAATTGATTTTGAGGAGGTTTCCTCACCATAGGAAATTTCTATCACTTGCAGTTTTCCTTGATTGATATATGGTAGTAATTTCCCTCCTGCATATTGTTGAATCTCATTCTTTAAAGTCCAGATTCTTCTCTGACCTAACGCCAAATTATACTTATTCGCAGCCCTTGGACTAGCAAATCCTTTAAGAGATAATTCAATTATTTCTCCAGCTTCTAGTCGTTCAGCCAATTTGTCTATGAATAATCTCATACGTGAAAAACCACCTCTGACATCCACTTCAAAGAAATTTTCAACATTATTTTCAGCCGTAAACTTAGAATCTCCATTTAAGTTTTTCGAAAATTCAGACTTGAATTCTTCTTTTTTAGCTATATAAGGATAGTATGTATCTGTATAGCTGTTATCAGAATACAACTTCCTACTTCTTTGATCTGGTCTATCATTATCAAAATAGACGACTACAGGCAAATATTCATTCAGATTGATGAAAGTTTTATCAAAGTAAATCTTCTTCGTAATGGTCCCATCTTCAAAGTCAATTGCCGTAAATATTAATTCTTTGGACTCATATCCATCTCGCTCTGCAACTATTCTATATTCTCTACCACCGATTATATCATACTGAAACAAATTTCCATCTGGTTGAGAGATAATTATTGGCGGGTTGTCAGGATTAGATAAATCATATAGTGTTACAGTTGATCCCTTCAGAGCGATTTGCTGTGGGGATAAAAATGTCAACACATCCAACTTACCTTCTATAGGTGACAAGTAAATTTTCTTGGTAATTGGTTCATTACAGTCTTTTGTTACCAGGGAAGTGGTATCAGATTCAAAGCCAGCTTTTTCTGTAATGATAGTATATTGCTTATTACACTTTAATTTGAATTTGTGCTCATGACTAAGTTGCTCAATATTGTCAAATAAAAGTTCATTTGTAACAGCGTCATATATGCGTATTCTTGAATCAAGTAATTCATCTTCTGATAAGCCATCGAATACCAAAGCATCTAGGTCTACAAATATTTCTTCTATATCCGCTCTGTAAATGTCATAGCAACAAGCTTCATACCCTTCTTCTAAATAGAGTGACCCTGTCCTGTTGGATGAAAAATAGGCTTTTGTACCGTCATCGTTTAGGCTATAATAGACATCATTAAAACTCGTATTTGTAGGAGCTTTTAGATTTGCAGGTACTTGATCAGCATCATCATTGAGGATGTAACTATATATGTCATATCCTCCCATTCCTAAATATCCATCAGAACTAAAGTACAATGTATTGGAATTGGAATGATAGAATGGAGTTAGTTCGTCATAAGACGTATTAACTTCTGAAAAATTGGTAGGACTGGTGTATTCTCCGTTGCTAATTTCAGAAACCCATATATCTAAGCCACCTTCTCCTCCTTCCCTGTCAGATACGTAATATAGGTATTCTTTGCCATTGGCTTGGTCATACGCAATAGAAGGCTGCGTACTTGTGTGCTGAGCATCATTAATGGTAGCTGGAAGTATTGTACCATTTCCAAATTCATTATTCTCAGATATGCTCTTTACATACAAGTCACATCTTATGTCTGTGCTATTAATGTATTCACATAGAGTGTAATACATCTTAGTTCCATCATGTGAAAAAGCAGTATGTGCTTCATGATTTATGATCAAATTCTTTTCATCACTGTGTGATATATCTTCTTGCTGGCTGGAGTCATTGCCATCTGTCAAGATTTTACTGTATAATCGATTAGGACTATATTGATCATCTGACTCAAATCGTAAAGATGAGTAATATAGATTGTCGTCTTTCTCTATGGCTCCAAAGTCAGAATATGGGGTGTTAACTGATCCTCCCAGTTGTTCAATTTCAACGCCTTCAATAGGGTTGTCTATATTTGATATAGCCCAATCTATGGCTGCGATTTCTTTTTCAGCTCTATTGATATACAATGGTTGTTCGCCATTATTTTCAGAAACAAAAAGTTCATAATTTCTTTTTGCGTCTTCGTATTTGCCCTGACGCTGCTGCATTTCTGCAAGGTGAAAAGTTGTTAGTGGATAATTGTTTTGTTCGTCATTGTCTGCTACATATTGAAACTGTGTTTCTGAGATTGAGTATGCATTAAATGTCATTGCAGATTCAGCATACATATATACATTGTCCAGGTTGGTCGTGTCGAATTCTACTGCTTGACTATAATAGTACATAGCATTGTAGAAGTCCTTTTCTTCTGTAGCCTCAACGGCAGCTTTGAGAAAAGCCTTAAGCGTTTGGCCTTCTGCCTGATTAGGAGCAAAAAGCCAAAATCCTATTAGTATGAAAAGTATTCGGTTCATTTAATCTGTCGCTTAGTCTTTGGTCTTTTAGAATATTGGGCAAACTTTGAACTTACCCAGTGGCTTTACATGCTTAATAATATACCTAACATGCAGCTCAGGTCCCCCACCTCTATGAATGGTGTTGAAATTAAGAAAATAGAAATCATAACTCGCTGCAATAAATAGATTGTTAAATTCTATACCCAACTTTGGGTAGATCGCTCTTCTAGTTCTATAACCAGCTCCAACTCTGAATTGAAATTCCTTACCTCTTTGTTGATTAAGATAAAAGTTAAGGTATCCACCAAAAAGTAACTCATTGTATGATTGTTGGTTTTGGAATAAGGCATCCAACTGTAAATCCATTTTATCAGTTAGTCTTCTGCTATATACCCCTGTAAGAGAGAATCTTATTGGAAGACTCTGTGTAACTGTTGACGTAAAGAAATTGGATGAAGGTGTAGTAAGATGAAAAGCACCTATGCCTAAATCTAGTTTGGTTCTTGATGACTTTTGCCATCTATAATTAATACCCAGCGCTGTTTCTACAAAATTGAAGGTCTCTATAATATTCTCACCTGAACCCAAGCCAGGATCAACAGTAAAGCTATTTGGATCCCAAAATTGATCCCAAGTCAATGACTCTTGATTAAATCCTCTGGTGGAGAATCCAACAGCTCCACCAATTGTAATTAAGTTTCTTTGATTAAGTATTCTAGTATATGATCCAGAAAGATTGATATTGGATAACCTGACGTTAGCATCACCTTGTGTATCGTAATTGAAATAAATACCGCCTCCAAAAAAGCCGTTATCGCTCTTTTTAGGGTAAAATTTCCTGTCATATCCCACACTAAAGTTAAACCAAGGCACTGGTATAGACCTCCACTGATCCCTAATCGAGCCACTTATTCTTTCATCACCATTAAATATGCCAGTCATGGCAGGGTTAAAAGCCAAAGGTTGATTATAGAATTGGGAGTAGTGAAAATCTTGTGCAGACACTTGGTTATTATCAAGTACCCATACAAGAAAAAAAGCTGCAATAGCTATTTTGATTGTCTTAATCAAATTCATACTCAGATATATTAGAATAATTTCTTATGTGTAAACTATTGTGTATCAATAAAATACTGATTTTCAGTTATTTACGCATATGATTTAGTTTCAATAGTAACAATAATCGTACTAGATTTTAATTGCTTTAACTATTGGGATCCTACTATTGCTCTATATTCATATGACCAATAATGCCTAGAAGTAAGGGTATTAGTCTTATCGATAATAAAGAAAATTTGGTTTGTCAGCACAATTGCATTTAATTGTACATGTAAACAAGTGGGAAAGACTACTCTAATTTAATGAGAAAGTTCCTATAATTAGTATTTCTGTTAATCAAAATCATCTAAAACGTATATGGGGTTAGATATTCAAGGACATAGAGGGTGTAGAGGATATTTTCCAGAAAATTCTATTCCTGGTTTTCTTCACGCCATTGACATTGGTGTAGATACATTAGAAATGGATGCAGTAGTTAGTAAAGATGGTTTGACTATCCTTTCACATGAACCATTCATGTCTCACGAAATTGCAATCACACCCGCAGGTCGCCAGATCTCTAAGGAAGATGAGGACAGTCACAATATCTATAATATGACTTATGAAGAGATAAAGACTTATGATGCTGGATCAAGAGTGCATCCAAGGTTTTTAGATCAGCTCAGCTTGACCACTTATAAACCAAGCTTATTAGATATGGCTAGAGCAGTTGAGTCCAAACTAGCTACACTTGGCAGATCCAGTATAAACTTTAATATTGAAATAAAGAGGAAACCCAAATGGGATTTGACTAATCACCACCCAGACTACAGGACATTTGCAGACATTGTCATTAGGGATATTATTAAAGCTGGCATTTTATCCACGACTACAGTACAGTGTTTCGACATTCCAACTTTACAATACTTGCATGAATCGTATCCTGAAGTGCGGACTGTCTATCTTATAGAGAATAGAAATTCACCGGAGGAGAATTTAGAGATTCTGGGATTTTCGCCAACAATTTATAGTCCTGACTTTAGACTTGTTAATAATCACCTTATCCAATACTGTAAAGACAATAACCTTTTGCTAGTGCCTTGGACAGTTAATGAAAGTCAGGATATCCAGCGAATGATTGAATTAGAAGTAGATGGAATAATTAGTGACTATCCATCTAGAGTGATTAATCTGGTTAAGCTGCATAAGACTCTATGATTATTCTCATCTTTGTGGTGTGGAAAATAAATCAAAACGTTATCGCATTATATCCATGCTCTTATACTTGGGTATAATATTCTTGGCTTGTAGTCATGAGGTTCCTGGTCAAAGAATGGTCATACATGAAATATATCAGGTTACTGGCAATGAGCAGACTAAGAAGCCAACAGTGCTGCAGTATAAGGATGCTAAGTTGTACAAAGGCAAAATCCTTGAGCAAACATCTTACTTTGAAATTGACAATACCTTAAAGTCGTATGAATTTGTCAAAAAGGAAGGTGACAAAGCCATCACTAACTATTACAGTGCAGACTCTACCCTTTTGGCCATTTATAATCTTGAGTATCAAGGCGACAATATTATAAAGCGAACAGGATATGATGGACAAAGCAAAGAGTTGCTTCGACTGGAGACTTTTGAATATGACACCGAAGGAAATGTAACAAAGAAGTCAATATTTAATAGTGAGGGACAGTTGTCTTCTTTTTTTAGAATTGCTTATGATGAAAATGATAACGAGATCAGCTTTACCAGACATGGAACTGGAGGTCAAATTGTAGATAAAGAGACATTTGTTATTTCAAAAACCAATGATAATGGAGAATGGATAGAGAGATGGGGGTATAGAAATAATAATCCAAGCAGTTTTCATAGGAGAACATTTGACAAATAGGTCATTCTATTCAAGACTTAAATTTTTAATAAGTAATGCGATATAATTTTCAGAGTGTAGAACAAAAATGGAAGGATGAGTGGAAGAACTCTGAGCTCTACAAAATCAGTAATAAATCAGATAAGCCTAAGTATTATGTCTTGGATATGTTTCCATATCCTTCTGGTGCAGGTTTACATGTTGGACACCCTTTGGGATATATTGCATCAGATATATTTGCACGTTACAAAAGGTTAAAGGGGTTTAATGTATTACATCCAATGGGTTTTGATGCCTTTGGATTGCCTGCTGAAGAGTACGCGATAGCTACAGGAGTCCACCCAGCTGATTCTACTTCTAAGAATATTATCAGATACAAACAACAGTTAGATAACATAGGATTTTGTTTTGACTGGAGCAGAGAAGTTCAAACGTGCAATGCATCCTATTATAAATGGACTCAGTGGATTTTCAGCTTACTCTTCTCGCACTATTATGATTTGGATGAACAAAAGGCAGTTCCAATATCAACATTAATACAAAAACTTGAAAGTGGGAAGGCTGATGAGATAAAAGCCTTTACAAGTAGAAAAAACAACTTGACTTCCGAAGAATGGCAGACCGCCAATGAGATCGAAAAATCAAACATATTATCAGATTACCGACTGGCATATAGAAAAATTGGTTATGTTAATTGGTGCCCAGCCTTAGGAACGGTGCTCGCAAATGACCAGATTAAAGAAGGGCTCTCAGAACGTGGCGGTCACCCAGTGGAGAAGAAGGCAATGACCCAATGGAACTTAAGAACCACAGCATATGCTGAGCGGTTATTGTCTGGTCTTGAAAATATAGATTGGAGCAACTCTCTAAAGACAATTCAACGTAATTGGATTGGTAAATCATTAGGAGCTCAAATATTTTTTCCACTTGATGGACATGAAGAAAAGCTAGAAATATTTACAACTCGGGCCGATACAATTTTCGGAGCAACATATATGGTATTAGCTCCAGAGCATCCCTTAATTGCGAAAATCACAATTGCATCTGAGGCGGAGTCTATTAAAAAGTATCAGACTTATGTAAAGACCAGAAGTGATCGAGACAGGATGTCTGATGTGAAAGAGGTTACAGGTGCATTTACAGGAGCATATGCTATTAATCCTTTCAATAATAAGAAGATTCCAATTTGGATAGGCGAATATGTTTTGATGGATTATGGTACAGGAGCAATCATGGCTGTTCCTTCAGATGATGATAGAGATTTCGCTTTTGCAACAAAATTTGGTTTAGAGATAATCGATGTCGTAGATAAATCAAATCATGAAGGTGCTACGAAAGCTGATAAAGTTGGTGTCATTATTAATTCTGATTTCCTGGATGGAATGCAGGTTCCAGAAGCTATAGCCTATATGGGAAAGGAAATCACCGAAAAAAGACTGGGACAGGTAATGACAAACTACAAAATGAGAGACGCAGGCTTCAGTCGCCAACGATATTGGGGGGAGCCCTTTCCTGTGGTCTACAAGAATAGTATACCATCCATATTAGATTTGAATCAACTTCCTATTGAATTGCCACATACAAAAGATTTTAAACCAACAGAGGATGGACGTAGCCCTCTTTCTCGTAAAGAAGATTGGAAGAACATTGGCGATGACATTGAAAGAGAAACAGATACTATGCCTGCTGTTGCGGGATCATCATGGTATTTTCTCCGTTATATGGACCCGAATAATACAGATAGATTCGCAAGTGAAGAAGCATTGAATTATTGGAAAGATGTCGATTTGTATGTTGGTGGCGCTGAGCATGCAGTGGCCCATTTGCTATATGCACGTTTCTGGCATAAGTTCCTTTTTGATTTAGGATATGTTCCTACTAACGAGCCCTTCAAGAAATTGATTAACCAAGGGATGATACAAGGGGTTATAGAATTCCTTCCTTTGATGAAAGGTGAGAATGAGGAAAACGTTTTTGTAAGTGCAGATATACTAGATAATTATCCCGAGGTAGAGTTTGCAAAAATCCCAATTCATATCAAAATGGTTAAGGAATATGGAACGCCAGAATCACATATTGATGCAAAAGGCATTAAGCAATTTTTAGGATGGCGCTCAGGATTTGAAAATGCACAGTTTATTTCAAAACAAGGGACTTTTAATGCACAAAAAATTTCATCTAGTACAGATGATATCATATTCCAAACCTTGTCGGAAGTTGGAAAGATGTCAAAAAGATATCACAACGTTGTCAACCCCGATGATGTCATATCAGAGTACGGCGCTGATACTTTTAGGCTATATGAAATGTTTCTTGGTCCAATAGAACAATCAAAACCTTGGGACACTAATGGAATAGAAGGTGTCTCAAAATTTGTAAAGAAGTTTTGGGGACTATTTTTTAATGAGGATAACTTCGCATTAAACGATGAAGAACCCTCAAAGGATGAATATAAATGTCTTCATCAAGCCATTAAGAAAGTATCAAGTGATATAGAGAAATTTTCATTTAATACGGCTATAAGTGCAATGATGATTTGTGTCAATGAATTAAGAAAATTTGGTACTCGAAAAAGAAAAATTTTGGAGCCAATGATTGTCCTTGTTGCCCCATTCGCGCCCTTCCTTGCCGAAGAGCTGTGGTCACTTTCGGGTAAAACGTATTCTGTGCATAGACAAAATTTTCCTGAATTTGATGAGTCATATCTTATACAAGATTCGATAGACTACCCTATCTGTGTAAATGGTAAGAAAAGAATTGTCAAAACCTTTGATGCAGCTGCTTCCAAAGAGGACATGGAAAAAGCAGCCTTAGCAGAACCAGATATGCAGAAATGGTTAGAAGGCAAAAATGTCGTCAAAGTTATAGTCGTCCCGAAACGTATGATCAATATAGTCGTTAAGTAAGTACAAGCTTCAACAAATAGCCTATGACAAGAAGGTGGATTAGATATAATTTCTTTACGCTATTATGCCTATTGACCTTTAGTTGTGGTAGTATATATTCCCAATATAATTGCCGATTACCTATACTTTCTTCTGTGGATAATCCTAGTCTTGAAGGATTTAGTATGGAATGGTTGGATTTCAATACAGGTGCTGTATCGTGGGAGATTGAATTTGGATTGAGCGGTTTTCCTCGGACAGAAATTCCCAATATCACTGACATCGACATGTCGACTTACCAGTTTGCTGATTTAGATGCTGGCAGTACTTATGAAGTATATATAAGGGCAAACTGTCAGGGAGAAGTGAGTTTGTATAATGGGCCATATTTTGTTAATACTGTAATCGATAATAGTAGTTCCTGTAATCTTAGATTTCCAATATCAGATAATAACTGTCCAACTCGAGATCAGTTTCTAATTACAGAAATTCAATTACCTGGCAATAGTTTAGGTGAAGATGTTTTCTTAGAAAGTGTAGACTTAATTATTAGTCATCCTTGGCCCGCAGATTTAAGTATAGGATTGAAGGCACCATGGGGAGATATTGTCAATCTTACATCAAATAATGGTAGGGGCATAGACAATTACGGTGACCCAACTACTGTTGACTGTACTTCTCCTGTTTCTTTTTCTGATGATGCTTGCCAAGATATTGGGCTGAGTGAACCACCATTTATAGGTTCTTTTTCTCCAGAAGCTGCAATTAATTCATTGAATAATGGAAATGATCCTAGAGGAAATTGGGCTATCATTATCTGTGACAGAGCCTCTGGAGACTTAGGAGTGCTCAACTATGCTAAGCTCAATTTTGTAGCCATGTCTTGCACTGTGCCAACGACATTTAGAATATCTGACATAGAAGCGACCCAAGTCAAAGTCTCTTGGGATGATAATGCAAGATGTGAAGCGCTTGAGCTAGTATTTAAAAGAGCTCAGGATCCTACACCATTTTCATCATCGGATTTCGTGATCTGCGATGAGGGTTCTTTCGTAATTAATAATCTAGAACCTAACCAAGAATATGAATTGATAGTTGAGGCAGATTGTGGTAATACCAACTTTTCTCCAACCAGTTGTATTATGACTTTCACTACGGCTTGTCGAAATAGTATATTGGTAGAAAACTTCGATGATACAGATATTTGCGAATCAAGCTGTATCAGATCTTGTCCACTCTCAGGAATATGGTATAATAGTAATGTAGATGATGCAGATTGGATTGTATCAAGGGGTATGACTCCAACGAGTTTTACCGGACCAGAGGATGATATATCAGGTGGGGCTAGTTATGCTTACATAGAGAGTCAATCTAATATTTGTCCTGATGAGCAGAGCATTGAATTGTTTTCTCATTGTCTGACCGTGCTAACTGTTGATGATTGTGCACTTTCATTGGACTATCATATGTTTGGTTCTGATATTGGCACATTAGAAGTCGCTTATAGTACCGATGAATTGATTTGGCATACAATTTTTGAGCAGACTGGAGCTGCAGGCATGGAATGGCAACATGCTCAAGTTACAATACCTTCTAGTTTCGAGATTGGTAGATTGCGTATCACTGCAACCAAGCCCCAAGGTGCTAATCGAGGTGATATTGCTATAGACAATTTAAAACTTTTAAGCCTTGATACAGTTGCTGCTCGAAGGTATTTTAGTGACGCTGATAGTGATGGGTTTGGTGATAGTAAGACATTTGCATTCTTCTGTAGTGATGGACCTCCTGTTGGATTTGTTGCTAATGATATAGACTGTAATGATTCTAATCCTCGTATTCACCCTGATGCTCTGGAGATAAGATGTAATCAAATAGATGATAATTGTAATGGTGATGAAGATGATGTTAGTCTTGATGACTTAAGTTATAGCATTGAGTCTATCTTAAATGAGAGCTGTTTAGGGACCCAGACAGGACTAATTGAAATTAGTGCTCAGAATGGTCAACCTCCTTATCATTACACATGGAGTAATGGACGTATTGGGCCAAGGCAAGCCAATCTTGTTTCAGATATATATGTTGCCACAATAACAGATATAGGTGGCTGTCAAATTGTTACTGATCCTATTTTTATAGGTTTTGAAGATATTTTGGTCTATAGTGTTGCTACTCTTGTACCTCCTTCATGTGCTGGCCTTTCTGATGGCAGTATAGATATTTTAGTTGAAGGAGGTATAGCTCCATTGCAAGTAGAATGGTCTAATGGAGATATGGGTGTAATGATTAATGACTTGGAAGATGGGGAGTATGAGGCAACTATTACTGATGCTTTTAACTGCTCATTAGTCACTGATAGAATACAGTTGAACGGCCCTCAGATTCTTACTGTAGGCGTTGTATTATTACAGGATAATGATTGCCATGATGATAATTCTGGTTTCATACAGTTGGGTGTAGCTGGTGGCACTCAACCATATAATATCCAATGGTCACATGGTCCCACTGGTAGTGTTGTAAGTAGTCTCGAATCTGGATTATATAGTGCTACAATTTCTGATGCTAATGGATGTGAGAACATTATTCAAAATCTTGAAATTTCTGAGCCAGATTCCTTGGAGATATCTGTAACAACTTTAGAACAAATTACCTGTCCCGGTGGAGATGATTCCTTTGTAGATATCAAAGTAGAAGGTGGTACTTCACCCTATTCTTACTTTTGGTCTAATGGAGCAATTTCAGAAGATCAGTTCGGAATTGAAGCTGGGTTGTATCAATTAACGGTGAGTGATTTTAACTCATGCTCTGCCATAATTGACAATATATTAATCAATGAGCCAGATCCTATTCAAATTTCAGTGGCGGATATAATAAATGTCAATTGCCTAGGGAGTACTGAGGGAGCAGTTGCCGTCAATGTTGAAGGAGGCAATGGCAATTATATTTACAATTGGGGCATATCTGATGGAGATGATTCAGATAAAAATTCCTTAGAGGACCTTGGACCTGGGTTGTACTCTGTGACTGTAGTCGATGAGTTTGATTGTAAATCAAGTGCCTTCTCTCTAGAGGTTGTCAATGAGGACATACCTATTAATGTTGATCTTTTATTAGATCAAGAAGTGGATTGCCATGGCGATTCTACTGGTCAGCTAACGGCCACAGTTTCAGATGCTTCATTGCCATTGGATTTTAATTGGAGTTCAGGAGATAAGAACGTGATAAATGAACTATCGGATACGATTTCTCAACTTATATCTGGATCATATAATCTTACAGTAACCGATGGTGAAGGATGTGTTGGCATCGCAGATTCGATTTTAATTGAATCTCCACTTACCATTATTCATAGTGTAGAAGAAAAAATTAATAATGATTGCTGGGATGATTCAAATGGATTGATCAGTCTAGGAGTTTCTGGGGGTCAATCGCCTTATGAGATCAAATGGAATAATGGTTTGGATGGATTTCAAATTGAGAAGTTAGAGACAGGTGTATATAATGCAACTATAACAGACGAATTAGGATGTATGACTTTAGTAAATCCTATTTCCATTTTATCTCCTGATACAATAAGATTTAATGCCTCAGTAATACCTGAAGTCTCAACATCATCTGGCGAGATAGAATTAAATCCCCGAGGTGGTACGCCTCCTTACTCCTTTGTATGGGGCAATCCAATATCATTTGTGAATGGCCCAAGAGCATCGGGTCTTGAAGCTGGAAACTATACTGTAACTATCGAAGATGCGAGAAGTTGTACAATCGATACTGCTATAATTGTTACAAAGCCTACCTCATTATCTGAGATGTCATCAAATATTTCCATTTCTGTCTATCCCAATCCAACAGATAGTAAATTGTATGTTAAGGTTGTGGATGTTCAAGTTCAGTATCTTGAGTTAATTAATTTGGAAGGTATGTCAATACACAAGCTATCACTTGATCAAGACACCTATTCCAATTTTATTCAATTAGATATAAATGATGTTTTGCCTGGGCTATACCTACTAAAAATCGGCATAGGTAACCAAGCTATTCACAGAAAGATAATTGTTCTTTGATTTTGACTAACTAGCCGTTTTAGGCTTTCGCTTAGTCTTAAATAAATCCGTAAGTTGTTTCTCAGTCATAAAGCCATGATCTAAGAATGTTGTCTTCACAAATTTCTTGATGTCCTGATATTCCTTGCTTCTCTTGTCTTTGTAGTGTTTAAGGCACTTCTTAATATATACAAGGCTAAGATCTTTTAGGTCCTGATTAAATTTCTGGTTGCTAAATATTTCCATGTATTCAGTAAATACCTTATTGATTTCAAAATATTCTGGATACTCTTCAACGGTGAGATTATTTAAAAACTTAGATAGTTTACTAAGGATAGATTTTCTAACAGCCTCATTTTCATCTGATAGTCCCTCATTTTGATAGTAATATTCCCTAACAGCATGGATGGCATCTTGATGCACATATCCCAATGAGTTAATTGTGTCTAACATTGTAAAATATGCAGAGATTTTATCAGAAGATGATTTATCTATAATGGTAGATAGTTTCTTTTCATTCTCTACTGTTAGACCTTTTATTTTATCAGAATGCGCATTCAGAAGTTCAAATACATGATTCGATTCTTGATCATGATTAGCTCTGATGCTTGTCATTGCATTCTTTAAATTGGATACATCACCTGCTTCTAAATCAAAGTGAGCTCCTATGATTAAGCATAATTCATAGAACTCTTTGCTATCATAATACTCACTATTATTTATCAGTTTTTGCAGAGCAGGTTTAAGACTATCATTATTGTAATCTTTTAGCCCTCTATAGATTAAAAAGTCCTTCAAACTACCTGACTCCACTAACAACTCTGTTTTATTTTCAGGCATAACAACAGTGGAGAAATTAAGGCTTTGAAATTGTTTACGGTATTTGACAAGAGCAGTATTACGTAGTTTCTCTTCTCTGTATTTAATAAACCTTTGTGATTCTAAGAACGTCTTAGCTCTCTTGTTTGTAACATTGGCAAGAAAATTCGTGATCCAAATGTCTGAACTAAGTGCAAAGCCAATCTGTATTGATTGTCCAACTCTTAGTCTTATTTGCTCAAAGTTGGATGACTTTGTGATATAGTCAAGTATGTCTGCAAAGTGATTTTGAGGGCGCTCGTACTTAATTCGATTATTCACTCTACCTCTTAATACCGCATATCCTAGAGCTTTAGGAAGATATAATCCTTCATATTGATCATCCATTAAGGCCCTTTCAAGCGATATTAATTGCAATGGATGATTATTAGCTACAGTGGTATATAATTCATGAATTTCATTTTCAAATTTCAAAACCAAGGCTTTGTAATCATCATCTTCTTCGGTATCCAGGTAAGTTTTAAGCTCTTCAGAAAGTTGAACACTCGACTTAATATTTTCAAGAATGGTTTTGTATTTAATGTCTAATTCTGGAATCATGAGTTCATGTATTATGTAAAAACCTAGTAAAACACATGGGTTTTACTAGGTTTTTATTATCTAAAAATGTATTCGATAGCTATTAGCTATCCTCTAATATAATTAATTATTCTTCTTCAGAAGAACCAGTCTGTTTTCCACCGTCTAATTCGTCTTGCCATTTCTTAAGCGCATCCCACTCTCCTTTTGCGGCCATGTCTGCTTGTTTTCCCCAAGTTGCTGGGTCGTGCATTTTGAACCTTGATCCAGCGTCTGTCAACACTTGCTTAACCTCATCGATCGGCTTGGCTGCCAAATCACTAAATGTAACAATACCTGAGGCTGCTAAAAGTTTAGATATAGCTGGACCAATTCCTTCAATTTTAGTTAGATCATCAGGTGAAGCTGCAGGAGCAGCAGCAACTGGTGTAGGAGTTGGTTCTGGCTTTGACTCTTCTTTTGCTGGTTCAGGTGACACCTCAGCTTTAGGCGCTTCTTCAACGGGTTCCGGTGTTGGCTCAGGAGCTGGGGCTGCAACAGCACTTTCCTCAGTTTTAACTTCTTCTACTGGAGCCTCTGTTGCTGGAGCTTCTACAGGTGGAGCTTCTGCAGGTGTAGCATCAGCAGTTGTTGGTGCCTCTTGGTTAGCTGGAGCATCGTCTGCCCCTGTCTCTCTAAATGCTTCGGCTGCTTCTGCATCAGCTTTTTTCTTAGGCGGTTTGATTTCTCCAGACACCATTTTCCAAAATTCTTCTTTCTTCTTCCTGGTCTCCTCTTTCCTTGCAGCTATTTTAGCTTCTTTTGCTTCAACCCACTCATTGTACATCTCCATGGCTTTCTCCTCTGAAAGAGCACCTTTTTGTACACCTCTCATTAGATGTTTTCTGTAATAGACACCCTGGAATTTCAAAATGGCTCTGACTGTGTTGGTAGGTTGTGCACCTTTCATCAACCAATCAAAAGCTTTATCTCTGTCCAATTCTATGGATGCAGGGACAGTCATAGGGTTATATGATCCGATATTCTCGATAAATTTTCCATCTCGAGGTGATCTAGCGTCTGCGATAATAATGTGGTAAAAAGGCTTCTTTTTACGGCCTCTTCTGGCGAGTCTAATTTTTACTGACATAGGTTAAAATTTACGTGGTTAAGCCATTCCTGAAAATGTCGAACATCGACAATCAGAATTTTAACGGGCGCAAAGATAACCTTTTATAACAAAGAATCAATCAGAATGTGGATATTATCTGAGTATTCGACCTTAGATAATTGGATGAGATGAGTATTTTTGATGTATAAGTCATACCCATCGCAAAGAAGAAAAATAAGGTAACACCATTGATGGCCCAGTATTTTGAGGTCAAGCAAAAATATCCAGATGCAATCCTTTTATTTAGGGTCGGTGATTTTTATGAAACATTTGGAGAAGATGCCATTAAAGCATCCCAAATCTTAGGTATAGTCCTTACCAGCCGTAATAATGGTGGATCTGACATAGAATTGGCAGGATTTCCTCATCATTCAGTAGATACCTATCTACCTAAGCTAGTCAAAGCGGGGTATCGCGTGGCTCTTTGTGAGCAGTTAGAGAAACCAAGTAAAGAAAAGAAAATTGTCAAACGAGATGTCACTGAAGTGGTTACGCCAGGAGTGACAACTAACGACAGCTTACTAGATGCTACGCAGAATAACTTCTTAGGTAGTATTACTAGAAGAGGCGATCAGTTTGGCGTTGCATTCCTTGATATATCAACGGGAGAATTTATCGTCCACCAAGGGTCTGAGCGATCTGTGTTGAAAGTACTGCAGAGTTTCAAACCAAATGAACTGCTGTATTCTAAAACTGAGTCAACAGAATTAAGTCAGATGTTATCTGATGAGATATACCTATATGGTATGGACGAATGGTTCTATGAAGAAGATTATAACAAGCAGATTCTTCTTAAGCACTTTAAAGTATTAAGCCTTAAAGGACATGGAATAGAGGACCAGCCATTACTTCAGATAGCCGCAGGCACAATCTTACATTATCTATCAACCGTTCAACAAGGCCATGTATCACATATACAACAACTGACCAAACTGGATTCAGACAGGTATATGTGGCTTGACAAGTTTACCATCAGGAATCTTGAACTAATAAGAAGTAATCATGAAACTGGTGTATCCTTGAAAGATGTGATTGATAAAACTTGTAGTCCTATGGGCGCAAGATTGCTTTCTAAATGGATAGTACTGCCTTTGAAAAATTTGGATGAAATTTTAAATAGACAAAATAAAGTCAGTTTCTTCTTTGATAATGATAGTTTGAGGGATTCAGTTAGAGAGTTGCTTTCTTCCTTAGGAGATTTAGAGCGACTCACTTCCAAAATCCCTTTAAAGAAGATCAATCCCAAAGAGTTTATTTATATCAGTAAAGCCATAGAAAAAATCGATCTGATATCAGAGAAATTGAAATCAACAAGTAATGAGGCAATGGCTTCTTTTGTAGATAGCCTCATAGATTGTACTGATTTAAAATCACTTATTAAATCTACACTAGTAGATGACCCACCCTTTTCATTGAACAAAGGTGATGTTATCAGAGATGGACATTTACCTGAACTGGATGAGTGGAGACATGTCGCAAAAAATGGAAAGGACTTGCTAGCAAGCCTACAGCAACAGGAGATGGAGAAAACTAGCATCTCTTCCTTAAAGGTAGGATTTAATAATGTGTTTGGATATTACTTGGAAGTAACTAACAAGTATAAAGATAAAGACCTCATCCCAGAAAATTGGGTTAGAAAGCAAACCTTGAAGAATGCAGAGCGCTATATTACGCCTGAGCTTAAAGAATTAGAGACAAAAATTCTTCAAGCTCAAGAACAGATGTCAATTCTACAGGAGCAAGCATATCAAGAATTAGTAGAAAAGTCAGATTCAAGTGTACAAGCCTTGCTTAGGAATTCAAGCTTGATTGGGGAATTGGATTGTTTAGCGGCTTTTGCCTATCTCGCCGAATATCAGCAATACGTTAAACCAAAACTTGATGAAAGTTATGTCATTGATATAAAAGGAGGACGTCATCCAGTTATAGAGACTCAATTGTCCGAAGACAATGCGTATGTGCCAAACGACGTGTACCTTGATAATGAAAGCCAACAGATTATTTTGATTACTGGACCAAATATGTCCGGAAAGTCAGCAGTGTTAAGGCAAACAGCACTTATCTGTTTGATGGCTCATATGGGCTGTTTTGTTCCAGCAACTGAGGCCAGAATCGGGATCGTGGACAAGATTTTTACAAGAGTAGGTGCATCTGATAATATATCTAGTGGCGAGTCCACATTTATGGTCGAAATGACTGAGACTTCCAGCATTCTCAATAACCTATCAGGAAGAAGCCTGATATTGCTAGATGAGATTGGAAGAGGAACCAGTACTTATGATGGAATATCCATAGCGTGGTCCATTGCAGAATTTTTGCACGAGCATGATAGTTACAGACCTAAAACGCTTTTTGCAACGCATTACCATGAATTGAATCAACTAGAAAGTAGTTTTGAAAGAATCAAAAATTTTAATGTATCCACAAAAGAGGTTGGCGATAATATCATCTTTTTAAGGAAGTTAATAGAAGGCGCCTCAGAAGCTAGCTTCGGTATTCATGTTGCCCAACTAGCTGGTATGCCAAAGGATATCGTTCTTAGAGCAAGTGCTCTTCTCAAAAAACTGGAGACTAAAGCGCTTGACGAGAAAGACATTGTACAAGATATATTAAAATCAAATCCTGTCCCCGCCTCTCACCAATTGCAAATATTTGATGTGTCTTCCGATACTATGAAGGACATTGAAAAAATAATGCAGAACGTGGATGTACAAGCTATGACACCCATAGAATGTATGCTTAAGCTTAAAGAGCTCGAAGATTATATGACCAAGAATTAGTAAGTGATTATCTTGTAATAACCAACTGACGACTTATGGTCCCTTTAGAAGTGCTTAATTGCACAGAGTAAATCCCTGCACTAAGCCCAGATGTCTTATAATCCAACTTAATAATTTGTTGTTGTAACTGATCTGTAAAAATATTTTCTCCTAATGCATTAGTAATGGTAATAGTCACGTCCTCATTAATATCTAAACGAGCATCTATGTTGACCAAGGAATTAGCAGGATTGGGATGAATAGTGAACTCTTGAACCCCCTCTAATGTCTGAACTGAGGTCGTTTGGCCATCTAGACTTATGTCTAAGGAAATACTTTTATCAGAAGTCCCACAGCTATGATTTGTCAATAAGGTTACTAAATAGGTGCCTGGTTCAGAATAAGTGTAGATCGGATGTTCTTCAGTAGAAAATGAGCCATCACCAAATTGCCATTCGTAAGAATGGGAAATGCCGTTAGTCAGGTTTATAAAAGATACCTCGAGAGTGTTCTGAACTACTTCAAATGCGCTGCTTGGTATTCCAAACTGATTGGCGTCAATCTCTATCCTTTTGACGGTTGTGCAACCATGCGAGTTGGATCCATACAGTAAATAAGTGCCAGGCTCAGTAAGATCTAGATAATTGTTAGTACTTATAGTGACGCCAATGTGATTTGTCCATCTGTATGAGTTTAATTCATCATTAGAAGGTTGTAATCTAAGTTGACCAATTTCACAGTCAGTAATAAGAGTTTGAATCTGACCGAGCTCTGGTAAGTCATCATCTTCTTCAACGATGACCTCATAATATAGTATGCAATCACTGCCCTTAGATATGAGCGCATAATATATTCCAGCCTCAGACACTTCAACTTCTCGTCCTGCTCCTATAACGTTCTCCGACTCATCCAACCACTCAATATTCCAATCATCTGTATCTACATCTGCAATTAATGTAGACAAATGGTGAGCACAATTGATGTCCTGAGGTTGAGGAATATTGACTAGTGGCAATTCTATATCAGCAAATACAGAAATAACATGATTAGATATACAACCGACCATGTTTTCCACTTCTACATTATATAGACCTGCTTTAGATACTTCGATATCTTGACCTTGACCTATAAGTGTGCCTGATGAATCAGTCCATCTAATTTCATTTAATTGATTGTCTGAAGATATAGAAATGATGGTTTTTGGATTTTCGCAGTTAATATTTTGAATTGGAGCTACGACAATCTGAGGTGAGCTGAACTCAGTAATCTGATAAGCCTCGGCATTAGTGCAACCTGTTATTTGATTTTCTGCTACTAACTCTATATGAGTTGGATTACTAATTGTAATACATGGATGAGTACTCAGTACTTGTCCATTAGCAAACCATGATTTTGTAATATCTGTCTGCTGGTCGTAACAAAGGATCGTTTCTTCTCCGGCACAAAAATCAAGGGAGCCTGATATGCCTGTATCCGGAAGATTTGTAGTAGAAACCTCAATCATTTCTGATGTGGTACAGCCAGTCAAGGTATTTGTTAGGACTACATTATATTCTGAACTAGAAGAGACGATTATACATGGTTCTGTGCTTATAATTTCATTTCCCAATATCCATTGTATCCTTAGATTGTCTGGTAAGGATAAGCATAATTCACTAGAAGAATTTTCGCAAAACACCGTGTTTCCAGATAATTCTAAATGAGGGCTATCCTCTTCAAAAACAATAATCTCAGAAGAAGCAGAACAACCAGAAATCAGATTCGTTACTTCTAATTGATACCTTCCCGCAGTAGATACAGAGATATTTATTTGATCTGCACTACTTATTATCTCACCATCTATGGAAGACCATTGATATTGAAAATTTGGTCCTTGAGATGAACCCTGACCGGATAACTCAATCATTGAATTATGACAATCAATATTGCCTGAAGAATTAATATTCACTAAAGGCACTGCATTGTCACTTGACACCAAAACGGTTTTGCTCGCAGTACAATCTGAATCTTGATGACTGACTATCAACGTATATTCTCCTGCTCGAGTAACAATGATATCTCTATGAGATCCTACTTCTATTCCTTGATTATCCAGC
Source organism: uncultured Saprospiraceae bacterium (assembly GCA_964567435.1). Taxonomy (GTDB): domain Bacteria; phylum Bacteroidota; class Bacteroidia; order Chitinophagales; family Saprospiraceae; genus RFSX01. Next base: position 138,473 of record CAZMMQ010000001.1, on the reverse strand, counting down.
CACAGATAGGAAAATGCTTGACCCTCGCTTGAACCCGCAGCAGACAATTGAACTGAAGTGCTATTGCAAGATATAATGCCTTGGACACCTGCTAGAGCGACTGGTTGCACTTGTGTTCTCAACTCAATGGATTGCACCTCTGTACAATTGTTGGCATCTATAATGGATATGGTATGCACCCCTTCTGTTAATATAAATGATGAGGCATTATAGTTGACACCATCTACAACATACCTATATGGTTCTTGCCCACCTGTAGTCTCAATCTCTACAGATCCGAAACTACCTTTACAAGCAATGTGCTCTACATCAATATCTGATTGAATATTTTCTGGCTGTGTAATATTGAATGATTGGACCGATATACAATTTGTCATAAGATCAGTAATCGTAACATCATAATACCCAGCTTGTAGATTGTTTAGGGTGGATTGATTAGCCCCATTATTCCAATTAAAACTAAAAGTATTTGATCCACCACTTACATTTATACTAATGGTCCCATCCGATGCACCATAACAAGTAGCATTTATCAATTTGGTAGTTGCTACTGACAATTCTGATAGCACATTCACTTCAATAGGACCTATTGTTACGCTATAGGCATTTTCATCTGTCATAGTCACAAAATATTCGCCGCTTTCCATAACTGAAATATCTTGAGATGTAGATCCATTTGACCATGCGTATCTAACTGTTCCCTCTCCTTGTGATGGGTGTAAGTCTATTAAAAGAGGTTCGCAATCACCTCCTGTAACGGTGAATGTAGAGTTGTGCATTTGGAATGAATTGACCGCATATGAGGTAACTTCCTCATAGGTGGTTGCAGTTCCTTTGAATGATTTGATATAACCGGAAGGTGAGATAACATAGATAATTGGATATTCTGTGATGTCATAATCATCCACCAGTTTAGCAGCGAGATTTGCTGTGGGATTATATATTGGATAGTTGACACCTTGCGTCCAATCTCCTGATCTACCTTGTTCTCCACATTGGTCTCCACCCATAAAGCAGGCTCTTGTAGTTTTAGGATTCGACTCAATGAGTATAGGAGTCACTACATTAGAAAGGATTGTTCCATTCGGTCCAAAATGCTTATAAATATCCTGAATTTGACCACTTTGGTGAAAATTCCAACAAGGCTCACAATCGGAGGTTGTTATTTCTAAAATGACGGAAATTCCTTTATTGAGATAATCTTCATAAAGCTTCTGGCTGTTGCCTTGCTCATCAATGAAAGTAAAATTTTGAGCCTGTGAACCATCAGGAAGATTGGAAAACAATGACAGGCTATAAGTCAAACTGAGTAATAGGATAATCTTTCTCATACATTATTTATGTATCAGCTTCTGGGAGATTAGCAAAATACTATAACGTAGAAACTTAACTTTATGTCCACTCAAAACACATTATACAGTCATATAATATGTGGAAATTGGCGTTTGGATATTTTCGACTATTTAAACCCTTTCATTCCTGGCATATTTCCAAAGTTTTGCATCATTTGATTCATTCCTTTTCCCTTTGATAGCATGTGCATCATCTTTCTCATCTGATCAAACTGCTTGATAAACATATTTATCTCATGAATATTACGTCCGCATCCATTTGCAATACGCTTTTTTCTACTCATATTCAGTACTTCTGGATTACTGCGTTCACGAGGAGTCATAGACTGAATGATCGATTCCACCTTCGAAAAAGCACTATCGTCAATGTCTAAGTCCTTAAGCTTACTCATACCAGGAATCATTCCCATGAGAGATTTTAGGTCTCCCATTTTTCTAATCTGATTCAGTTGGCCTAAGAAGTCATTGAAATCAAATTTGTTCTTTTTGATTTTCTTTTCTAACCTTTTGGCTTCTGCCTCGTCAAACTGGTCCTGCGCTTTTTCGACAAATGAGACGATGTCACCCATGCCTAGTATTCTCTGGGCCATACGATCTGGATGGAATAAGTCCAAATCGGTCATTTTCTCTCCAGTGCTGACAAATTTGATTGGTTTACCTACTGTGTATTTGACTGATAATGCAGCTCCACCTCTGGTGTCTCCATCAAGTTTGGTTAAAACAACACCATCATAGTTAATAACATCATTGAAGGCTTTTGCAGTATTGACTGCATCTTGGCCCGTCATTGAGTCAACCACAAATAAAGTTTCTGTAGGCGTGATGGATTCCTTTATCGCTGCAATTTCATTCATCATCTCTTCATCAACTGCTAATCGTCCAGCGGTATCCACGATCAGAACATCAAACCCATTTTGCTGAGCATGGACCACTGCATTACCAGCTATAGTGATTGGGTTTTTGTTTTCAATCTCCTTGTAAATTTCAACACCTATATCTTCTGCAAGTACAGATAGCTGATTAATGGCTGCAGGTCTGTATACATCGCAAGCAGCCACAAGGACCTTCATCTTTTTCTTTTCCTTTAAAAACTTTGACAGCTTTCCAGTAAATGTCGTTTTACCAGACCCTTGCAGACCGGCTATCAAAACGACTCCTGGTTTCCCTTTAGCATTAATACCGACCGATTGCCCACCCATCAAATCCACCATCTCATCCATCACTATTTTGACCATGAGTTCACCAGGTTTAACTGCTTTTAGGACGTTACGGGAGCCTAAGGCCTGGTCCTTGACCTTATCAGTGAATTCTTTGGCTATCTTATAGTTGACATCGGCACTAACTAAGGCTCGACGTATTTCTTTGATGGACAGGGCCACATTAATCTCGGTGAGCTTATTATTTCCACTAAGACCTTTAAAGGCCTGATCTAGTTTGTCTGTTAAATTGTCAAACATGCTATCTTATTAAAGTCTGTGAATAAGCGTGTAAATTTAAGAAAAGTGGAAAGATGCTCATGTTAAGAATCTTATTAAGAAGAATTATTGTAAATATTCTATAATACATGGGTTAAGAGGCATATTTGGTTGCAAAATTGAAATCTAACTTACATATTGCATCCTCATATTATGTTTTTATATAACATGAAGCAAATAGTCATAATTCTTAGTCTGCTTTTGTTGCCTCTTTCTCAGGCGACTTCAACAAGTTATGGTTTGATTTGGTCTGATTCTCGAGTGGGTATGTTTTTGGATATATTCTATACACCTCCACAAGTTGGAGAAGTGATAGATAGCTATAATGGCATCAATGTGTACTACAATGGTGACCAAGGCAATGTTTTTGGACGAAACTTAGCAGCTGGAAACTACAATCTAGGGCTCAAGTACCAATGTGTAGAGTTTGTTAAGAGATATTACTATATCAATTATGGTCACAGAATGCCTTATACTTATGGACATGCTAAGGAGCTATTTGATGAAACCTTGCCTGACTTAAAACTCAATCATAAGCGGGATTTGTATCAATTTATTAATGGTTCTGAATTCAGACCATTGCCTGGTGATATTTTAGTATTCGGTCCTAATTATAAGAATCCATATGGTCATGCCGGAATAGTCACTGTGTCCAAAGGGAAGAAGCTTGAGATCATACATCAGAATGTTGGAGAATCTACAAGAGAACTATTTATCGTATCAGAGATCAATGGACGTTTCTTTGTTGTTGATCCGGATGTAAAAGGCTGGATGCGTAAATAGCAAGATTTGAAATTAAAGATATACTATATTGGTAGGGACAAGAAAAACCACTATTCTGAGATTGAGCAACTTTATTTAAAGCGTATAAAACGATACCTCCCAATAGAAATCATTCAATTACCGACTAAAAAGTATTCTTCAAGCCTCTCCCAAAAGGAGATTCAAAATTTGGAAAGCAAGATTTTTGAAAAAGTAATGGCTAAGGAAAGCAAAGTCATCCTTCTAGATGAGTCAGGTAAAAGTATGACTTCTGAAAAATTTGCATCCTACTTGGAAAATCAAGTATCATTAGGTGGACATTCAATCGCTTTCATTATTGGAGGAGCATATGGTTTTGCTAAGAAGATAAAGTCATCCAATGCGACGCTTATATCTCTTTCACCCCTTACTTTTGCTCATCATCTCGCTAGAACAGTACTACTAGAACAGGTATACAGATCATTTACTATTATCAATAATGAACCTTATCATAATGCCTGAGCATTATATCAGGGTAAGTCATCAATTGCAAAGACTAATTATATGTCAATATCCATAGCCTTATGTATCGTTACAGGTTTGATCTCATATCAAGGGTTTCAAAATAGAACCGTTGTAGAGAGACTCAAACATCATCCGACTACAGAATACCGAGATAAAGAATATTACAGAATGTTAAGTAGTGGGTTCGTCCATGGAGGGTGGTTGCATCTTATTATTAATCTTTTTGTTTTATGGCAATTTGGCCCAGTCGTGGAGTATGAGTATCAAAAAATATTTGGTATTGTTTTAGGGCCAGTAATGTTTTTACTAATGTATTTATCAGCTATAGTAGTAGCAGACATTCCTACCTATTTCAAACATAAGAATAACCCTAATTTTGCTGCTATAGGTGCTTCTGGTGCAGTGTCTGGGGTCGTTTTTGCATATATTTTGTTTCACCCTTGGGCACAGTTGGCCTTGTACGGCATCATTCCTTTTAGGGCTATACTAGGTGGGCTTGCTTATCTGGTTTACTCATCATGGGCTAGCACTAATCGTAGTGACGGCATAGACCATAGTGCCCACTTTACTGGTGCTATTTATGGCATTCTATTTACAATGATATTTTGCCCCGATGTTGCTAGCCAATTTACTACAGAACTTATCGAAGGATTCCCACTTGGGTAATCTTTATGACTTCGCTAAGAAAGGATACCTGTAATCCGTTGGTGGTGCAAAAGTCTCCTTTATCGTTCGTGGAGAAATCCACCTGTATAAATTAAGGATAGAACCTGCCTTATCATTTGTTCCAGATCCTCTGGCTCCTCCAAAAGGTTGCTGACCCACTACAGCTCCAGTAGGTTTGTCATTTATGTAAAAGTTACCAGCAGCATTGCGCAATGCATATGCAAGCTCTTGGATGACATATCTATCCTTAGCGAAAATAGAGCCTGTTAACGCATAAGGTGAGGTGTTATCTATAATTGGAATCAATTCTTCAAGTTTGTTATCCTCATAAACATAAATAGAAATCACTGGTCCAAAAATCTCCTCACACATAGTTTTATAGTCGGGCTGAGAAGCTAGAATCACAGTAGGATCTATGAAGTATCCTTTCTTCTTTGAGTGACCACCTCCTATTATCACTTTCGCGTCTTTAGATTTTTTTGCATGACTGATATAGCTGGTTATTTTATCATAAGCTTTTTCATCTATAACCGCGTTGACAAAATTTCTAAAATCTTCTACAGGGCCTACTTTGAGAGACTTGATATCTTTTGAAATTAGTTTCTTGACAGTTGGCCACAAAGATTTCGGGATGTAAGCTCTTGATGCTGCAGAACACTTCTGCCCTTGATATTCAAAAGCACCTCTGACAATAGCGGTACTTAATGAGGCTGCATCTGCACTTGGATGAGCTACTATAAAGTCTTTTCCGCCTGTCTCTCCTACTATCCTTGGATAACTACGATATTGATTTATATTTTGACCTATAGTTTTCCAAAGATGTTGAAAAACACCCGTGCTACCTGTAAAGTGCAGCCCAGCAAAATCTTTATGTTGGAAAATAACGTCTCCTGCTTTTGGTCCATCTACAAATACCAAATTAATTACCCCATCTGGGAGTCCTGCTTCTCTGAATATTTTCATAACATGGTGAGCAGAGTAGATTTGAGAATCGGCACACTTCCATACAACGGTGTTACCCATCAATGCAGGTGTAGCTGGTAAATTGCCAGAGATGGCTGTAAAGTTGAAAGGTGTAATTGCAAACACAAAACCTTCCAACGGTCGGTATTCCAATCTGTTCCATATACCTGGAGCACTATCAGGCTGTTGGCTGTAGATCTCTGTCATATATCTTACGTTATATCTTAGGAAATCTATCAATTCGCATACAGCATCTATTTCTGATTGGTACACATTCTTAGATTGTGCAAGCATAGTAGCCGCATTCATTTCTGCACGATAGGGTCCTGCTATTAGGTCAGCCGCTTTTAGGAAGATAGCAGCTCTGTCTTGCCAAGGTGTGGCAGCCCATTTCTCTTTAGCATCAATGCAGGCTTTAATAGCTTTACTTACATGAGCTTTTGTGCCTTTGCTGTATGTACCCAATATGTGTTTATGGTCATGGGGAGGAGAAAGTTTCACTTTATTTTTGGTAGTTATCTGCTCACCTCCAATGACCATTGGAATGTCTATTTTAGAAGCACGCATCTTTCTAAGAGCGGCTTTTACACCTGCACGTTCTGTACTCCCAGGAGCATAACTTAATACTGGTTCATTTTTGGTTTCTGGTACTTTATATATAGCATTAGACATACTTGACAGTTTGTTTTTTATTATTTGTAATATTTTGACTTCAAATCTTTGTATATAAACTCTGGAACAAATTCCTTGACATTCCCTTTTCCTTTGATTATTTCCCTTACAATCGTACTACTGATATGACTCATGTTTGGTTGAGAGATGAAGAAAACTGTCTCCAGACCATCTCCAATTATATTATTGAGTTGGGATATTGTTTTCTCATAATCAAAGTCAGATGAGTTTCTTAGACCTCTAATAAGATACCTTGCATTCATCTTTTTTGCGAAATTTACTGTTAATCCCTTATATGTTGATCCTTCTACATTGGAATAAATTTTCGTAACCTTCTTGATCCAAGCTTGTCTTTGCTTAAGGGTAAATAGATATTTTTTCTGATTGTTTTGACCTATTGCAATTATCACTTTATCAAATAGATGAGCTGATCGCTCAATAAGATTTATATGACCAATTGTAATTGGGTCAAATGAGCCTGGGAAAATGGCAATTTTCTTACTCATGTATAATAATTTTCGCTAATATATGGACAATAACTGATTGCAATCTAAATCTGGGGTGATGTAATGAAAAAGTACTTACTTTATTCTCTAATTAGCGGTATGAAAAATTCATTTGGAAATCATGTATTCAGCCTGACGATTGCAATGCTTATTGTGAGTTGTAAGCTTGATACTAATGAGATAACAATAAATCCAGATGCATCTGACATTGAGAAAAACTACTTTAAAGACTATGACTCTCCTAAGCATAAATGGGGGTTTATTGATATAAATGGTAGTGTAAAAGTGGAACCCCAATATGATGACTTAAAAGATTATGTCAATGGAAGGAGTGCTGCAAATCTTGCTGGTCGATGGGGATATCTTAATGAGAATGGAAACAAGATAATCGAATTTAAGTATAAGCAAGCTTATGATTTTAGTGAAGATGGATATGCTCTCGTTCAAGATTTTAATAATAATTGGCTGGTTATTGACTTAGGAGGTAAACTTATTTCTGAGATGTCATTGTCAGAGGTGAGCGAGGTTAGACATGGGTATATCGTTATAGGTGCACAAGGACAGAAAGGAATATTAACCGTCTCAGGAGTGCAAATTATAAATCCTTCTTTTTTATCCATCAAAATTTTATCTTCTTCTCATTTCATTGGTCGGAATAGTTCGGGAGAAGCCGTTTATAATTTTAATGGTGAAAAAATCTCTGAGGTTTATGACAAGATTTACTTTCCAAATGGTAGCTTCCTCAGAGCTAAGAATGATGATTTGTATTATTTCTTACAGGAAGGAGATTACCGTGCTTCTAATAGCTTAGGGTATCAATCAGCTCAAGATTTTAATAATGATTATACTCTTGTAAAAAAGGCTTCTTCTTTCGAATTAGTAAACAAAGATTTTACAACAATTAAAATCTTAGATTATAAAGATGTTAGATCAGCAGGTGATGGCTACTGGAAATACCGACAAGACAAAAATTGGGGCCTTTTATCTCCTAAGGGGGAGAAAATCACCTCAGATCAGTATCAGTTACTCAATAGATTTTCGGATAATCGAATAGCCTATAGTAATAATTCTCGGTGGGGTTATCTCAATAAGGCGGGAGAATCAGTCATTGGAGGCAATCTGGCATTGGTTTGGGACTTCCATGATGGCAGAGCTAGGATGATAGGAAACAGGGGTGTAGGATTCATAGATACAACTGGGAGAATGGTCATCAAGGATCGATTCTTCGAAGTTCGAGAATTCTACAATGGATTATCACGTTTTCAAACTTTTTAATTTGTCTAATGGACATATTGTGCCTTCACCTCATTTCCCTTAAGGGCTTTATATTAGGTTAGCTTGAAACATGACTGTAATTTGATTGTTTAATATCGGAAAGACATGATTTCATAACCTTATATTTGCGCACAAATTAAGATATGGATTTTGATATAATAGTATTAGGCAGTGGACCAGGTGGTTACCCAGCTGCAATCAGGGCTGCTCAATTAGGTAAGAAAGTAGCGATTGTGGAAAGAGAAAATCTAGGAGGCATTTGTCTAAATTGGGGATGTATACCGACTAAGGCTTTGCTTAAATCTGCTCAGGTCTATAATTATATCACCCATGCTGAAGATTATGGCATATCTGTTGGCAATGCAAAAGCAGACTTCAAGAAAATAATAGAAAGAAGTAGAGGCGTAGCTGATGGGATGAGCAAAGGGATACAGTTTCTTATGAAAAAAAATAAGATAACTGTCATTGAAGGAGATGGTGTACTTGCACGCGGAAGAAAGGTAATTGTGACGGATAATGCCGGAAAGAAGAAAGAATATGCTGCTGATAATATTATTATTGCAACAGGCGCTAGATCCAGATCATTACCAAATATTCCTATAGATGGAGAAAAGGTCATAGGATATAGAAAGGCAATGACGCTTCCTAAAAAGCCGAAACGTATGGTTGTGATAGGTGCCGGTGCTATAGGCGTAGAGTTTGCTTATTTTTATAATAGTATGGGTACGGAGGTTACAGTTGTAGAATATCTAGAACAAGGCTTACTTCCAAGAGAAGATCATGATGTGTCAAAAGAGCTAAATAAGATCTTTAAGAAGAGTGGTGTAAATGTGATGGGTAATACTGCTGTACAATCTGTCGATACATCTGGCAAAGAGATAAAAGTTCTTGTAAAGAGTCGTAAAAATGATAAAGAAGAGGTGATTAAATGTGATGTAGTATTAAGTGCTACTGGTATTCAACCTAACACCGAAAACATAGGGTTGGAAGCGCTAGGAGTCAAAACAGATAAAGGAGGCAGGATAGAAGTTGATGAATTCTATAATACTGGAGTAGCTGGTATATATGCCATTGGAGATGTGTTGTCTACACCAGCATTAGCTCATGTGGCTACTGCCGAAGGCATAACTTGCTCTGAGAAAATTGCTGGAATAGAAACTCATCCAATCAATTATAATATTATCCCGTCTTGCACATATTGTGTGCCAGAGGTTGCAAGTGTCGGTATGACAGAAAAGCAAGCAAAAGAGGCAGGTTACGAAATTAAACTAGGGAAATTCCCTTTTTCGGCCTCAGGCAAAGCAAGTGCAGCAGGAGTCAAAGAAGGATTTGTCAAAGTAATATATGATGCTAAATATGGTGAGCTATTAGGTGCTCACATGATAGGGTCAAACGTCACTGAGATGATAGCTGAAATTGTAGCTAGTATGAATCTTGAGACTACTGGTCATGAGATTATAAAAGCAGTACATCCTCATCCTACTATGAGTGAAGCCGTTATGGAAGCAACGGCAGCGGCATACGGTGAAGTTATCCATTTATAATTCAGGAATCTATTGGAGTGGAGTAAAGTTGCTATTGAAAGTGTAGTCTTTTGAAGATTATCAATCTCAGAATTCTAAGTCAAATTCTTTGACATTGTAGCCAGCAAAGATTCCATTACCATTTGATATGTTGGAATAAGGACCAGATATATTGTTATCACTGGTAGGTAGTCCTGTATTATCAAGACTTTTGAGGTAGTAGTAATAATCTGGACTAATGGCCCAAACTCTGAGTTTATATTTAGGATTCACGGTTTGAGATACGGTTCCACTAGATGAAGTATCTCCATTTTCGTCGGCTTCATTATTTGCTCCACTTATGATTACAGGATTAGTGGTCACAAAACTGGCGGTAAATGATCCGTTATCACTTATTTCTGAAGGACTTGTGATATTTATGCCATTGTTGTTGAATCTGTTTTCTAAGATGAATGAATCAGTCTTATTTGGATCCGAAGACAACGTAACGTTACCTTCTGATGTTGAAACGGACTCTTCAGTAGAAGGCGTTGTATTTTCCTCCTCTACATTTACTTCAGATGTCAATGTGTGGTCATTCCCAATGTATGGTTCTTCGGAGTTAATGATTTCTTCAATTTCCCAGGCATAAAAGTTTTGATCATCTTCTTCTAAATCATTCAACGTTATCTCAACTGATAATGCCTGCTGTTCTGTTTCTTCATTTATCTCTGTGGAAATAACATTGACTGATGCTTCTACTACTTTAGGCACATAAGTCTGAGCACGCAAAACTTCTCCATTTACTTCAATGAGCAATTCATATATCTTACCTTCTGCAGGATTGTTATTTCTAGTATACAAGCCATTGCCTTGATGATTGAGAGTAAATTCCTGACGTCTGATATTGTCTTCATCTTTTACTGCAATGAAAATGGTTGCATCTTCAACAGGTCTGAAATCTTCTCTATCATATATTGACTTAGAGTAAGTCAAATTTACAGCATAGGTGGAATCGGTAGAGATAATAGAATTAACAACTACATAAGGTTCAAACTCATCCAATGGATTAAAAATCTCTTTTTCGCAAGAAACAAAAGATACTATTATCAATATGTAGGAGAATAGACGCATTTGATAGTGTTACAAGATACAAGATTGTCTGTTCAATCGCAAAAAATTATGTCTAAATTACCACGTGTAAGAAATATTAAATTGTGGAAAAATGGGATATAGTGAAATTTCAACTACAGAAATTGGGTTTTGGGCAGTAGATTCATTTTCTCTTATAAAACTGTAGAATGGATTAGCATTGTTATACACATTATAGATTCCTAAACTATATTCTAACAAATTACCATTTTCATAACTTTTCTTTTTATGATAAGAAACACCTAATCGATGATAGTTTGAAAGCCTCACATTATTTCTCTCCTTAGGATCAAGAACGGGTCCTAGGGGACCTAGAATCGTATTCTGTGTAAAAGTCCAAGTATTGCCATTGCCAAAAAGCCAAGTGAGATTTACTCTTCCTTTGTTTTTCAATTTGTAATTTACATTGGCCGAAAGATTGTGTGGCCTATCATATTTAAAGGGGAAAGTTAGTGGGTCTGAATTCGGTAGATTACTAAATTGAAAAGTCCTTTCGGATCGACTTAAGGTATATGATAAATTAGCAGAAAGTCTAGGCCAGTGATGTTGCCATCCCAATTCAAGTCCATAGGCCCTCCCAGTCCCTGTAGTTACTCTATCTTCCCAGTTGACATCGGTTAAGTCAGTATTGAATTCGGAATGGTTCTGCACTATGACTTGAATAATCTCGAAAGGGTTGGTGTATTCAATCAGTCCATCATAAGTATTATAAAAACCACCAATAGTAATTTGTGAACCGAATGATGCTTTATGTCTAAACTCTGCTGATATAAGATTGGATCTCTCAGGCGCAACTCTTCGTGTGCTAGGTACCCATAGGTCGCTTGGCAAGCCAGAGCTAGGATTTACCAATAAATGAAGAAACTGACTCATTCTTGAATAGCCTAACTTTAATTCGCTCGATTGGCCACGAAACTCTATACTTAATCTTGGTTCTAAAAAGAAATATGTAGTGTCCAACCCACTGAAAAGATTACTTCTTAATCCGGATTGAAGCGTCACGTTTTTGGCAATGTCAACAATGTAGTCTAGATAAAAGTAAGATTCTTGAGAAATATACACTGAGTCAGCACTCTCTGTTGATGATATTTCCAATGAGTTGGCCTCCAATATAGATGGAGCACTCTCATGCAAAGTCCAACCAACACCTAATTTCACTTTTCCAATTTTGTCGGTGAAAATTTCTAAGTCGGCTTTACTTACTAAATCCATCTGTGTAGATTCTACGCCTATTGATAAGCTGGAATCATCACTTCCTGTAACTCTGTTCGCAGATCTGGATTGAAAAATAAATTCTGTTACTCCAATTTGAGAATGGAAATAGATTTTTTCTGACAAGGCTGTACTCCAATTTAAAGTAGCTAATCTATTGTTCCAGCCAAGGTTATTTGAGTCAATAAAGCTTAGTTCTGCATTGCTGTTGTCCGTTCTGCGAAGAAAGATATTATCCTCTCCAGAATAGAAAGAAAAGCTAAGTCTGTTTGTTGGCGAAAACCAATGAGAAAGCTTGGCATATATATCAAAGTAACTCAAATCACTTTCAACAAAATCGAATAACTTACTTAGAATTGGAGATGAATACAGATTAATTAAACTTACCCTGCCATTAAAAATAAAAGAGGTCTTATCCCCTATTGGTCCTTCAATAAATCCAGAGAAGTTCTCTAAATTAATGGAGGCTTTTCTCCTGGTATTGGTCCTACTGCCATCCTTAAGTCTTATGTCCAAAACAGAACTTAGCTTACTGCCAAAATTAGAGGGGATGCCTGTCTTATAGAGATTGGCGTTTTTAATCATGTTTTCTGAAAAAATTGAAGATAATCCTCCTAGATGACTGGTTTCATATACAGGCATGCCATCTACTAGAACAAGATTTTGGTCCGGTCCTCCTCCCCTTACCGTAAAGCCGTTTTGGGCTTCAGATCCAACAGATATACCAGGCAAACTTTTGATTGTGGTGATTAAGTCAGTTCTTCCTCCTATGTTAGATACTGGTTGCTCTTCGTAGATACCTACTTGTTCTGAGTTAGTTGGAGATATTTCTTTTTGTTCGGATGGTCGGATTATAACATCAGGTAATCTATTGTCAGGAGAAATTCTGATAGTTACATACTTACGTTGAAATCCCTGTAAAGGAATTATAACTGTTCGATATCCTAGATATTTGACATACATGCTATCTGTGTCGATACCAGTTTTAAAATGGAAATATCCTTCTTCATTGCTATAAGTACCAGTGCCGTCTGAATCAAAAATGGCCACCCCAAAAAGTGTTTCCAAGGTCAGCGAGTCTACAATTATTCCACTTACGGTCCTATTGTCATAAGGGAGTATTAGTATCTTTTGACCTTCTTGATTAATTGATATTTTGCGATCAAGTTGTTTTCTTAATACTGATATTATCTGATCTAGGGTCAGTTCTGGCTGAGTCAAATAGATTGTCTCATTGATATTTAAATCCTCAGAATTATAGGATACAAAGTAGTCACTCTGTGACTCTATAGTAGATATAAGTGTTGATAGAGTGAGTTCTTGTTCTAAAAATATAATCTGATTTGAAGAGGGATTATTTTGCGAAAAAAGAGTTAGATAGAACACAGAATTCATCAGGAGTAATCCGATAGTTCTGATTGTCATATCAATATTATTTTACACAATTAATATTCTTTACCGAAATCTGATCATGATTGATATTGTATTCAAACCTTGAGAGTTGAGAAAGTTCTTTCATGACAGACTCAATTGATTCATCTGTGAATTTAGTTCTAATTGGACAATTAGAACTTATCCCTTTATCTATATGAATGGAGATGTTATAGTGATTTTCTAATGCCTTGAAGACTTTTAAAAGAGGTGTATCTTCAAACACTAATTGGTTAGTTTTCCAACTAATTTTATTGCCGTCTTTATTTTTAACTACAGAGATAGAGCCTTTGATCCTAGTTGCCATATCGCCTTTTTGTAGCGTAAGTGGTCTGTTAAGTGTATGGAATTCAACTACACCAGAATAAACCACTACATCTAATTGATCCTCTTTATTAATGACATTAAAACTGGTGCCTAAGACTTTGATAAAATCGCTGTCCGTAAGCTCAATAATAAATGGTCTTTCGGCATCCTTGGCTATATCAAAGAAAGCCTCTCCTTCTAGCCTCACTCTTCGTTCTTGTGTGAAATCAGATTCAAGAGATAATATACTTCCCCCTTCTCTCAGCCATATTTGTGATTCATCCTCCAGTGCAAATGCCATGGTTTGTGTATCACTATTATAGATTTTTTGAGTTTTATCCGTAGAAGAACATATCGATTTGTAAGTAATGAAGGCAGTGCCTGCTATAAGAAATAGTAACAACGTAGCCCATATCCACTTATTAGACTTTGGACTCTGAGGAGTTGGTGTAGGCTCTAATTGGTTTGAAATCTTTTCCCAAGCCGCAACTTTATCATATTTTTTGTAAGAAGAGGAAATACTATCACCTGAGTCCTTAGATAATGAATCCAATGCTTTGAGTGATTCTACAGCTTCCTTCTTCCACTCATCCAGTGTATCATATTCTTTGGAAGCGTCCTCGTTTTTGAGTAGTTGTAGTAATAATTTATCTATATCCATCAGTCGTCTGACTAGCTTTTATTGTTCTGAATGTTTTTCTCTTAAAATCTTTACCGCCTTAGAAAGGTGATTTTCCACAGTCTTTATGGATATTCCTTCCTGTTCGGCAATTTCAGCGTAAGTTAGACCATTAAACTTATGTAGTGCAAAGACATTCCTACATTTGGGTGGCAAATGTCGCAAAAGACTACTTAACCGCTCCATATTCATAAAGTATGCCTCAGTATTATCGTTCTCAACAACTGAGGAGTTCTTGATTTCATTATGATATCTATCTACAGCTTGTTGATATGCTTTCCGAGTTCTAGCATTTTCATAAACCTTATTCTTCACAGAACTGAACAGAAAAGCCTGCATAGTCGTTTTGAGATTTAGATGCTCATTATTCTTCCATATATGCATAAACACATCTTGTACCACATCCTCAGCCAATCCATCATTATTAAGCAATGAATTGGCATAGTTGCATAGCGGTACATAATATGTCATGAACACATCCTTGAATTCCATCTTATTCTTAAACAACAAATTGTGTAGGGTTGGTCTTCCTAATTATGGTGAAAATACTTTTAATGTTTCATTATCCATGTCAGTTTGGACATAATATGTCTTAAGTATCATCTAATTTCGTGAATCAATTACATACTTAAAGGGCTATGACAAGAAACCATGCAACATTAATCGGCTTTTTGATTTTTTTCTTTGGAGTATTATCTCTGATACTAAGTATGGTAAATCTCCAATTGAGTATGCTAACATTCATCGATAAGCCAGGAAGGACTTTTGGATTGATTGTCAGATTACTAATGGTTTTTGGAGGTATGATTATCATGTATGTGAGTAAAACAGGTAGTGAGGTAGATTAACTACAACACATTTTCAGGTGTAGATTGATGGTGAACCTATAAATATGATAAAAAAAGGCTTCAAAAAATTGAAGCCCTTTTTGTTGATTTAATATAAGGAATATTAAATCGACTAATTGTATTTGTATTCTTTCCCTTTGACCGTAGCGATTATAGATCCAGCTACCTTATACGGGTCGGCATTAGAAGCCGGTCTTCTATCTTCTAACCACCCTTTCCATTTATTCTCTACGGCGGCTATAGGAATTCTTATAGAAGCCCCCCTATCAGATACACCATAAGAAAACTTATTGATAGACTGAGTTTCATGCAGTCCAGTGAGTCTCAATTCATTATGAGCACCATATACAGCAATGGCTTGCTTTATTCTATTCTTAGGAGCAAACTTTTCACAGATGTCTTCAAAGTCTTTTTTCTTGCCAGAAGTACGCAGTTTCTTGTTAGAGAAGTTGGCATGCATTCCAGACCCATTCCAATCTCCTTTGATAGGTTTTGGATGGTATTCTATGTAATAACCATATTGCTCTGTAAGTCGGTCTAGTAGGTATCTAGCAATCCAAATCTCATCTCCTGCTTTCTTAGCTCCCTTTGCAAATAATTGAAATTCCCATTGTCCGCAAGCGACCTCTTGGTTGATTCCTTCAAACGCAAGACCTGCTTGGATGCAGAGGTCAGCATGTTTCTCAACAACATCTCTTCCATGAGTATTCTTACCACCTACTGAGCAATAATATAATCCTTGCGGTCCAGGGTAACCACCAACGGGGAAACCTAACGGCAGTTGCGTGGCTCTATCCATTATAAAGTACTCTTGTTCGAATCCAAACCAATAGTCATTATCATCATCATCTATTGATGAACGACCATTTGACTCATGGGGAGATCCATCCGCATTGAGCACTTCTGTCATTACCAAATAACCATTCTCCCTAATAGGGTCTGGATATATTGCCACAGGCTTAAGTAGGCAATCTGATGATCCACCCACAGCTTGTCTTGTTGAAGAACCATCAAAAGACCAAATGGGGCAATCTTTGAGTTTACCACTAAAATTTGGTATCACCTTGGTCTTACTTCTCATGTTCTGAGTAGGTTTATATCCATCAAGCCAGATATACTCCAATTTGCTTCTTACAACAAGCTTTTTAGCTATAGTTGATTTCGTTGTTTTTCTTCTTGTAGCCATTTTAATTATGTTTATGAAATGATGCCGCGAAAATAGTTTAGCATTCTTGATATAATAATATTTATTAATTCATGACTGTTATATCAAATTAAAATTGAATCATTATAAATAATTGATATTCAATAATTTGAATAATTTTATTGTGTTATGCCTATAGCTAAGTTTTCATCTTTACGAAGCCTGATATACAGCCTCACGAAGTCGGAAAAACGTCATTTTGTACTATTTACCAATCGACTCAATAGTAATGACACTGCCATTTATTTGAAATTGTTCCAACTCATTAATAAGCATCCAGATAAAGGGGAAGATTATTTTATCCAACAGTGTTTTTCGTCAAGCAAATCAAATTTCACAAACGCTAAGAGGCATTTGTACAGTCAACTCCTCAGGAGCTTAAGAATACAGTATGGTGAAAGTGATGAAATGTTTAGAGCAAGACAGAAAATAGACCATGCTATGATCTTATATAAAAGAGGATTCTATAGTGAAAGTCTAGCTCTACTCAAGGCGGTGAATATGGTAGAGTCACCAATAGACGATATCATAGCCTTAGAAGGTGCCGAATTACAAAAGCGGATCGAATCAAGGCACATAACCAGAAGTAGAGGAACAAAGAATAGAATAGAGACGCTTATCTCAGAGTCAAAACGGCATAGAAATACTGTAAATATTGAAAGTGAGATGCTCAATGTCTGTCTGGAGATTCAAGGGCTATACATTAAGTGGGGATTTGCTTCAGCGCAAAGAGACCTTTTGATGTATGAAATTTTCTTTAAGAATCAGTTGCCAAATCTCAGTCAAATTAAGACCTCAGATACAGCCATGGTTCTATGGCATCAAGCTCATGTATGGTATCATTATATGAGATTGGATTTCCACCTTAGTTATAAGCATGCCTTAAAATGGGTGGAACTATGTACCAATCAAAAGTCGAAACTCAACTGGGATGCTGCACTATATATGAGAGGTATGCATTACCTTTTGACTAATTGTTTTTACTTAAATCGAAGAGATAAGTATGAATATTGGTTCAAGACATATGCGGAGTGGCGTCATCAAGAAATGACTCAGTTTGACGAAGCTTCTAAGTTGTTAGATTTATCATATTTTTCAAACGCTGAACTCAATCTCCGATTAATAACCAATAAATTTCATAAACTGGATCATTATGTTCAGCAGTGGGATGATCGAATAGCAGATTATGGACACAGGTTAGATAAGCACAGGATTAGAATTTTCTATTATAAGTATGCAATGTTGTACAGCTACAAAGGAGATAATGAAAAAGCAATAGATTATCTCAATTTAGTCTTAGATGATAATGATCAACACTTACGTCCTGATATAATATGCTATGCTAGGCTATTGCATTTGCTTTGTCACTACAAGCTTAATAATTTTCAATTGATAATAAATTTACTTCCAAGTGTGAAGCAATCTTTTGAATCAGCAAAATTGCTCAATCCTTCAGCAGAGCTAATGTTAAGTTTTTTGAGAAGAGGTAGTCGAGCTATGAATTTTGGAATTGGGCCATATATACAAGAGTGTATAATTAAACTTAAGGCTAGTGAGAAGGATAAATTGGAAAAGGTGGCATTTTTATACTTTGATTTTACAAGTTGGTTAACGAGTATTCTAAACAATACAACTATGGATAAAATAAGATCTAAAATGGTGTGAGGTTATTATTGATTGTCATATTACTGCAAATCTGTCATCTGAGTTATTCTCAGGATTTACCTCAGGAGATATGGGATCAAGTAGAGCTATTTCTCGAAGATCGTGAAGATGGTGTTGATTTGAGTGTTTTGTTTGATAGGTATAAGATATATTTTGAAAATCCACAGGATATCAATTCACTAGCTTATGATGATCTTCAGGATTTGGGTTTGCTTTCTGATATCCAGATAAGTGACTTGTTGGCTCACAGAGAGCAATTTGGTGATCTACTAATGATAGAAGAGTTGCAATCCATTCCATCTTTTCAGACTGTTGATATACAAAGAATAAGACCCTTTGTCAGTGTGTCAGATCCAAATAAACTTCCAGTTTCGCTTAAAGACATGATCAGCAATAGTCGTCACGAAGTATTTCTTAAGTGGGGCCGAATATTAGAAGAGCAAGCTGGGTATATAGGTGATGAAGAAACTCCACCGCCATATATTGGTGATCCTAATAGATTAACACTGAGGTACAGAGGAAATTATGAAAACAAACTAAGATTTGGACTAATATCTGAAAAGGATGATGGTGAGCAATTATTATCAGATACAATTAATAGTGGCTTAGATTTCCTAACGGCACATCTTCATTTACGTGACTACAGTTCATTAGTTAAGGATTTGGTTATAGGTGACTATTCTGTGTCCTTTGGTCAAGGTTTGATATCTCATAACGGATTTAGGGCTGGCAAGAGTGCTTTCGTAACCCAAGTTAAAAAAGGAGGTCGGGTCCTTAGACCATATACTTCCATTACAGAAAATGGTTATCACAGAGGCGCAGGTGCCACTCTAGCTTTTGGAGACCATATTGAGGTTAGTTCATTCTTTAGTCGCGTAAGAAGAGATGGCAATGTGATAATCGATACATTGGATTTTGATACGCCTGATTTGTTTTTGTCATCATTACAAACTAGCGGACAGCATAGAACATTAAGTGAAAAGGCAGATAAAGGATCACTGGGGCTTAGCAGTATAGGCGGCAGTCTTAGATATGTACAATCCAATTTGGATATATCTATCAATCATCTTAGTAGCCTATTTGATACACCTCTGGTTCGGGCAGATAATATTGCCAATAGATTTAGGTTTAGTGGAGATCAACTACATAATACTAGCATAGATTTCAGCTATAGATACAAAAATGTCCACCTTTTTGGTGAGTCGGCTTATGCATCTACTGGAGGGTTGGCTCATTTAGCTGGGGCGCTCATTGGATTGGACAAAAGATTAAGCGCTTCTATAATCTACAGAGATTATGGCGTGTCATATAACACAATAACTCCGAATGCATTTGGAGAATCAAGTCTTGTCAACAATGAGACGGGGATCTATTTAGGGTTGGAATTACAGTTAACTAGAAAGTGGCTAATAAGAACTTATGCCGATGTTTGGCGTCATCCTTGGGTAAGATCTACCATTAATAATCCTTCAGGTGGCAAGGAGTATTTGTTAAGAGTTGATTATACGATTAGAAGAAAATTGAATGCCTATTTACAGTTTTTTCATGAGGAGAAGTTTGAAAACCTATCATTGAGTGATGAGATTTTACAACAAACAGGACTGCCTGATAGGTTGACTGTTGGTCGTCCTCAAAAGAGACAAAGACTTCGATTGCACTTAAGTAATCAGGTCACAAAATTTTTAGAGTTGAGGAATAGAATTGAATTTTCAAGATCTGAGAACATAAATGGGGTAACAAAAGGTGTCTTACTTTTTCAGGATGTGTTATATAAGCCTTGGTCTAAACCTTATTCAATTACCGGCCGTATTGCCTTCTTTGACATAGATGATTTCAGAAGCCGAATATTTGCCTACGAGAATAATATCTTATATGAATTTGGGATTCCTTCTTTTTCGGGTAGAGGCATACGTTATTATATTAATTATAGATACAAAATTACTCGGAGTCTATTGGCTGAGTTTAGGTGGGCTAGAACAATTAAAGATCAGGGAACCCAAGGGAGTGGAAATACATTTATAGACGGTGATACCAGAACTGATTTGAGATTTCAATTACGTTATTCATTCTGATGACTAATTGTAGATTAAGTACCTCTTTCTTTTCATCTTGTATTCTAGAAGACCGGGTTCCCAATAAATTTTTATCTCCTCCGCAGGTATACCTTTAATAATCATCTCCTTTAACTTGTCAGTGCCAGCAAGTAAATCAAAGAAATTATTGTCATTGAAGAAGGGTACCTCTTTTGAAGTTAGATCTTTGTAGAAGCTGACTAGATAACTTAGATCCAACCCATCTTTGCTAGGTGATACCTTTTTTAGGTTGACGCCAAAACATAGTTTGTTTTCCAGCTTTGGGTATTTGGCGCCAGGACCAGATGTCGGTGTAAATGAATGTATGCCATTATAATTAGGGTGTCCTACTTGTTGGAAAGGATCCTCAGTGCCTCTGCCGACGCTTACAGTTGTTCCCTCAAAAAAGCAGAGTGAGGGATAATGTCCGATGGCTATATTGTTGGGTAGATTAGGTGATGGATTTACTGGTAGAATATACACTGAATCGTGAGTATAATTAGCAATCGGAATTACATTAATATTTGCTTGTACTCCTTCATTTAACCATTTTTCACCATTGATCATTTGTGCATACTCTCCTATAGTTAAGCCATATACAACGGGTACTGGATGCATACCCACAAAACTTTTGAATGCAGGGTCTAGGACTGGTCCATCGATATACGATGCCAGGGGATTTGGCCTATCCAATATAATGAGAGTCTTATTATTGTCAGCAGCACTCTGCATAACATAGTGTAATGTGGATATGTAGGTATAAAATCTGACTCCTACATCTTGTATGTCAAACAGAAGTATATCTACATCTGCTAGATCGCTTGACTTAGGCTGCTTGTTATCACCATACAAGCTCTTGATTGGAATCCCGTTATATCTTTCAAGATCATCATCTATTTTTTCACCGGCATCTGCATTTCCCTTAAAGCCGTGCTCTGGGCTGAATATTTTGGTTACATTAATACCTTGGTTATCTAGGAAATCAACCAAGTGAAGAGATCCTACCATGCTAGTATGATTCACGATGACGCCTATATTTCGGTTTTTTAGCAATGGGAGATACTCTGACGTCCTGTCAGCACCGGGGAGAATTCGTTGTTGAACAGATTGACTAGATGAAGACGTATTAAAGCATGATAAAAAGGCTGTTAATATGAGTAATATATTAAGTATTAATTTCATATGTACAATTTATATAGACTATTAAGAATAATCTACTCTTAGACAGATTTTAATATTATAATACTATAAATATAGTGACCAAAAATAGACGATACGCGGTTGTAGATCTGGAGACCACTGGAGGTATCACTAATAGAGATAAGATTACAGAAGTCGCTATTATTCTATTCGATGGAAAAGAAGTAATTGATGAGTTCCAATCTTTAGTCAACCCTGAGCGATCCATTCCATCTAACATAACACGTATAACTGGAATATCTAATGATATGGTGGCCGATGCTCCAAAGTTCTATGAGATTGCGAAGAAGATCATCGAGATGACGGAGAAGGCAATTTTTGTAGCACATAATGTGAGATTTGATTACCAATTTTTGCGCCAAGAATTCCGTAGTCTGGGCTATACCTTTACCAGACGAAATCTGTGTACTGTAAGATTATCTCGCAATGCCTTTCCTCAGCTCAAGTCTTATAGTCTCGGTAATCTCATAAAGTATTTTGATATAAAAGTGGAACACAGGCACAGAGCATATGATGATGCCAAAGCCACTACCATCTTACTAGGAAGAATATTCGAAAAGCAAGGGACAGCGGATATCAACCAACTTATTAAACAAACCTTGAAGCTTACAAAACTGCCCAAAGACATTGAGCCATCTGACGTTGAAAATTTACCTGAATCTTGTGGGGTATATTACTTCGCTGATAAAAATGGGTTTGTAATCTATATTGGCAAGAGTATAAACATTAAGTCTAGAGTAAAGCAACATTTTTCAAAGCAGACAAAAAAGACAGATAATCTCTTTCAAAAGGTGGCTGATATCTCTTACGAAGTTACAGGGAGTGAACTAGCATCTCTGCTCAAAGAATCAAAGGAGATAAAAGATGTCCAACCTGAAATCAACAAAATCCAAAAGGTCAAAGTCAATAAATATGCAATAGTTGTTGCCAGTGATAAATCGGGTTACAAGAAATATAAAATTGTAAAAGCAGATAAAGCTGACAATCCTCTCTCTTACTATGGGTCAAGAAAATCGGCACTTAGTCATATCGAACAAATTGGAGAAGCCTTTCAACTGTGTCATAAAGTGAATGGAATAGATCGATCTGCGAATACTTGTTTTAATTATGAACTGGTTCGATGTCAAGGAGCATGTATCGGTGAAGAACCTCCATATTTGTACAATGAACGATTTGAAGAAAGTACTCATCTTATGAATCGATTGTTCGATGAGAACTTTCTATTATTGGAGCAAGGTAGAGCGCCAAATGAGCAAGCTGTATTCTTAGTTGAGATGGGGCACTATAGAGGATATGGATATATCAATGTCGATGATGTTCAATATGGTATAGAGGAGTTAAAGGAAAGTATAAAGTACGAACCCATTAATCCAGAAGCTGATCTTATTTTAAGAAATTACATGTGGAGTCATCCAGAGTTGGATGTTCATCATTATTAAAAGGCTATGACATATTGTCAAGAATGTCAGCCATTTGAATTTGTAATTCTTGAGCTTTCTTCCTTGCTTCTGTGGCAAAATCTGGTCCTTGATTTGCATAGATAATTCCTCTTGAAGAATTGACTATCAATCCCACTTTGTCATTAAGACCATGTTTGCAAACTTCTTGTAGATTGCCGCCTTGAGCACCAACTCCAGGTACCAATAAAAAATGGTCTGGTATAACTTTACGAACCTCTGTGAAGAATGAGGTCTGAGTAGCACCTACAACAAACATGATATTATCTGATGTACCATAGGCTGCGCATGTCTCTAGTACTTTCTGATATAGCTTAACGCCATTAGTATCTGTAAAGTGTTGGAAATCCTGACTTCCCTTATTAGAGGTTAGACCTAGGATAATAACCCACCTGTCATCGTATTCCAAAAAAGGACCGACACTATCCTCTCCCATATATGGAGCGACTGTTATAGCGTCACAGTCATAATATTCGAAGATACTTTGAGCATAAAGTCTGGAAGTATTTCCAATGTCGCCTCTCTTAGCGTCGGCGATGACCATGATATCGTCAGGGATATAGTCTATAGTCTTTTTTAAGGATTCCATTCCTACTGGTCCTAAAGCTTCGTAAAAGGCTGTATTAGGCTTATAGGCGATTACCAGATCATGAGTATGATCAATTATGGCTTTGTTAAATTCAAATATGGGGTCCTTTAAATCCTTGAAGTGTTGTGGAATCCTTGACATATCCG
The DNA here is from genome assembly GCA_964567435.1 of uncultured Saprospiraceae bacterium. GTDB lineage: Bacteria > Bacteroidota > Bacteroidia > Chitinophagales > Saprospiraceae > RFSX01. The sequence goes on along the minus strand of CAZMMQ010000001.1, from coordinate 114,835 downwards.
AATCCAAACCAACACATAAAAATGATTTCTTAGTAAGAATGCTATCATATAATCTGTCTCGACTCATAGAAGTGATAACGCCTAAGTTTGCTCACTTATCATGCCATTGACAGCCACAACATGTTGTATCTCGGGAAATTCTGACTTTAGAGTTTGCTCTACGCCAGCTCTCATTGTCATCGCAGACATAGAGCAATTTACACAATTGCCCATCCACCGGACTTGGACTGTGTAGTCTTCAAGAATATCCACTACTTCTATATTACCTCCATCTACAGCAAGATGAGGTCTTATTTTATCCAAAGCTTTATCAATTTTGGAAAGAATATCCTTTTTATCTAATTCTAACATATTTGTTGGTGTGCAGCCTTATTAGAGTCACAAAATAACTTATTCTCTGATTCTATTTTTGAATATTAACACCAACAATCTGAGTAGGTGGCAAGATTTCATTTCTTATGTGTAATTGACTGGCTATATTTTTAGCCATATCCAAATAGTATTTTGATATAGGATTACCCTCATCTAACATAATTGGGGTCCCCTTATCACTCTTTTCTCGTACTTCTGAAAACAAGGGCAACTGGGCGAGTAAGACTGTCTCTGCTTTCTTGGCTAGTGTTTTTCCACCTCCTTTTCCAAAAATGCGGTATCTCTTTTCTGGAGCATCATGTGGGATAAACCATGACATATTTTCCACTATTCCCAGAATGGGTACTTTAATATTGTCCAACCTAAACATATTCATTGCCTTGACCGCATCTGCTACCGCCACTTGCTGTGGTGTAGTGACTATTATTGCTGCAGTCAAAGGAAGTGTTTGTACAAGAGTTAGTTGAATATCTCCAGTGCCTGGTGGCAGGTCGATTACGAGATAATCCAAATCTGGCCAGATGACCTCATTGACAAATTGTTTAATGATTCCCCCAAGCCTTGGACCTCTTAATACCACAGCTTGATCTTCATCTACAATATTACCTATAGAAATAGTAGATAGACCATATGCCTCAATTGGCAAGATTCTATGTCGACCATAGAGCTGCTTTATAACTGGTTTTTTTTCCTTAATGTTAAGCATGGTAGGAAGAGAGGGACCATATAAATCAGCGTCCATGAGCCCAACCTTGGCACCTAAAGCTTGTAGTCCTAAGGCTAAATTTGTAGATACAGTCGATTTTCCTACACCACCTTTTCCTGATGCTACAGCAATAATATTTTTCACTTGTGGTATTGGGCGACTTCCTTTCTGGCCTTTAGCAAAGTGTATATCCAATTGCGCAGAAGGATATATGCCATGCAATGAGTCACTTATTTGCTCATGGATTTTGAATTTTTCAGTTTCCTTTAGACCGGCAGCCTCCACCGTAAAGCTTATTTGTGGGGCATTAATTTTTAAATCTTTAACCAACCTCATTGACACAATATCATTTCCAGATTCTGGGTCTATAATCTGACGAAGTGCTTCTACTACCTTGTTATTATCTATATCCATCTATTCTAATTAACGAACTATAATTCACCGAAGTTCGTTGGTGTGGTACCAAAAGTACTACTTAGCTAACATTTTTGAATATTCGAAAGAGCAATCTATCGATCTAATTCACTTACTTTCCCCGATAATCTTACCTTTGGATCATATTGTGGAATTCTTAATATGAAGGTATACTCGGATTTCAGTGATCTCCCTCAGTTACAAGGTGTAGTTATTACAATCGGGTCTTATGATGGTGTGCACAGTGGACATCAACATATTATAAAAGAACTTTCGTCAATTGCCCGTAGTCGCAATACACAAAGTGTCTTGATGACCTTTGATCCTCACCCTCGTCAAGTTCTTTTTCCTGATGATAATTCATTAAAATTGTTAACCACGAAAGACGAGAAGGTGGACCTAATGTCCTCTTATGGAGTAGACATATTGGTGGTAGTTCCTTTTACTCAAGCGCTTTCGCAGCTATCACCAGAACAGTATTTAAGGGATATTCTGATCAAGAATTTCGACCCTTCTATCATTGTTATAGGTTATGACCACAAATTTGGTAAAGGCAGAACAGGTGATATCCAATTCCTCAGAAATCAAAGCAAACAATATAAATATGAAATAAGGGAGATTTCTGCGCAACAGGTAGAGGAAATTACAATTAGCTCTACAAAAATCAGACAGTCTTTACTCGAAGGAAAAATTGAAATTTCTAATCAATTACTAAGTCGACCATATTCTATCACTGGAACGGTAATTAAGGGACGGCAGTTGGGTAAAGGCATAGGATATCCCACGGCTAATCTAGAAGTTTCTAGTAAGGCTAAACTCATTCCAATGGATGGTATATATGTCAGCTATATATACATAGGAAATAAGAGATATAAAGGAATGATGTATATTGGAGATATACCTACTATCAACGAAAAAAACCCTAAGACAATAGAGGTCAATATTTTTGACTTTGATAAAGATATTTATGGTGAGGAAGTAAGGTTAGAGTTACTGTCATTTATTAGAAATGATAAAAAATTTGATAGTCTAGAATCATTAACTGGTCAATTGAGTCAGGATAAGAAAGACAGTCTTTTTTACTTTTCTCAACTTAGTATAAAAAAAAAACCTTGCAGAATAACAATAGCTATTCTAGGCTATAATTCAAGCTCCCTGTTAAATACTTATCTCCCTTCGTTGATAGAAAATAATAAAAAAGATATCCAGCTTTTGTATATCGATAATGCGAGCTCAGATGATAGTCTGGAGGTCCTTCGCAGTGATTTTATGGAGGTGGAAGTTGTAAGACTTCAAGAAAACCATGGGTATGCAGGTGGGTATAATTTAGGTTTGAAAGATGTCAATTCTGAATACCTAGTATTGGTTAATTCTGATATTCGTGTAAGCAAAAATTGGCTAAGCCCTCTTATAGAATTCATGGATACCCATCCTGATTATGCGGCAGCAATGCCAAAGATATTATCTGATAAGGAACCAGAACTGTTTGAGTATGCAGGCGCTGCTGGTGGATTTCTCGATGCCTTGTCATATCCTTATTGCAGAGGTAGAATATTTGATACTATAGAATCTGATATTGGACAATATGATAGTATTATAGATGTAGACTGGGTAAGTGGTGCAGCATTTATTATTCGACGTCAGGTGTATGAAACATTAGGAGGCTTCGATGAGACCTTTTTTGCACATCAAGAAGAAATTGACTTGTGCTGGAGAATAAGAAGAAGTGGATACAGATTAGCAGTAATCCCTTCATCTACTGTGTATCATTTGGGAGGTGGTACATTGGCTTACAATAATTCTAGGAAAGTATTTCTGAATTTTAGAAACAACCTCATAATGATCTTAAAGAATGAACCAATTAGTGCTCTTTTATGGAAGCTGCCTCTGAGATTAATTTTGGATGGTGTTGCTGGATTTAAGATGTTATTAAGTGGATCAATATCTTCTGTTTTTGCAATTATTCGTGCCCATTTCAGCGTTTACTATCGATTTCTTATTGTGTTTAAGAATAGAGGGCAAATCATCTCTGATAATGAAAAAGTATCTAGGTTAGGTGTGACTTCTATTCTTTGGTCTTATTATGCGAAAGGGATTAAGACTTTCTTGAATATCAAACATCATAATGAAGAGAACTAGGTGGGAAATAATATTTGAAGATGATTATCTAATTGTGGTAGATAAACCTGCTCGTTACCTGACGATACCAGATAGATATGATAAGACTATTCCTTCATTATTATCTACCTTATCGATTAAGAGAGATAAAGTATTTGTCAATCATAGATTAGACAAAGAGACTAGCGGTCTGATACTTTTTACAAAGACAGAGGAGGCACATAAGGCATTGTCATTAGATTTTGAAAACCGTAACTTAGATAAACGTTACAAGGTTCTTGTGCATGGGTTGCCTGTAGAGGAAGTAGGATTAATCAATTTACCCATTGCTCCGAAACGAGGTAAAGGTATGATTGTAAGTGAAGATGGAAAAGAAGCATTGACTAAGTATAGAGTCTTGGAGAGTTTTAATCGTTATTCGTTTTTAGAAGTCAAATTATTATCTGGTAGGCAACATCAAATTAGGGTACACATGCAAGCGGTAGGTTGTCCAGTTATGTGTGATAAATTGTACGGAGATGGAGAACCATTCTATTTATCAAGCATAAAAAGACGTATGCATCTTAAAAATACAGAGGAAGAACGTCCTTTGTTAAGTCGAGTCGGCTTGCATGCCACAGCACTTAAGCTAAATCATCCTATTTCAAAAGAAGAGATTGAATTTGAATCGCCTTTGCCTAAAGATATGAAAGCAGTCATACACCAACTATCAAAATTGAATAATCAATAACAGACCTAGTCGTCTAGTTTGGTAACCCAAGTATCCCATTCTTCAGACAATTTTTCCAATTCACTATCAAGTTCAGATAATCTCTTAACGGATTTGGCACCTTCATCAGATTTGTAAAATTCAGGTTCTAGTAGTTTCTGATGAATATCGTTTTTTTCTTTTTCATGAGCATCTATTTTCTTCTCAACACGACTGATGTTTCTGTTAATCTTTTTCCGTTCTTCATAACTTAAGTTGTTCTTCGATTTTTTTGAATTAGAATTAGCAGACGCTTTTTTGTTATCCACAGAAAAGGCTCTTACATTTTCCATTTTTCTTCTCTCTAGCACATAATCCAAGTCGCCTAGATGTTGTATTATTTTCTTATCACGAAATTCATATGTCACATCAACAGTCCCTCTGAGAATTTCTCTATCATGTGATACTATGATCAGGGTGCCTGGATATTCTTGGATGGCTTTTTTTAGAATCGACTTGGCATGAATATCCAAGTGATTAGTCGGCTCATCCAATATTAAGAAGTTTGACTTTTGGGATACCAAACATGCCATGGATAATCTAGACCTTTCTCCCCCACTCAACACTGATACTTTCTTATCCACTTCTTCGCCTGAAAATGCAAAGGCACCAAGAATATGTCTACAACGTGTTTGAAGATCAGGATCTGCATTATCTTCAATAGTCTCTAATACAGTTAATTTAGGATCTAGTTTTTCAGCTTGATCTTGTGCAAAATAACTGACGATTACATTGTGTCCGACATTGACTTTTCCTGAGTTATAAGTCAATTGGCCTGCTATCATTTTAACTAAGGTAGACTTTCCTTGACCATTCTGACCCACGAAGGCCACTTTCTGCCCTCTCTCTATCTCCAAAGAGACTTTATCTAACACTAATAAATCTCCATATGACTTGACAGCATTATCTACTGTAGCGACAATCTTTCCTGGTTTGTGTACAACTGGAAAAGCGATTTGAATATTAGTGATATCGTCTTCACTCAATTCTAATCTCTCCATCTTATCCAATTGCTTCTTCATGGATTGGGCCATCTTTGTCTTTGTTGCCTTAGCCATAAATCTGGTAATGGTTCGTTCTTTTTCCTTGATGACTTTTTGCTGATTGGTATAGGCTTGGAGTTCCTTTTCTTTTCTTAAGGCTTTGCCATCCAAAAATCTTTTGTAACTACCCTTGAAGTCGAAAACCTCTTTATTGGCAAGCTCAAGAATTCTGGTTGCCACATTAGACATGAAGTCTGTGTCGTGTGATATAAACAAAATAGCTCCTGGGTAATTTTTTAGATACTTCTCAAACCAAATCAAGGCTTCTATGTCTAAGTGATTGTCCGGCTCATCTAGCAAGAGCAAATCCGGTTTTTGCAATAGGAGTTTTGACATTTGAACTCTCATCTTCCAACCACCAGATAAGGTAGAAATTTTCTCATCAAGTTGACTTTCCTTAAACCCAAACCCTTTTAGAATCTTTGCAGTGTCTGCATATGGATTATTGACGTTCAATGCAGACTGCTTCATAGTCAATCTGTCTAGATCCTCCAATAACTTATTGACTTCGGATTCTTCTTGTTGCGTTTGCAACTTATCATTGATTTCTGAAATTTGTTGCTCTAATTCGAAGTACTCTTTAAAACATTCAAGACAGGCCCCTTGAATAGTTTTGTCTTCATCGAAATCGAGATGCTGGGACAAATAGCCAATCTTGGTATCTTTTGGTATAGCAATATCCCCTTCATCAGAAGACATTTCCTTAGTTATAATTTTGAAAAGTGTTGTCTTGCCTGCTCCATTCTTGCCAACAAGGGCAACTTTATCACCAGGACTTACAACAAATGAGACTTTATTGAAAATTTGAAAATCGCCAAAGTAATGGGTGATATGTGAGAAGGAATACAAATTAGTTATTATTAGGCGAATTAGGAATCTTAGCAATGATACTAAAATTGTCTCCTTTGTGGGCTAATGCTATTTCCCATAATTCATCATTCTTAATTTGGAAAGTATAATTGGCGTACCATTCTGACACAATCCAGCTGCCACCTTCCAACTCTGCTTCTAATTGTCCTTTAGACCATCCGCTATATCCTATGTAGAATCGAATGTTTTTATCTGTAACCAAACCACTATTAATTAGAAAGATCAATTTTTCGAAATTCCCACCCCAGTAAATACTGTTTTTTACTTTGATGCTCTCATCTAAGATATCCCCAACATTGTGGACATAATGAATAGTGTCAGTGGCCACTGGACCTCCAAATAACACTTTAAAATCACCCTCTGTATCGACAGTAGGGATCAGCTCGTTAAGCGTAATTTTAATTGGCTTATTCTGGATAAATCCTACACTTCCCTCCTTACCATGATCTGCAATTCCGATAACTGTCCTTTTGAAGTTGTCATCATCCATAAATGGTTGTGCAATGAGAATATCACCTGCTTTTACTTTAGCCATTTTTACTCTAAAATTGATTTACAGTGAGTGATCTATCTACTTTTCTTAGAAATCCACTGAGGACCCTAGCGCCAAATTCCACAAATTCAGTTTCACCATCTGCTATCATTTGTCGCATGCTATGAGTCCATTTGACACTATTTGTAAGTTGCTCTATAAGATTGCTCTTAATGCGATCAGGGTCCGATTCTGCTTGAGCACTTACATTTTGGTAAATGGGACTAGTAGGGTTCTTGAATGTCGTTTGTTCAATGGCTTCAGAGAGCGCAGCTTGAGCAGATTGCATGAGTGGAGAATGAAATGCCCCATTGACTGGTAGCAAAATTGCTCTCCTGGCTCCTTTTTCTTTCGCCTGTTCCATGACTGTATTGACGCCATTTGGAGTACCAGATATCACGACCTGACCAGGACAATTAAAATTTGCGGCGACAACAGTCTCATTTGATTGGGAACATATATCTGATATAACATCATCTTCTAATCCTAGTATAGCTGCCATTGTGCCTTCTGTTAAGTCACAAGCCTCTTGCATAGCTTCAGCCCTGAGGGACACCAACTTAAGGCCATCTTCAAAGGTCAAGCAGTCATTGGCCATTAATGCTGTAAGTTCGCCTAGACTGTGCCCTGCAACGGCACTTGGCTTAATCTCATCTGTTATCTTATATCTTACAAATGCATTAAGACAGACAGCAGGCTGAGTCACTCGTGTTTTGAGCAAATCTTCTTTACTCCCATTAAACATTATGTCAGATAATGGAAAACCCAATATTGAGTCCGCTTGCTCAAATAAGGCTTTTGCTTCAGCAGAACTATCATATAGTTCTTTGCCCATGCCCTCTGATTGCGATCCTTGTCCTGGAAATAAGAATACTGCCATACTTTTCTTTTATTTTTTATAAAGGACGTCAAAGGTAATATGGCTTGACGTCTTATTAGTTGATCAACCTTAGAAATTCATTTCTAGTTTCAGCCTGTTTAAATACCCCCGTAAATGCAGAAGTTGTTGTCATAGAGTTTTGCTTTTCAACGCCTCTCATCATCATGCACATATGAGATGCCTCGATAACGACTGCTACTCCCTGCGCATTTAGTGCATCTTGAATAGCATGCATAATCTCATTGGTTAATCGCTCCTGCACTTGCAAACGTCTGGCAAAGACGTCTACGACTCTTGGAATCTTACTAAGACCCACGATATATCCATTTGGTATGTAGGCAACATGCACTTTGCCAAAAAATGGTAGCATATGGTGTTCGCATAATGAATATAGCTCTATGTCTTTGACTAGTACCATATTGTTATACTCTTCCTTAAACATAGCACCTTTAAGTATCTTCTTAGGGTCCATGTCATAACCCTGAGTCAGAAATTGGATTGCTTTAGCCGCTCTTTCAGGCGTTTTGACGATACCTTCTCTTTTTACATCCTCACCAACTCCTAAGAGTATTTGAGCAAAGCTTTCTTTGAGATTTTTTGTGATGGATTCGTCATAAGATTCTGTCTTCTTGTAGCCCATTAAATCACTTTAATTGAATAATCCTTCGATAATAAACTGCGAACTTATGATTAAGTTCCGAGAAAATCTGTTTGAATTAAGCCATTATACTTATTTGTTGGAAGTCGGATTTTTGCCCTATTTTGTCTAAACATGTATTCTCATTCGAAAAAATTGTAACAACTTTCTACTGTGAACTGGGTAGACTATAAGGATTTCAGGGAGGACCTCCTCAAAAGCAAGGGATTTTTCCACTTTAGCTTTTGGGTTATGTTCTACTTTTTTATGGTACTCATTGATAAGACTGAATACCCTATATGGTTTATTCTCATCGATAAGCTGATGGATATATCTTTCTATATCCTAATCGTTTACATAAATATCTTATACCTCATACCCAACATACTGCAGAAACGGAATCTAGTTTACTATGTGTTAAGTATTATAGTGTTGGTATTGCTTGTTACACCAATCCAAACACTTTCAACCATTATCTTATATCAAGACAATCCTGAATTTGTATCTGATATTCTAAATAACAGAATAATTATTTTTCTCAGTCTTTTACTAGTAGGATTGACCTCTACTGGATATAAGGTGACTACAGATTGGTTGGGATTACAAAATGAGAAACGGGAACTTCAAAGTCAGAATTTGCAATCCGAACTCAAGTTTCTCAAATCGCAGATTAATCCACATTTCTTTTTTAATACACTCAATAATCTATATGCACTCACACTTAAAAAATCTGATTTGGCACCAGAAATTGTGTTAAGATTATCTGAGATGATGAGATACATGCTTTATGAAAGCAATGAAAAGGAAGTATCTCTTGAAAAAGAGATAAACTATGTTATTAATTACATAGAGTTAGAGAAATTAAGACAAGGAGAACGCTTTCAGATTAATTTCGATATTCAAGGTAAGCCGCAACAACAAAGAATAGCGCCATTAATGTTTATTCCGTTTTTGGAAAACTCCTTCAAACATGGATTGGATAGTCATATTAAAGCTGGCTATGTTAATGCACAACTGACCCTGGATGATGCATCAGTGAGCTTGGATATTAAGAATTCTAAGCCAAAAAATGTGTTGCAGCCTATTAATGGTAGTAAGTCTGGGGGTATAGGATTAGAAAATGTCAAACGAAGATTAAAACTTTTGTATCCTAACAAGCACATTCTAGAAATTAATGATGCTAATGATTTCTATCATGTTGCACTGGAAATAAATCTAACTTAATTATTATCACAAAACAAAGATGAAATGCTCAAAGTAATGATTGTTGACGATGAACCACTTGCACACGATATTATCGAAAACTATATCGAGAAAATATCTGATATGGAGGTCGTAGCTAAATGTGATAACGCCATTGATGCTAATGATACACTACAGAAGGAGAAAGTAGATTTGATCTTTCTGGATATCCAAATGCCTCAAATGACTGGTATTGAGTGGATAAAGAGCTTAACAAATCCTCCTAAGATAATTTTTACTACTGCTTATGCTGAATATGCTGTAGAAGGATTTGAATTAAATGCAGTTGACTACCTTATGAAGCCTATTGCTTTTGATAGATTCTTAAAAGCAGTCAATAAAGTTAAGTCAGGCCTGCAGGGTGATTCAATGAGTACTTCCGCAGATGATTTCTTCTTTGTCAAGGCAGATAAGAAATTAATGAAAGTACATTTCACAGAAATCCTTTATGTAGAAGGACTAAAGGATTATGTGATTATTAAAAAATCAGAAGGTCGAATAATCGCTTTACAAACGATGAAGAGTCTCGAAGTAAAATTACCTTCAGATATATTCATGAGAGTACATCGATCTTATATCGTGAATATTCAACAGATAAAAGCAGTCGTAGGCAATTCCATTGAAATTATGGAAGGTGGTAAGCCTAAGCACATTCCTATTGGTAAAAATTATAAAGAGGATTTATTGAAAATCGTGGAGCAAAATAAGTTGTGAATTTTTGCTCGTTATAGATAAACAAAGAACTCTCGAGACAGGATTAAGGTTCAACTCTATTGACAAGTTGGGTTGTTGTCTCTTCTCCACTGGTTATTTTGATGAAGTATAAGCCTGAGTCATAATCCGATAAGTCAATTTTTATCTCACTGCTTAGTGTATTGACTTGGTATATTCTCTCTCCTAGTATATTAATGACTTCAACTTTGTCAATTGAAAAAGTTTTTGACACAATATTTAGCAATCCAGATGTTGGATTCGGGAAAGTAGAAATGTCGTCTTGAAGCGTTATTTTTTCAGAATCAACTATCTCTTGATTTGTTCCATCTATCGTAATTCTTTGTATGTAATCTGGATGTCTAACTCTTTCACCAAATTTGTTTACTGAGATGATGTTTTTCAAAGTGATTAGGGAACTATTCTTTTCTGCTGAACGTCTCAGACCAATTATTTCGTCTTCAACTATAAATTCTAAAGTACCAATAATTCCAATTCCATCTGCACCAGTATTTCCAAGTCTTGTAACAGAAATATCAACTTGACCATCAGTAGGTGTTGTGCTAAAATCAGTAAGAGGACTCTGGAATGACATCCAATTATCCTGCGCTAAATTAAATTCTACACTAGAGGAATCCATAAGCTCTGGTGCAATAAAGAAAGAGAATGCAAGCCCATTCATATCAATAGCGGGAAATGCATTATCTCCAACTACAATATCTATAAATAACACTTCACCTGAATCAACTTCCGTTTGGTGTGGTACAAAATAAATTGGAATATCAGTTGTTGCAGCTACAATTTCAGATTGAAGATGATGTAATTGACCATAATTATCTGATACAGCTTGGAAATCAAATACATCTATTACTCCATCACCATCTGAATCACCACATTTCAAATCAACGCCAGTACCTATTTGTCCATAACCCCAATTTGCACTATGTTGACCCGTCCAAATCTCATCGAAATCATTATTTCTTTCGAAACCTCCTTCACCGGAATTGACTCCCAAATCCAATATGTCAAGCATGTCTACTCTGCCGTCATCATTATGATCTCCTGGGTATACACAATCCTCAAGGCAAAGACATTCTGTGTGGTCTGATGATTCTACAAGAATATCTATTTTAAGTATTTCACAAATCCCAGTCTCTGTACAATATTCTAAGTCAAATTCATCTAAGCCTGAAAAATTCGTATTAGGCGTATAAATTAAAGTGTTAGCTCCGCTTAAGGTGTCGCACTCTAAAACTGCTTCTCCAAATTCATCCAAAATAGTGATAGAGCCAAAAGTTGGAGCGACTACTTCTGTTAAAAAATAGTCAGTAGTAGGTGTTTGATGAATGATTACTAAATCATGATTCTCTATGATTTGAAACTCATAGTTCACATCATTAGTCGGCGCAAAATCGTTCACATGAATCGTTATTTCACCTACGAAAACTTGTGTGCCTGTAAAGACAGTATATTCAAAAAACTTATCTCCTTCAAAGCCAGTTGGCGGTGTATATTGGTAGACTCCAGCAGATATTTCAGTCAACTCACTTGAAAAATTGATAATAACTGCGTTTGGATTGTAATCATTTGCTAAGACATCAAAGGAAACAGTACCATCTGTAACCACATAGAGTGCATCATCTACTACAGGGCTGTTAGTAGTACCTGACGGAAGAACATCGATAGTATATTCCAGATTCCCTCCTGATGATGAAGAAAAAGTAATATTCTCTAAACCAGTAAAACCGGCGTCAGGGGTATAATACCAGACATGATCAGTAGAAGTTTGGATTATCTCACCATCAGATGGAGCTACGGCAATACTAAATTCCGATGAAGGTAAAATCAATGTCAAACCTTCCATCTCTTCTCCGAAAAGATTATAAGTTTCTGAAGCATCACCGTTTTCTTCACTAAGATGTATGGTCGCACTGTTTACCGACCCCATCTCATCTTCCACGAAGTACTTTATAAATCCGTTAGCATCTGAAGGGAAGTACTCAATTGTCTCTCCATTCACAATTGTGGCAGATCCACCAGAAACAAATCCTATTTTAATTATAGTCAGGCTATCTTCTGTAGTATTATCGTTAATGAGTGGATTAATGGATAAAGCATTTCCTTGGTGCAGGATTTGATCGTCATTCGCTGTTACAACAGATGGACGAGACTGAACATTAAGCACCATATAATTCTTCTGCGATATGCCAGAAATGGAGGATGGTTCTGTGTATTCAATGACTGTAGAAATATCTCCTAAATAACCACTAGCACTTTGATAATTAAGAACATAAGTATTTGTACTTGTAGGTACTGGGTCAAAACCTATAGAATCAGTTAAACTGTAATCATGGCTTTTTATAGTAGGAATAATCAATGAATTAATCTCAATTTGAGTTGTTTCATTGACTTTTACATCAACAAACAAAGTCTTCTCGTTGAGTTGAGCACTCAATGAAGCAGAGAAGAATAGTACTATAAAGGCAAATATTAGCCTCATCGTGTTTGTGTGTAATGTTTTAATCCAACAAATATAACCAGCAATCTTTAAAATCTTTAACTAAAACCAGATTTTAATCCCCATTTAATTCAATCTTTATCTTACTGATTATCAATTATTTATATAATATCGTTTGAAATTGAAGTTTAGCTGCCTAACCATAATCGAATAAAAGTAAATCCTATTATATATGCAATTGATTTACAATATAATACATATATATTAAAATTTATATTTATCCTGTGATAAGTACACGTATATATTCTATTTTGTTGACTCTTGAGCGCAAAGATCTTAATAGGTTTTTGAAATTCATCAAGTCTCCCTACTTCAATGTAAATCAAAGCATCACTGATTTAGTATCCTATTTAGTAGAAATAATAAAGACTGGAGGAGAGGGTAGAATCTTATCTAAAGAAGAAATTTGGCATCAAATATTGGAGAGAAGTGAAAAGTATAATGATCTCAAATTCAGAAAGTTATGTAATGATACGCTAGAACGATGTGAAAATTTTCTTGTGAATGAGCAATTGGAAAAATCTAAACTGCTTAAAGCCAACCTATTATTGGTGGCTATTAAGGAAAAGGACTTAAAGAGTCTGATAGAGAAACAAACCAAAAAATCAAATAGATACCTTTCTAGAACACTAGAACAATCATCAGACTATTTTCTCAATAGGTATTTTTATAATAGAAACCTACAATCTTTAGTAAGCAATGATGAAAGGAAGAAGGCAAAAATTTCTCAATCCGTAACTTTTGAGATTTATGATGAGCTTTCAACGAATTTGGACGCATTCTATATCATAGAAAAACTGCGCTTCGCAACAGATGTTTTGACATGGAGAAAGTTATATAACATTGATTTTAAGATTGATATTTCTAAAATCCAGGAATTGGTAGCAAGTGAAAAATTTGATTCAGTCCCTGCAGTTAAGATTTATCATTTAATGTATCAACTTCTTTCAAATCAGGCAGGTGAAAAAGTATACGTTGAGCTAAAGAAGTTAGTCGAAGAAGAAATTCAGAATTTTGGAATTGTTGAACAAAAAGAAATTGCAGATGCCTTACTTAGTTATGTTATAAAGAATGTAAATACGGGTAAGAAGAAAGCTTTGAAAGAAATCTTAGCTCTTTATGACTGGGCGATTGAAGAAGAAGTTATCCTAGAAAAGGGTTTTTTGTCTCCAACAACGTTTAGAAATTATGTTGTTGCAGGACTACGATTGTCTGAATTCGAGATAATTGAGTCATTCATAAAGAATAAATCGAAGCTTTTAAAAGAGTCACTACGAGATAATGCAGTGAATTTTTGTTTAGCAAGAGTTGCTTTTCACAAGAAGGATTATTCAAGTGTACTTTTATATCTTAATAAGGTGAATTACGAAGACATTTGGTATAACGTTAACTCTAGGAATTATCTGTTAGCTTCTTATTATGAGTTAGATGAATTTGAGCCCTTAGTACTTTCAATTAATTCATTTTTAGTTTTTCTGAGACGAGAAAAGTCAATTGAGGCGGATAGAAAAGTTAAATTAATTTCATTTGCTTCTTATCTCAAGAAATTATTAGGAGTAAGACATTCCAAGCATCAGTTAAGAAAACTTAGAGAAGAAATAGAGAAGAACAATGCCGTTTTTAACAAGTCTTGGCTCCTGGAAAAAATTGATGAATTACTGTAAGGCAACCTTGTAGGTAGCCAGGCATCTTTCCCTAGCCAGCTTATGGTCTACAATAGGTTGAACGTATTTATCAGTCCCCCACTCTGGCACCCACTTTTTTATATACTTTTTTTCTTTGTCAAATTTTTCCATTTGGGTTGTGGGGTTGAATATCCTGAAATAAGGTGCTGCATCTGTGCCGCATCCTGCTGCCCACTGCCATCCTCCATTATTGCTAGCTAAGTCAAAGTCGAGCAGTTTTTCCGCGAAATAAGCTTCACCCCAGCGCCAATCTATTAATAAATGTTTGGTTAGAAAGCTGGCCACTATCATACGTACACGATTGTGCATATGTCCTGTAGTATTCAATTCCCGCATACCTGCATCTACAATAGGATAGCCCGTTTGACCCTTGCACCAAGCGTCAAATTCCTCTTCGTTATTACGCCACTCTACTCTTTCATATTTTAATCGAAATGCGTTTTTTTCTATATGTGGGAAATTTTGAAGTATTTGGCTATAAAAATCCCGCCAGATTAGCTCTGATAGATATGTGTCTGACAACTTCATTGCTTTCCTCGCTTTCTCTCGAATACTAATTGTTCCAAATCTATAATGTACTCCTAATCGTGATGTGCCTTTAATAGAAGGAAAATCTCTATTATCTGCATATTGAGAAATGAGATTCTGGCTTACGGATTTAGATGGAATGACAATCTGTGATTGTTGGAATCCAAGGTCTCTAAGGGAGCAACTGTATTCATCACATGTCCTCTTTGCTAGATGAGAGGCATATTTCAATGTTGGATATGATTTAATGTAAAAGAGATCTTGGCCCATATGTTGGCTATTTAGTTTCGCCAACCACGTTCTTTTGTAAGGTGTGAAGACGGTATAAGGAAGACCATCTTTTTTTAAGACTTCTTGTCCTTCAAAAATGACATGGTCCTTGAAGGTATTCATGGCAATATTACTCTTTGTCAATAGCTTTTTTACTTTGTTATCTCTATCAAGAGCATAACTTTCATAATCTCTATTAGTGTATACACTCTTTATATCATGTTTTTGGATAAGATGTTGGAATATCTTTACTGGAGAGCCAATAAAGATCCAGATTTCTGCTCCATAATCATTAAGCTCAACTTGAATTCTTTCCAGCTCTTGGTGGATGAAACTTACCCTGGGATCTGCTTGATCGCTAAGCTTACTAAGTATATTCTTGTCAAAAATGAATATTGGTTGTACATTTTTTTCTGACTTCAAGGCGTGATATAAGCCAGAATTATCTTCTATCCTAAGGTCTCTTCTATGCCAGAACAAAGTCATCATAATGTGACAAAACGTGTATTATCCAATATTGTTTTCTAGTATTATATTTCTCTTATATTATATTTACTTATTATTTGTTTCACTTGGATCACTATTTTGGTATGAATAAAATATTTGCATTAATTCTAGTCTTGGTATTAATAGCTGCATGTAAGGAAGATGATAATTCGTTAGGCTTAAGCCAAGAATTGGTGGAGAATTATAGTCAAAACCCTACGCCAATTACTGGAAATGAATTAATCAAAGAAGTACTGAATAAGACTAAGTCAGTCAATGATAAGGCCAAACAGAATGACCTACTTCAATATGGTTACCAGATTGCCAAAGAACAAAACATTTCTTCAAGGCAAGCAGCCTTTTTATTCCCTCTGATAAAAGAATCTGTGGGTTCTGCTGGATATGCTGACAAGATATATGAATTGGCGGGTCTAATGAAAAAGATGAAAAAAGAGTCAGCGGCAAATACTTTGTATATGAGTATTAAGGATAATCATTCTGGCTTTGGAAATATGGCTGCTGTGAAAGCCATGATTGCTGATAGCCTGCCTTCTATTGATAACTATATTCTAAGCCTTGGAGAAAAATTATTTATAGATGTGGATAACACTGGTATCAATAGGAATGCCGCTATGGAATATGTAGATGCTTGTGAGGCTTTTGCACTTGGATATCCTGATTCACCTCAAACAGCTGAAAACTTGTTTAAGTCAGCGGAAGTAGCAAAATCTATAAGAACCTTTGGAAAATCTTTATCCTTATACGATTGGATTTTGGAGAGATATCCAAATTACGAGAAGGCGCCAACCGCTATGTTTTTAAAAGCTTTCATCATAGAGAACAATATGAAGGATGATGCTAAAGCCAAAGAAATTTACAACCAGTTTATTAAAACATACCCAGATCATGATTTGGCAGATGATGTAGAATTTCTTTTAGAAAATATCGGCAAGACTGATGAAGAGATATTGAAGATGATAGAAGACAAGAGGAAAGACAAGAATCCTAGCGAATAGAAACTTATGTGAATTCTATTTTTTGTTGGGTTATAGCATTTACAGGAACATCATCTATAAAAGCTTCTACTTCTACCCTATAATAAGATTTTACATTTTTAGCCTTCTTGGCTATGCCAACTAATCCCTTTGCAATAAAGTTCTTGTTAGCTAATTTATCCATGTCTGACAATAACAAGGTGATAGGTAAGCTAAAGCTTAATGTTTCGCTTTTCCCATCTTCTAATAGGAGATCGGTTTCGATTTCCATTTCACTTAGGAGGTATTCGTCTATAAGTGTTGCTTCTTGGCGACCTCTTTTGTATTTTTCAATCAGTTTAATTCTAATACTATTAATGGTGTTTTTGGACTTTGAGCTTAGATGTATTTCGCCTTTGATTGTATTACTATTTTTCGGAATTTCTTCAGGACAGGACAAGGCAATTTTTACACCTTCAATGCCTAGGATATTTTTGATTTTCTTTAGCATATCTTTTGAACTAAATTATTTGATAAATAATTTCAAATTTATCTTTTAATACTACTGTTATAAAAATCTAGTATGCCAACTCTCTTTGAGTGGCAGGATCCATCTTTCTAAAAGTGCCTCTTTAGTATTGACAAGATTATCAAAGAATAAAGTGTTATCGTTGATCAATCCATTTCTATATGCTTCTCCTAAGTCGTTGCTTTGAATAGTGTGGACAATGTCATTTTTCAAATAGGCGAATTGCATCCGATCCATAAAATTCAGATTGTATTGATTGCCTAGATCTTCTATTACATGAACAGAGGCATCTATAGAGCATCCACTCGGAAGGCGATGAGGATCTGCAACTACTACCAAAAATATGTAATGAAAAATAGTGGCATAAGAATCTAATTCCGCACCATGGGAGGACCAAGTCATTGTAAAATTATAGAGCTTCGACATTAAGTGTTCGGTTGCAGATTCGCTAATAAATTGGTCAGCTTGGTAAACCCATACCCTTGAATCGTCAGGTAATGCTATTAAATCTCTTCTCATATTATCAATCTACTTGAATGTGCTAAGAAAAATACTCTTTTAGGTAATTATGATCCAATATAAGTAAATACCTTTGTAGCGCAGAAATATCACAGATTCGACTAAGTCATGAAAATACTAGACAATAAACAGATTAATCAAAAAATAAGACGTCTATCTTACGAGATTCTGGAAGACAATTCTCAAGTAAAGAAGCTGATATTCTTAGGAATAAACTCCAATGGGACGGCTTTCGCCAATTTGTTGGCTGCTCACTATAATAAGATATCAACTTATCCAGTAACAGTAGGTACTCTTAGACTAAACCCTGCTGATCCATTGTCCACTGACATTGAATTAAAATTAGATGGAATCAGTAATCTTAATAAGAAGAATATCATCGTCATAGATGATGTTGCCAATACGGGCCGAACTCTCTATTATGCAATGCGTCCTCTAATGGCTTATATACCTAAGAAAGTCCAAGTTGCTGTGTTAGTAGATAGAAAGCATAAATCATTTCCGGTTAGTGTAGATTATGTAGGACTGTCATTAGCCACTACCTTAAAAGAGAATATTGCCGTGGACATCAGAAAGGCAAAGACCAAATCCGTAGTACTCGAGTAGTATTTCGTAATCCAACTCTAGTATATAGCTGATTTCAAAACTTTAAGAAAAGTTTAGTACATTCATTTTATCCACTTATCTGTCAAGAGAATATTGATGTTTCTTCACATTTTGTTGTCAAAATATCTGCATGTTATGCATAAAACAAGAACCAATGCATATAACTTTGAGTTATAAGGTCATAGCAGTAATAAAATTTGTGAATGATTAGAATTGCCAAATATTTCTTCTTTGCTCTATTGCTCCTAACATTAGTTGTGTCATGTGAGGACGATGCGTATCAGTTGGAGCCTGAGCAGGAGGTATTGGACGAATTCAATTTTATACTAGCAGATAAAAGAGCCCATCAAGTCGTAAGCGAACTACGAACCAGGCTAATACAGATTTCTAGACAAGGAGTTGCATTTGGCCATCAAGATGCGACAGCCTATGGTATAGATTGGGAACATTCTGGTTTTCCTAGTCCAAGTGATGTACTCAGTGTCACCGATGATTATCCAGCTGTAATAGGATTTGATATAGGAAAAATAGAAAGAAGAAGAAGGGCAAATCTGGATGGTGTAGATTTTATTCTAATGCGTCAACTAATCCAAGAGGCTCATGAGATAGGTTGTATTGTTACTATATCATGGCATGCAGACAATCCAATTACCCGTAATTCTCCTTGGGATACCAGTGGTGATATTGCAAGTATTTTGCCTGGCAGAGAGAATAGTTTTAGATTGGAAACATATATAGATTTTGCTGCTGCATTTTTAGCATCCTTAGTAGATGCTGAAGGTAATCCGATCCCAATAATTTTTCGCCCTTGGCATGAGATGAATGGAGATTGGTTTTGGTGGGGTGAAGAAGCTCTATCAGTAAATGAGCATAAGCAATTATTCCAATCTACAATTGAGATGTTCTCATCGAGAGGAGTTAATAATTTGCTTTACTGCTACAGCCCAAATTGGGGAGTTGATCTAGATGATTACCTGAAGTTCTATCCTGGTGATGAATGGGTAGATGTATTAGGAGTAGACGTATATGATTTTTTAGATGGTGATTATATTAGTGTAGCAGAAGAAAGTATATCAACAATTTCCAGATTAGGATACGGAAGAAATAAACCATTTGCATTTACTGAGACAGGATTGGAAAATGTTGTTGAGTATGACTGGTGGACAGAGAAATTATATCCAGTTATCAAAAATAGTGGTATGGCTTATACTATGGTATGGAGAAATGATATTGATGTACATTGGTTTGGTCCTTATGAGTCTCATGGGTCAGCTGGTAACTTTAGAGAATTTGCAGCATTTAGCGATATCTTTTTAAGGAACGATATTCTACAATAGTCGGAAAATCTCTTTTGAATAGAGTCCAGTAAATCTATCCTCCATTGTAGGAAGATAGATTTAATCTCTTCCAAATATCGTTTGTTTCTATTTGTTCATATTACAAGTTAGCAATATATGTGCAATTAAAAAGACTGTCTCAAGTTATGAGACAGCCTCTTAATAGTTTCTCCTTTCAATAGGTGATTCAAACAATTAAAAAATATATCTGATTTATCTCAATTCACGTAAACTTTCG
>CAZMMQ010000001.1:0-94772 GCA_964567435.1 uncultured Saprospiraceae bacterium | reverse complement strand
TGATTCAAACAATTAAAAAATATATCTGATTTATCTCAATTCACGTAAACTTTCGATTAAACTGGAATTGTGAATGTAAATTTTGTGCCCTTGCCTATCTCGCTTTCTGCTGATATTTCACCTCCATGATCCTCCACAATTCTTTTGCAAATGGACAATCCTAATCCCGTCCCTTCGTATGAATTTTTTGAATTGAGCTGTTTGAATGGCTTAAATATTTGAGTGGTGAATTCAGGGTCCATTCCAATTCCATTGTCCGATACACAAAACTTGTGAAATCCGTTTTCTTCAGTATAACTAATCTCAACATAGGGCTCTTTTCCCTTCTCAACAAATTTTAAAGCATTAGCTATCAGGTTTTGAACCAGCTGTGTAATTTTGACTCTATCTGCGTTTATAACTGGAGGCAAAGTGGTGACTGTGCTAATTGTACCGCCACTTTCATTAACATTAGCGCTCAGGTATATTTTAACTAATCTAATTACAGCAGAAATATCAACCTCTTCTAATTCTAATGCCTTTGCGTCAACTTTAGAATAGTTGAGCAGATCAGTTATCAGATTTGTCAAAGTATTTGTACTTGAATTTATATAGCTGAAGAATTGTTTCTCTTTATCACTGAGTTTGTCTTTTAAGCTTCTCTCGATTATAGTTGAGAAACTTGAGATAGTCCTTAATGGCGCTTTCATATCGTGGGCTGCGATATGTGCGAACGATTCTAATTGAGCATTAGACTCAATATATGTTTTTAGGCGGTTGTTAATAGATTGTAATTCCCTTTCAGATCTTGATATTTTCTCAGTCTGAATTTTATTGTTGGTAATATCAGTACCATATACATAAGCACCAATGTTGTTTCCTTCTAAGTCGAAAGCAGGAACATAGTTGGCCAATGCAACTAAACGCTTGTTTGTGTTTGTATTTTGAGTGTCTAGTTCTTTGACAATTGATTCACCTTGGAAAACACGTTCATATAGCGGTTTTACTATTTGGAAAAACATTGGTCCTGCTACCTCAGAGATTGTTTTTCCTACCACGTTGTCAGCCTTAAGCCCAAACCATTCAGTGTATTTATAATTGATATACTGATATCTGTAATCTCTATCAATGTATGCCATTGATGAAGTCATAGAATCTGTAATTTGTTTTAACTGACTTTGTCCTGATTTTATCCTTTTATTATTCTCCTCTAATTCATTTCTACGAAGGGATCGTATTTTTTTGTAAGAATCTTTCAGGTCTTGGATTGTAGAATTTAAATGATGTTCCATCAGGAATTTGTCATTTTGACTCCTTTTTAGTGAGTCCTCAAGTTTACTTATTTCTATCTTAAGTAACTTGAACTGATGTTGTATTTCGAAGGATTGGCCAACAGTTAGACCTTCTATAAGCCGTCCAATATTTTCAACTACTGGTTTCATAAAATCAATATTTTGGGTATGAAGCAAGATAGATTGTTGAAGAATGGATTAGTAGCTCCATTAAGTTGAACTATGCTAATTATTTCAAAAGTCTTGCCTACTACCTACAATTGTAAAGTTCTTGTCATAATATTCTTGGGATATCTTTAAATGCAAACGCTTTGTACTATCATGGACATTTACATTGATGATATAAAAAAAGTAAGTCACATAAAATGCGACTTACCTGTTTAACTCCTTTCACTATTTTAGCTAAGAAGTACCTTAATATTTCATATTACGATTAGTATGCTAGAACCGGGGTATTTGCCTGGTTACATACATTTGTTTGACTACTAGGTCTCTCTAAGGCGCTTATTGAATTAACGGCATTTGGCAATACCTTACATAGGCTATATTCCATATGTATACCTGGGCCTAATCCCATCAAGTAACCTAATCCAGTCTTAGTGCAGTTTTGAAGTGCTCTGTCCATAGCAGTCATTATAGATACCGCACTTTGGTTACCATATTGTCTGAAAGTTTCTAAGGTTAGTTCTAGTTTTTGTGATTCTATTCCCATGGTCTCTCCAAATGCTTCCATCACTTTAGGTCCTCCAGCATGCATGATAAAATAGTCTATCTCATTTATACTTACACCGCTATTTTGCAGCATATCATTGATTGGTGCAGCAGCATTCTCTCGAATCAAGTTTGGTAATTTGTAATCTACATGTGAATGTATGCCTTCATCTGTCATCCACTGACCTACGGCAAAGTTACTTCCTGCAAATATGTAAGAATGCGTATCCATCAATTCTACTTTCGCCTCATCAGCCAAAAAGTGATCTTTTCCAACCATTAATGCTGAAGCATATCCATCACCAAAAATTGAGTTAGCAACTATAACTGATATAGAATCTGGTCTTTCGTACTGAGTGCAAAGTGTTTCAGCTGCACATACAAGAAATGCTTTATCTGGCATGGCGTCAAGCAAATCTTTTACTCTGTGAAAACCAGCTATACCTCCAGAGCACCCAAGACCTGTAATAGGTAGTCTGATAATATCAGGTCTCAATCCTAATTTGTCTTGAAGTAAAACATCCAAGTGAGGTGTAACTAATCCTGTAGTTGATACCAGACAAATTCCGTCAATTTGATCCGGAGTCATTCCGCTGTCATGAATTAATTGTCTGCATTGCATCTCTAGATGCTCTACAGAGGTTTCTTTCCAAAGCTTGAATTTCTCTTCGACCATTTTGTTTTCAGTCATATAAGAGAATTCTTCAATGCTCGTACTGAAATGTCTCTTTTTAATTTGAGAGCCATCCAATATTTTCTGAAGAATATTCACAAATCGTGGCTCGATTTTGTTAACAAGAAAGTCAAAGAACTCGTCTTGCGTTAATGAATATTTTGGCGCCGATGATGAAATTGAGTGTATTAGGGGCATAATTCAAATATTAAGGTTCTTTTAAAGCAGTGCGGAAGCACCATAATTTCTATGACATTCAAATTTATTAGTTCCCTAAGTGGTCAAATGTCTAGAACTTGGCAATATTCAAATTTAAAATATGTCATAAAGCACTGAATTCCAATGTCATATGATATATGTTACTAGTTTATGATCTAATTTACGATGTCGTAATATTGTCATATAGTTACAAATATGATGTGCATTTCTTTGATTTTGTAAGACAATACACATACGACCAGCCTTAAAAAGTGAGGTTGCGAAGGAATTTATACAGGCTTAAATACTTCCATTACCATGCATCTTACACTCCCGCCTCCGTAGTGTTCTATAGTTGGAATTGGAATTTTAATAATCTTGCTATAACTGCTCAATTTATCGATCTGACTACTACTTAATGAGTCATAAGCAGCGCCGGACATGAGCATAATCGGTGCACCTAGTTTACTTTTGATTTGTAGCATGTTGCCAGCAAACTGCTCCATTTGATCATAACTGATTTCTATTATCTCCTTACCACTACTGTTGAGTTTGTTAACCACACTTTGTCGTTCATCTATGTCTCTAATACTATCAAGGCAGATAACAACATGATCCTTAGCAATAGCCATCATCACATTTGTATGATAAATCGGGTTGCCATTTCTATCCGAAGCATTAAAGACGACTTTATCATAATTATATAGAACAGAGAATTTCTCTAATACTTTGATATTGGTCCTTTTGCTCAAGCAAGCGTAAACGACTTTATTTAGGCGGTCAAAAACCAAACTTCCTGTTCCTTCAAGATAAATGTCTTCTTCCTCATGATATTCAAAGCTATACCTCTTTTTGTACCCAAATTCCTCAGTAAGTTTTGTGACTATATCTTCTCTTCTTTCAAGTCTTCTAGTGGCTGCCATCATTGGGTAGGTGACTAACGTACTGTTACTGTGAGAACTTATCCAGTTGTTAGGGAATATGGCATCAGGTTTTACTGGTGTGGATGTATCTTGTATCACAATAACATTAACATCTTCAGTGGTTAAGGCATTTACCATCTTATCAAATTCAATAATAGCTTTTTGAGAGATTTCAGAAGAAGAACCTTCTGCCATGTCATTTTGAAACTTATTATCTGCTATTGTGTCTGGATTAGAACCAAAGTTAGTTGGTCTTATCATGAGCACCGTATTAGTTAATCCGTCTTTCATTGTGCTGAAGCTTGTGTTTTTAATTTTTGCGCAAGATTAAAGCCTAAATAGTTGTCAATCAAAAAATGAGCTAAATAAATTACAGGAGTCAACGATATTGCAATCAAGAACTTATAGATATAATTGACAGTTCCAATTGCTAAAACACGTGATAATTCCCATTCAGCACCTATGTAGAAAGCTATTATCAGTACTACAAAACTATCCACAAGTTGAGAAATCAAGGTGGATCCTGTAGCTCTGAGCCATACCATTCTTCCTTGAGTAATGGATCTAAGCCTTTGAAAAAGAATGACATCTAATATCTGACCTACTAAAAATGCAACTAAAGAACCTACAACTATCCATAGTCCTTGCCTAAAAATCCTACTGAATGCTAGATTCATACTGGGTAAGCTAGATGATTGATCATCAGTTATACCACTTACGGTATCCCACCATTCATTAGGAGTCAAATGTATGGCCGTATATATCATTACAAAGGCGTACGAAATCAATCCTACGGCAAGGAAACTGAGGAATTTCACACCTTTTATACCGTAATACTCATTTATAATATCGGTCATGATAAATACAACCGGCCACAATAGGACTCCTGCGGTTAGGTTAAAGCTTAACTTATTCTCTCCAAAAAAAGACAAACTTGCTGGCTCAAATCCTAAAGTTTCTTCCAAAGAAAATATCTTTACACCAATGAATTCTGCAATGATTGCATTTCCAATAAAAAATCCGCCAAGTATTATAAACAGGACGTTAGATTTATCATTGAACATATGTGATTTCTTCACGTTAAGATTGTCTTTCCAAAGGATATGACTAAGATACCAATTAACATGAAGACTGGCAGCATCAAAAAATCAGATGTTATTGTCGGTATTGACTTAGGTACAACCAATAGCCTAGTTGCTTATATGAAGAATGGCGAAGCCATCATTGCTAAAGATCGTACTGGTAGAAGTGCCTTAGTTCCTTCTATAGTTCACTTCACTGAAAACGGAAACTTAATTGTAGGAAATGCTGCGAAAGATAGGCTGGTTACTCATCCTGACCGAACAATCTACAGTGTAAAAAGATTGCTCGGGCGATCTTATGAAGACTTAGAATATCAGACTAACCAATTGGCATATCAAATCATAGATAATGATGAGGGAGATTTAGTAAAAGTTAGAGTAGACAACAACTTTTATACACCTATTGAATTATCGGCGGAGATATTGAAGCATCTAAAAGCAAGAATTGAAGGGTTGCTGGAAATGCAAGTGTCTAAGGTTGTTATAACAGTACCTGCGTATTTCAATGATTCTCAACGACAAGCAACTAGGGATGCTGGCAAACTTGCGGGGCTGGATATTTTAAGAATAGTCAACGAACCTACCGCTGCCGCCTTGGCATATGGACAGAATTCTAACAACGATAATGAGACAATAGCGGTGTATGATTTAGGTGGAGGCACTTTTGATATGTCTATTTTGAGATTAGAAAGTGGTGTTTATGATGTGCTAAGTACTAATGGAGATACGTATTTAGGCGGGGATGATATAGATGCTGCCATCGTTGAATACTGGATGAATGAATTGGATATAACTCAATCAAGCATCGAAAAGGATAAACTGCTAGCTCAAACACTCCGTATCAAAGCTGAGGAATGTAAAAAGCACTTGTCATCAAGTGATTATTACGAGAGTGGTAATTTTTTAATGTCGAAAGAAAATTTCGAAAAAATATTATTACCTATACTAAACAGAACAATCAGTAAGACTAATCAAGCAATTAAGGATGCTGAGCTTGATATTGAGGATATAGATAAGTTTATCATGGTTGGTGGTTCTACAAGAATTCCATTGATCAAGTCAACCTTGGCGGAGATATATAATAGGCCCATCTTCGATGATATTGATCCAGATCAGGTTGTGGCCATTGGTGCAGCTGTACAAGCCGATATACTTGCTGGGAATTCACAAACTTTACTTATAGATGTAACGCCATTGTCACTTGGAATAGAAACAGTAGGTGGGCTTATGGATACCATCATGCCCAGGAATTCTAAGATTCCTGCTTCGGTCGGTAGAAATTATACAACTTCTGTGGATGGTCAGGCTAATCTTAAAGTTTCTGTTTTTCAAGGCGAAAGAGATTTAGTAGAGCATAACAGAAAACTTGGAGAATTTATATTAAGAAATATACCACCAATGCCAGCTGGCATTCCAAAGCTAAAGATTGAATTTATCTTGGATGCAGATGGTATCCTCAATGTTAGAGCTACAGAAGAAAGATCGGGCACCACGACGGAGGTTCAAATCCAATCTCAATATGGTATTTCTGAAGAAGAGATGGGAAGGATGTTGGTAGAATCTATCCAGAATGCTGAATCTGACATGAAGATCAAGCAGTTAATTGATGCACAAACCGAAGGCCAATCACTTGTACAAGCAGCTATAAAATTTGCAGACCAAAACATAGACATACTCACTCAAGAAGAAAAATCTAAGATATTGCAGCTGCGTAAGCTGCTAGAATCTTCAATCAAATCCACTGATAAGGATCAGATATATGCCAGTATTGAAAATTTAAATAATTACACTAATCCATTAGCTGAGCGGGCAATGGATGCCACAATCAAAAAAGCTTTGAAAGGCAAAAAACTATAAAGATTAGAATTCTAAAAAGCCTGACTCTACAGGCAAGTCTCTAGTAATCAGTTTCATAACTAATGAGGCAGAACTAATAGGAAGTAGTACCGTTGCTTCTCCAATAGCTTTCATTACCACATGTATATCTCCTTTGACAAAAGTGCTCATAGCATGGGTGAGTACAGTGAGCTCTTTATTGGATTTCAATCTTTTTATGAATGAAATAATTGATGCTTCATAATCAGATGTAAGAGGATATAGACTTAGTTCCACAGTGACATTCATGCTTTATTTAATTTATCTTTAGGTGTAAAATTACAGTATTGTTGAAAGTTGGCCTTACGGGAGGAATCGGTTCTGGAAAATCATTTGTGGCTAGGCGGTTTGAGTTATTGGGAATACCTGTCTATTACGCTGATAAGGAGGCCAAAAGGTTGATGTATCAAGACCAACACCTAAAGGCTGACATTAAAGATTTACTTGGGATGGAATCCTACCATAAGAATGGAAGACCAAACAGGCCCTATATAGCTCAGAAAATATTTAAGGATAAGACCCTTCTGACAGGCATTAATGGGTTGGTCCATCCAAAAGTAAAGTTGGACTTTGAAGAATGGGCTAATAATCAATATTCAAATTACGTCATAGAGGAATCAGCGATAATATTTGAAAAAAAGATGAATCACTTTGATTTTGTAATTTTAGTTGTGGCCTCTAAAGCTAAACGAATAGAGAGGGTTATAAAAAGAGATGGTGTCACTAAAAAGCAGGTAGAAAGCAGAATAAGTCAACAACTACCAGATGACCAAAAGTTAAAGCTTGCTGATTTTGTTATAAAAAATGAAGGAAGAAATATTTCATCTCTTGACAATCAGATAAAAGAAATTCATAAATCATTAATATTACATTCTAAAATTATTTAATTAAAGGCTAATACTTATGATGGAGACGAAGACTAACTTAGATTCTAATGATTTGATGAAGATGGAAGATAAATATGGAGCACATAATTATCATCCACTCCCCGTCGTCATAGCAAAAGGAGATGGTGTATATGTATGGGACCCTGAAGGCAAAAGGTATTATGATTTTCTCAGCGCCTACTCAGCGGTAAATCAAGGTCACTGTCATCCAAGGATAGTAGATGCGCTTAAAAATCAATCTGAGATTCTGACACTCACATCAAGAGCTTTCTATAATGATCAGTTAGGTCCGTATGAAAAATATATAACTGAATATTTTAATTATGACAAAGTGCTACCTATCAATTCTGGAGTGGAAGCAGTAGAGACAGCACTCAAATTGGCCAGAAAATGGGCCTATGAAGTTAAAGGGGTCGAACAGTATAAGGCTAAGATCATTTTTGCATCTGGTAATTTCCATGGAAGGACATTGGCCGTTATATCCGCTTCGGTAGATCCAAGTAGTACAAAAGGTTTTGGTCCCTATATGCCTGGTATTGAAGTGGTCCCTTATGATGACCTAGATGCACTTGAGTCAGCACTCAAAGATCCATACACTGCAGGGTTTATGGTAGA
Source organism: uncultured Saprospiraceae bacterium (assembly GCA_964567435.1). GTDB lineage: Bacteria > Bacteroidota > Bacteroidia > Chitinophagales > Saprospiraceae > RFSX01. The sequence goes on along the minus strand of CAZMMQ010000001.1, from coordinate 86,537 downwards.
GCCTATCCAAGGAGAAGCTGGGGTATACGTGCCAGCAGAAGGATATCTATCAGGGGCAAAGGCACTATGCGAAAAATATAATGCCCTATTCATTGCTGATGAAGTTCAGACTGGGATCGCTAGAACTGGGAAGTTATTGGCTACCTGCGGTAATTGTACTTGTGAGGTTTCATGTCAGCATAAGCCAGAAGTAAAACCAGATATACTTGTTTTGGGAAAAGCGCTTTCAGGTGGGGTATTTCCTGTATCAGCTGTTTTGGCAAATGATGATATCATGTTGACCATCAAACCAGGTGAGCATGGTTCTACTTTTGGTGGGAATCCATTAGCCTGTGCCGTTGCAATAGCAGCGCTAGATGTAATCAGAGACGAAAAGCTTGCGGAAAATGCCGAAGAGCTTGGCAAATTATTTAGACTGAGAATGCAACAGTTGGCTGATAAGTCTGATTTGGTAACACTTGTTCGAGGCAAAGGCTTATTGAATGCCATTGTGATTAATGATGATGAAACCAGCAAAACAGCTTGGAATATTTGTGTGTCGTTAAAAGACAACGGACTCCTGGCTAAGCCCACACATGGCAACATCATCAGGTTCGCTCCACCTCTTGTCATAACTGAAGATCAATTAATGAAGTGCTGCGATATTATAGAACAGACTATTATGGAATTTAAAATCAGCTAAATATTGCTTCTTTTGTGGCGCCTCTAGTTAACGAGGGTTAAAAATTCACCATTTCTGTTCAATATGGCAAAATATTTCATATGTAATTGATTGCCAATAGTTATACATATATGTAATTTTATTAATATAATTGCGTTTCAGTAGAGTCGAGCTCTATCTGAGAACCCTTTTTATATCAATAATGCAAGTATATGTTCACAAAAACCGTTGTCACTGCACTTGTTGCTGCCATTTGCCTACCTAGCCAAGCACAACAAAGTATACATCTCATAAAAAATGACCACTTCTATCCAACAATTGAAGATAATTTAGAACAAAACCTGCCAGGAGTGGCTTTATCTGCTATTTACAATATAGAAGAGGTAGATAACACTATAGTATTAGAAGGAAAAAGTTCTTATCATTTAGATGAGACGAGGGCAATTGATCTATTATTAGAATCTGTGGCAAGGGCAGAAGATAATAATGAGAGAAATGGAATTCTCTTAGAGATAGGTAATAAGTATTTCGATAGGAAGGATTTTGATAATGCAAAGAGATTTTATAATCAAATTCACCATACCTACCTTTCTGACAACTTCAATCATAAGGTGAATTTTAATTTAGGATACATTCACTTGCTTGACAAGGATTTTGAAACTTCAGAGACATACTTAGATAAAGTCGTTGTATCACCAAATGCATACACTCAGGATGCACAATATTATTTAGGTATCAACCAGTATTACCTCAATAATGTAGAGGATGCAGTAAAGAATTTTGAGAAAGTAGACAATCATCCTAGGTATGGTAATCTTATACCATTCTATCTGTCTCAGATATATTTTAAAGACAAAGAATACGACAAAGTCATAGCATATGGTGAGCAGCGACTTAGTTCAAAAAATCTAAAGAATAAAGGGCAAATCCATAAGATGCTTGGCCTATCCTACTTAGCAAAGGAGAATGACCATAAAGCATTGGTACATCTTCAAGCATTTGCTGACGCCACTCCAAAACTTTCTGAGAACGAATTTTATCAAATCGGCCTGTTGCAATACAGAGCTGGTCAAATGGCTAATGCGAGTGAAAATCTAAAAGAACTGGCACATCAAGAAACCGCCACAGGTCAAATGGCCAATTATCTTCTCGGAGCCATAGCCTTAAAAGTAGATGACAAAATAGATGCAAGATCAGCCTTTAAGCACGCATCGAAATTAGACTACTATGAAGATGTCAAATCAGAGGCTATCTTCTTATACTACAAACTTTCTGCTGATCTCGGTGAGGAGAGAACAGCTATTAATGGTTTGGTTGAAGTTACTGAAAATAACTCTTACTATAAAGATGCGCAGAACTTATTAGCACAATTGCTGGTAAGGTCATCAGACCATAAAATCGCCTTAACAACAATCGAAAAGCTCCCAGCCAAATCCACAGAAATTCTTAGAACTTATCAAGAATTGAGTTACGAGTATGGTGTACAACTCATAGAGAATGATCAGCACAGCGAGGCACTTAGTTATTTTAGAGCAGCTTCCGAGACGCCAGGAAGTACTCAAACGAAAAACCAATCTCAGTTTTGGACAGGATATATTTTAGATATGAGTGGATCCACCGACAAAAGTCGTGGACATTTAGAAAATTACTTAGCTTCTAATGATAGAACCTACCGTTTTGAAAGTCATTACCTTCTATCATATCAATCTATAGATAAAGCAAACTATAGTTCAGCAAAGACCAATCTCAAATCAGCTCTTGACGCTTACCAGCCACAAATTGAAAAACATCTATTCAATGATGTTTTGACAAGATTAGCGGACATAGAATTGATGGACAATAATTATGATGCGGCCTTGTCATACTATGATAAGGCGATAGCAAACGATGCATCCGATGCTGACTATATTACCTTGCAAAAATCTTTAATCTATGGTGTCCATAACAAACCATATGAGAAACTCAATACACTTGAGACCCTTATTAAAGAAGATCTTGATACCCCATATCGTGATGATGCCTTGTTTGAAATCGGTGAGACATTGGTTCAATTAGGTAATAATAACGAAGCTTATCGGATATATGATTCCCTAACTGAATTATATCCCAAATCAGAATTCTCACCTAAGTCACATATGCGAATGGGTCTGATAAGTTACAATCAAGGAGATATGGAGAAAGCGCTGATGTCATATGAGAAAGGACTTAAAACCAGTGAAAATAATGAGGACCAACGTGCGGCACTATTAGCAATGGAAGAGATATATCTAGAGAATCTTAATGATTCAGATGCTTATTTTAGATTTCTAGAATCAGAGGTTGGCTATGAATATAAGGATATAGAAAAGGATTCTATCACTTACGATGTAGCTTTTGCTGCATATAAGAATGCGGAGTATGAGCAAGCAATCACCCTACTTCAAGGCTATCGCCGAAAATATGGAGATGGATTTTATAAAGACGATGCTGCATATTATCTGGCTGAATCTCATGCCTTATTAAAATTATATGATCAAGCCTTGGTTCACTATGAAGAGGTTCTCCAGGATTTTGGATCTGAACATTACAAGTCGTCTCTTAAAAAATCAGCGCTTATAAGTTATAATCATTCACATGACTTTAATAAGGCATATAAATATTATAACGAACTAATCGATCTAGAAGGTAGTCGTTCATTAGAATTACATGAAGCGGCATTATATAGTGCCTTTAAGATTTCTAACGTTGTAGGGATAGAAAAGTATGGAGCTTCTGTTGCCGATCACTCTGATGCCTCTGATCATAGTAAAGGTGTAGCGCAGTTTTATCTGGGAAAAACTTTCCAATCACAAAGTAAACTAGATGATGCTGTGGCAGCTTACACAATGGTTGGAAGTTATTTAGACAACAATGAAGCTGCTGAAGCTAGTTATCACTTATCAAAAATTCTTTACGATAGACTACAATATGAAAGCGCAGAAGTACAAGCATTTGAGACAACCAAAAATGCAACTAACTATCCATTTTGGGTGGCAAAAAGCCTAATTCTCATCGGCGACATATATACTATCAAAAAAGATTTCCTTAATGCTTCAGCCGCTTACGAATCGGTGATTGAAAATTTTAAAGATGACACACTGGTCAACAGCGAAGCAATGAAAAAATTAGAAAGCCTCAACAAAATTATAGAGGAAGAATCCCGCATCAAACCTAATGGTGAGTTAGAATTTATTGAAGTAGACTCTTTAGAAAATGAATAAGAAAATAGCTATTAATTATTTGCTACTCACTTTCAGTAGCTTTTGGTGTGTTGTTGTTATGGCTCAGTCTGATACAACAGACATTCCTAGTGAGAATGTAGAAGTAGTAAAGCGATTTGAGGCCACAATCCTTGAAGCACAAAAGAAAAAATTGTCCTTTACGCATAAGAAGAGATCAAATACCGCAATAAATTACAACTACAATGTTAGTACTGATAAGGTGATTGATTTTGAAAGGCCAAATCCAGAGATTAGACCACTTGGTTATAAGGGTGAAGAAATTGCTCAGGAAGATCTACATAACGGATATCTGTATGCCGGATATGGTACACATCAAACAATCAATGCTGGAGCAGCTTATCATTACTTCATTGAAGACTGGTTAGATGCAGGGATAAAGTTAGACTACCTGTCATCAAATGATAGCTTAGAGTTATCCAAAAGAATGTTCTCTGATCTTAATGCGGATGCATATTTGGGTTACCATTTAAGTAAGCAAACAAAAGTTAGACTGAGAGGATTTGCTGAAAGAACCATTTGGGAAGACGTAAGTATATTAGGATCAGATAATCAGTTTCGTGAGATTCCGTATTTTGGTTATGGTTCTAATTTGGATATTCAATACAATACATTTGAAGACAACCAATTTTCTGCCAGGCTAGGTGGTGGCTATGAATGGCGCCAGCTAGGAAATGCGATATCTGATCAAGTACTGAGAACTGATTTAAATGTATTAAAATCATTTTCAGACAAATTTTCCGCAGAGTTGCCTATAACATTTAATCGTACACTTGGTCAAGAAGATAGTGAGTCCATAGATGAAAAGGTTGCATCAGAATTTGTATTAGAACCTAATCTAAGAATAAAGTCATTAAATTATCAAGCAAAAGTTGGAGTACAGTACATTCGAAATGGCTCCATGAATTTTTGGTTTCCATTAATAGATATAAATCTACTTTCGGTTTATTCTGATATTGATGTTAGGATTTTCACTTCGTCAGCATATTCAAGAAATTCGGTAAGCAATCTCTTGGCATTTAATCCCTATTTTAATTTTAATGAGTTTATATCTTTGGATTATTCTCTTTCAAATACGAGATCGTACAACTTGCAGCCGTGCTATACTTTGAAAGATGTCACGTTCAAATTAGGGTTGGCTTATACACAATACCGTAACGAAGCCAATTTTAACTCACCACAAATTGATCCTAGCATAGATTTTATTTCTAGAGATGAGTTTTCATTTGTGCCAGAAGTCATTTTTACACCGAGTAAGGAAGTAGAATTGGGTATTCATTCCAGGTATAGTTTGTTTCTAACCGATAGCTTAGAACTATATTACAGACCGGTCTTCGAACTTGGGTTCACTGGAAAACAGTTTTTGTTCAGAGACAAATTAGAACTGACGCAAAACCTTAATTTTGCTAGTGTAAGGCAGTTCAGAGATCTTGATGACACTCAAGATTTGGGGCCATATTGGGATTTGTCTTTTAAGGTAAGATATATGATATCAGAACAGTTTGATATCTTTGTTAAAGGTACTAATGTAATTGGAGTGGAATATGCTTTATGGGCTGATCAACCTGTTTTGAGACAGCAAATTTGGGGTGGAATAAAGTTTAGATTTTAGATTACTTTTTAAAGCCAATACTTTCCTTGGTAAATAAATCACTATCGCTGTGAGCAATTACTTGTTTGATATCATCTATGATAATGGTATTGTCTGAACTTTGAACGTCATTTTGTGCACATCTCAAATTTTGATTTTTGATGACATCCAATACCATTTTTCTGACTTCTCTTGCATTGCCAAAATACTTATTTCTAGTATTGTACATATCCATGAGTTGATCAAACAATAATTCCTTAGCAGGATTCTGCACTCTATATCCACTTTGCTGAATCATAGACATAGCAATAGCTAATAGTTCCTCTGGACTATAATCTTCGAATTTCAGTACTTTATCAAATCTGGACCTTAGACCTGGATTGGCTTTTAAGAATACATCCATATTGTCTGGATAGCCTGCTGCAAATACAAAGAATTCACCTCTGTTATCTTCCATCCTCTTGAGAATGGTCTGAATAGCTTCATTACCATAATCACCTTGCAGGCCTCCAAAATTACTTAAGGCATAAGCTTCATCTATAAATAGAACGCCGCCATAAGCTTCATTGATTCTCTCATTGGTTTTTATAGCCGTCTGACCTATATATCCTGCAACTAACCCTTGTCTATCTGTCTCTATGATGTGCCCTCTTTCTAATAGACCTAATGCCTTATATATTTTTGTCAATATCCTTGCAACAGTCGTTTTACCTGTTCCTGGATTTCCTACAAATACAGTGTGTAAATAAAAATTATTCAGAACATCTCTTCCTGACTGTTTGTGATAATTGACTACTTCTACCAATTCTCTAATCTCCTTCTTTATATTCTCCATCCCAATCAACTCATCCAGTTCGGCCAATGACATTTTTAGTAACTCTTTGTCTACCGGAATTTCTGGTTTGAGTTTCTGATTTTCTAGCTGAATATTTAATACATCTTCTTGCTTGATTAGATTGAACTCTTTGTCTGTTAGCTCTTTTGGATCATCAGCAAGCATAATTCTTAAACCCAAGTTGATCTTTGCTTTCTCTACTAAATCGTAGACAAATCTGGCATTCCCAAAATTGACATCTCTATCCCTGTAGGCGTTGATAATAATGTCATTGATTTTTTCTTTTGCGAATTTTGAGAAATATACTCCAAGATCTAATGCGGCATAATTGGCTATTTCAATTAATTCTTGAGGTAGATAATCTGGAAATTCAAAAAAGTGTTTAAATCTTGATTTAAGACCAGGGTTGGAATTAATAAAGTGAGTCATTTCTTTTGGATATCCGGCGACTATTATCGCTAAATCTCCTTCACCATTTGACATTTCTTTGACTAATATTTCAATAGCTTCTCGACCAAAGTCTTTACTGTCGTCATTAGTCCTCGCAAGGGCATAGGCTTCATCTATAAATAGAACTCCTCCCCTTGCCTTTGTTATAGCAGTCTTAACTTTTGGTGCTGTTTGTCCAATATACTCGCCTACTAAATCACTCCTGTCTACTTCATGTACATGACCTTTAGACAATAGTCCCATTTTCTTGTAAATAGCACCCATCATTTTAGCTACAGTAGTCTTTCCTGTACCGGGGTTGCCTGTAAAAACGGAATGTATGTTTATATCATCATCTTCCTTGAGCCCCCTTTCTTTTCTAAGCTGTAGATATTTTATATAGTTGGAGTGATCTTTAATTTGCTTCTTTATGGTTTTAAGGCCTATAAGGCTATTGAATCTTTCTATAGTTTCATCAAAACTTTGATTGAGTTCTATATCAGGCTGGAATAGCACTTGTTTGTCTCCAAGAAAAAGCTTCAGTGGTGAATCTCCTTCTACGGTATCATAAGCAATTTCAAATGGAATAATGCCAACTAACTTATCTAGAATTACCAACTCTGCAGTATAGTGCCCATTTCTCCAAGATCCTTTAGAATTACTACCCCATCCTAATGAAGTCTGAATAACATCATCTTTTTCTCTTACTTTAACCAACTTTGAGACCTGACCTTTTAACTCACGAGCCTGGTTGTAAAACTTAATAAACACCTCTATACTGAATGCTAAATCTGCTTGTCGCTTTTTAAAGCTTAATTCTGAGTATATATATCTTGTTGTATCAGAAGAAAATACTTTTAAGAATTTGCGCTGAGTTTCATGGACATCTTCAAAGGATCCTTCATATAAGCGCATGGATAATAACTCCAATTTCTCTATCCAAAAATTTGAGATGTTACTTCCATAGTTTTCTATATAAAAATATTTAGTCGCTACTTTTTCATCATCAATCCAAGCTTCCCAATAATATGTACCTTTTTTCCAAAATGAGCCTTGCTTTTTGTTACCCCAACCTTCTCTTACATAGACAAGAGAGTCCGCTTTAGAGACCTTCTTATTGAAATTTAGGTTGCAAATTTTCTTCTTTTTCCCAAGTTCAAAGCACTTCAACTGGATAGAGACATTCCAGTTAGTATTGTCAAATTGCTTATTATAAAATGCTAATTCTGCATATATATAAGAGCTATTCTCGGCATTGAATACTTGTCTGTATTTCTTCTGATTGTTAGCCAGCCATTCCGTTGAAGCATAGACATTTAATGCCTTAAACTTATACTTCTTGTCATGCTTTATTATATCTTCGGCCATGCTAAAAACGCTAATTTGATAATTGTCTTATGGTAAAGTAAGTCATTATCGGATAAATAATCAAACGTATTACAGATACACAGTTTATGAACTATTTAAAGGTTCTATATGTTATCTGACATTATCAATTTTTTACAAAATATATGGCTCGTATCACATTTAGATTTGAAGATAAGAATATAGAGACTAAGGTCGTGGAGAACATAGATAGTGGCCTAACTATCCAAGACGTCACTGAAGACCATGATATTCACTTAAATCACAATTGTGGCTGTGTTTGTGCCTGTTCTACCTGTCATGTATATGTAGAAGTAGGAATGGATAACTTACCTGAAATTAGTGACAGAGAAGAGGACTTCATCGATAGAGCAATAAATCCGACAGTTGAGTCCAGATTAGCTTGTCAGTGTATTATTGAGGATAAAGACGCTGTTTTAGAGGTTATAATTCCAGACCAGTCTCAAATTATTGGACACGAGCATTAAAATTAATTTAACCAGTTTCAATATAGATTTATGAGTTTTGACAATCTAACCAACCTTCCAATCAACTGGCCCGACCATGAGGATATAGCTATCGGCTTGTATGATAAGTTCGGAGATGAATTCAATGAAGGAAAAATCTATAGAATCAGATTTACTGATTTATTAGACTGGGTATTATCGCTTCCTAATTTTGAAGGGAAACGAGAAGACTGCAATGAAGGTCACTTGGAGATGATTCAAGCCAAATGGGTATACGAGTGGCGAGATAATCAATAGTATTGATTTATGGCATTTCTGCTGTCAATACGACCAGCTAATCTTCTGATTATAGGATGTACCCAAATTTTGATCTACTTCCTCTTTTTTCATTCTATTGATATTGCAAATTTCAGTAGTAAATGGGTATTAAGTCCTCCTAAGATTTATCTTTTCTCACTTGTAACTATTTGTATTGCCGCTTCTGGGTATATCATTAATGATTATGTGGACTTTCATTCTGATATTAAAAACAAAAAAAGAAACAGATTACCTAATAGATATACTAATCTGAAGTATTATCTCGGTATTATTTTGATTGGCTTTATTATTTCTGTCTGGTTTGCATCACAAATGGACAATCCGCTTTTGGCAATCATTTATTTATTAGCAGTTGCTGGACTGTTTGTTTACTCTACACATTTGAAAAAAACTGTGTTGTTTGGAAATGTAACAGTGTCACTATTTTCAAGTGGCGTGCTTTGGATTCTGTTATTTGCAGAAGATAACTTACTTAATGAGCTGCCTATCGAAAAGGAGAAACATATTAGAGAAGCTGTATGGCTCTTTTGCATATTTGCTTTTTTGGTAAGTATGGTTCGAGAGATAGTCAAGGATGTAGAGGATATAAATGGAGACCACGCTAATGGATATAATACCCTGCCTATCAGATATGGCGTGCAGTCGTCCAAGTATATAGCGTTAGCATTTGTAGTTGTATTGATTTCGTCCTTATCATTTATGACATATACATACATTCAGGAACAAAATATAATAGTTGCAGCATATCTGATACTTGCTACACTATTGCCATCGATTGTAATTGGATATATGATATGCCTACCTGGACTAAGACTTAGGGCTAGACTAATCAGCCAATATTGCAAAGTACTTATGTTATTTGGTATCGTATTACTCATTCTTGTACGTTGAATTTTATGAAGACTTTTGATTTGATATTAGGTTCTGGTTCTCCTAGAAGATTTGATTTATTGACTCAGGCTGGATTTTCTTTCACAAAGCGAGTCATAGAGATTGATGAGTCCTTTCCCAATACTCTTCCATTTGAGCAAATAGCTGAATACGTATCAAAACAAAAAGCAATTGCTCATAGAGATTCTATTGGAGATTATGAATTAATCATTACGGCTGACACTATAGTCGTACTTGATAATAAGGTATATGGAAAACCCAAAGACAAGCAAGAAGCACTGGAAACACTACTGAGGCTATCTAATCAAGTACATTTGGTATATACAGGTATCTGTCTCTATACAGTAGATAACATCTCTAGCTTTACTGTAAAAAGTGAAGTAAAGTTTGGTGAAATAACTCATCAAGAAGCTGAAAGATACATTAAGCTCCAAAGTCCTATGGATAAGGCTGGTTCTTATGGAATACAAGACTGGATTGGCAATACAAGAATTGAATGGATAAAGGGATCTTACACTAATATTTTGGGGCTACCAATGGCTCAATTATGGGATAAACTAAAACTTTATAGAATTAATAGTGCTACTTTCTAGTGAAGGTCATTCTTGTCCATTCTCCCTTACTGCTTTCAGTAAAGAGCTCAAAATGGTCTGCAGTATAGCTTTCAAGAATAGTTTCTCTGTCAGATTTTAGTATTCCAGATATAATAAGCATTCCGTCAGGTAACAAGAGCTGATGCAAATTCTGAAATTGATTGAGTAATACATGCCTATTGATATTTGCGAGAATGATGTCAAATTTAGAAGAACCTAACTTGTCTAGGTCACCTAGAAGAATCTGATTATCACCTGGATTGTAGCCATTTATTTCAAAATGTTCATTAGTGTTTTCTATAGCTTCTTTTTGTATGTCTATACAAGTCAATTCTCTACTGCCTTTCATTTTTGCTAATACACTTAGTATGCCCGTACCACAGCCATAATCCAATACCTTTCTTTCTTTGAATGATATTGATTGCATATGGTCTAGCATCAAGTGTGTAGTTTCGTGATGGCCAGTGCCAAATGCCATCTTTGGTGATATCAGTAAGTCGATTTTTGCTTTTGGATGTGGATCGTGGAAAGCTGCCCTTACATAAATATCTCCTATCAAAAGAGGATTGAAATTGGCCTCCCATGCACTATTCCAATTGACATTTTTTTCATATTCAATGGTCATATCTGAAGCAGGAATGGCCATGCATTCTTTCAAAACATTGATAACAGGCTCCAATTCGCCACCTTCTTTGTATATCGTTAATCCTTCTTCAGTTTCCAAAATGGCATCCACTTCAGCAAAATTCAGCCATCCGTATGCTGCCTCTTTAAGGTCTTCAGTAATCTTGATTATAAGTTTTGGAGCATAGCCTTTCATGATGATGTCGCCATTTTTTTATTGTAGGCTTTAAGTGTATTCATCATCAAAGCTGCAACAGTCATCGGGCCTACACCACCAGGAACCGGTGTAATAAAACTACATTTTGGTGCAACTTTTTTAAAGTCTACATCTCCAACTAACCGACTACCGCTCTTTCTTGTCAGGTCCTCTATCCTATTAATACCTACATCTATAATGACTGCACCTTCTTTTATCATATCTGTGGTAACAAAGAAAGGCTTACCTAGTGCAGAGATAATTATATCCGAGTCTAGGCATAATTGTTTCAAATTCTTAGTTCTGGAATGCGCAAGAGTTACTGTTGCGTTACCCATTTTACTCTTTCTGCTTAGTAGAATGCTCATTGGGGTGCCTACTATATTAGAGCGACCAATCACTACCACATTTTTACCACTTGTTTCTACACCATATCGTTCCATCATAATTAAAATACCGAAAGGTGTGGCAGGCAAAAAACTATCTAGCCCCTGTGCCATGCATCCAAAATTATATGGGTGGAAACCATCTACATCTTTAGATGGATCTATGGCTAGAAGTATATCTTCATCATCAATATGATCAGGTAATGGCAATTGTACAATGAATCCATCTACTTTCTCATCTTTATTTAGTTGATCAACGATTTCAAGCAATTCAGCTTGGCTAACATCTGAAGATCTTCTGATAAGGTCAGATGAAAATCCAACCTTTTCACACGATCGGACTTTATTTCTCATATATGCCTCGCTGGCAGGATTATTACCTACCAGAACCGCTGAGAGATGCGGTGCTCTTAATCCTTGCTCCTTTAATTTGTCCACGTCAATTTTAATCTCCTCCTTGAGGGTAATGGACAATGCTTTTCCGTCTAATAATTCCACTATACTAATTTGCTATTTTGTCAAGGCAAACTTATAGAAATCAAATGATAAGCTCTGTAAGTCAGCCACCCAATTAATCCTCCAACCAACATGCCTGCAAGAATATCTGCAGGATAATGAACACCAACATAGACTTGGGCAAAGCTGATCAAGCCAGCCCACACAAAGAATAATAGACGCCATCTAAAAAATGGAAATATCAGAAAATAAAATACCGCCTGCCCCATATGATTGGTGGCATGTGAAGAGGTGAAGCTGTAACCGTAAGAGCAAGGAATTCTCTTATTCGGCGTGAGCTCTACTTGGTGACATGGTCTATCTCTTTGGACTGTGCTCTTTATGAGCTTACTGGATACAAAGTCAGTCATGCCTATTAATAGTCCAATACCTAAAAAAACAACCCAAGCCTTTTTTCGAAAATGTATGATAATGAATGATGCAATAAACAGATATAAGGGTATAGAACAGAGTTTATGTCTCAAAGGCAATAACAGGGTATCAAAAAGGGTATTGGAGAGATTCTGATTGATAAAGATGAATAGTTGTTCGTCTAATGTCACCAGTGCTTCCATATGGCACAATGTAGCTATTAATCGTTACAGAATGAGGTATTATAACCTCTCAAATTTGATAGTTTTGTGGTCAAATAATATTTTAAAGTGGCGATAAAGAAATCCATATCTGGAATGCGAGGGACAATAGGTGGCCTGCCAGGAAATAATCTGACACCAATTGATATAGTAGAAATGACCGCAGCTTATGGGGCTTGGCTTATTTCTTCTGGACAATCTAAAAAAGTAGTTGTTGGAAGAGACGGCAGAATTTCAGGTGAGATCGTATCCAATCTGGCCATTAATACTCTATTGTGCCAGGGCATAGATGTTGTAAATCTTGGATTATCAACAACACCTACAGTGGAAATGGCTGTTCCAGCTGAGAATGCTGGTGGTGGAATAATTTTCTCAGCAAGCCATAACCCAAGAGAGTGGAATGCTTTAAAATTACTGAATCATAAAGGTGAGTTCATATCTCAAAATGCAGGTCGTGATATCCTTAGATTAGCTGACCAAAAGCAAATGTCTTTTAGCTCTATAGATGAGATTGGCACATTAACCTCAAATGATAAATATGTTGATTATCATATAGATAAAATATTAGCCTTAGATATAATAGATCACAAAATTATCGCACAGAAAAAGTATAAGGTGGTGGTCGACTGCGTCAATTCTACAGGAGCTATATCCATACCACCCTTATTGGATAGATTAGGTGTAGAGTATGTCCTGTTGAATGGTGAAGTTACTGGAGAATTTGCCCACGACCCTGAGCCAATTCCGAAGAATCTCATACAATTATCAGAGGCTGTGGTTAGTGAGAAAGCCAGTCTCGGGATTGCAGTTGACCCAGATGTAGATAGACTCGTATTGGTGTGTGAGGATGGAAGTATGTTCAGTGAAGAATATACAATTGTAGCGGTTTCAGACTTTGTGCTTAGCCATAAAAAAGGCAATACCGTTTCCAATTTATCATCAACTAGAGCACTGGCTGATATTACTAATAAAAACGGAGGCAATTATTATCCCTCTGCAGTAGGAGAAGTACATGTGGTGAATAAGATGAAGGAAGTTTCAGCAGTTATTGGAGGAGAAGGTAATGGGGGTGTTATATATCCTGATCTTCACTATGGAAGAGATGCGCTAGTTGGAATTGCTATGATACTTAATCATTTGGCTGAGAAAGAGTTAAGTCTCTCAACTATGAAGGCGTCTTATCCTAATTATCATATTGTGAAAGAAAAACTAAAATTGGAAGATGATTCCCAAGTGGGTATTATACTAGACAGACTAAATAATGCCTACCTTGAGGAAAGAAGAAATAATATAGATGGCTTGAAGATAGACTTTGAAGAAGGATGGGTACATGTCAGGAGTTCTAATACGGAACCTGTGATTAGAATAATAGCTGAATCCTTCTCTGAAGAAAGAGCAAATTCCCTTATTTCAGATGTTATTGGTATTATAGATTTTAGAAAACCCAAAACATGAAAATGTCAAAATCTACATCAACAAAACAATCAGTTTCTTTAGAAGATTATTTTGCAAAGTTCAGAAACCAGATAATTGGACAAGATGCTGAAATCAAGACGCCTTTTGGACTAAAGAAACTAATATATGCCGACTGGATAGCTAGTGGTAGAATGTATGCTCCTATAGAGAAGAGACTTATGGATGACATTGCCCCAATGGTAGCTAATACGCATACAAATACGACAACGACAGGCTCTTCAATGACCTTGGCATACAACAAAGCGAAGGACATAATAAAAGCACATGTCAATGCTAAAGAAAGTGATGTTTTAATCTCATCTGGTTCTGGTATGACTAGGGTTGTCAATAAATTTCAACGCATTCTAGGGCTTCGTATACATGAAGTATTCCATGATAAGATTCCGTTAAACGAAAGACCACTAGTCATATGCTCACATATGGAGCATCATTCTAATCAAACCTCTTGGATAGAAACTATTGCTGATGTTATTGTATTAGACCCTTGCGAAGAAGGCCTTTTTGATTGTGGTCAATTAGAGAAAGTATTGGAAGAACATAAAGACAGACAGCTTAAAATAGCTGCAGTCACTTCATGTAGCAATGTCACAGGCATCTTTACACCTTATTATGATATTGCTGAGACAATGCATAAGCATGGCGGTTTGTGTTTTGTAGATTTTGCTTGTTCAGCCCCATATATAGATATAGATATGCATCCAGCAGACAGACCAAATGCCCATTTGGATGCCATATATTTTTCTCCGCATAAGTTCTTAGGAGGACCTGGAAGCACGGGAATATTAATCTTTAATAGAAAATTGTATACCAATGAAATTCCAGATAATCCTGGAGGAGGAACAGTTGATTGGACAAATCCATGGGGTGAGCATAAGTATCATGATGGAATAGAGGCAAGAGAAGATGGAGGGACACCAGCATTTTTGCAAACAATTAGAGTAGCACTCAGTATTCAGCTCAAAGAACAAATGGGCATTGAAAAAATTAGAAATAGAGAACATCAATTATTGAATCTAGCATGGCCTAGACTAATTGAAATTCCTAATCTGCATATTCTGGCTGATAATGTACAGGATAGATTATCGGTTATTTCTTTTTATATCGATGATTTGCACTATAATCTAGCTGTGAAACTGCTGAATGATAGGTTTGGAATCCAATCAAGAGGAGGTTGTTCTTGTGCCGGAACCTATGGTCATTACTTATTACATGTGACAAAGGAAACATCCAAGTCAATAACAGATAATATCAATCAGGGAGATTGTTCTTTAAAACCAGGTTGGATTAGGCTATCAATTCATCCAGTAATGACAGATGAAGAAGTATTGTTTATGAGTGATGCGATAAAACAACTGGCTGAGAACCATATTCAATGGGCCGAAGATTATGTATACAATGGTATTTCAAATGAATTCGAACACAAGAAAACAGGTATTCTTGAGGGTGATATTATAAAGGATTGGTTTGATACAGAACTGATATAATGCAAGTCTATTTTGATAATGCTTCCACTACTCCCCTTTTACAGGAAGTACAGGAGGCAATGATAAAAGTTATAAAGGAAGATTATGGTAACCCATCTTCTATCCACCTTCGAGGGCGACGTTCAAGAATATTAGTTGAAGATGCACGTAAGACAATTGCTCAAGGCCTCAAGGCCTCAACCGGAGAAATTTTCTTTACTTCAGGAGCCACTGAAGCAAATAATACTGTTCTGCTTGGGGCCATCAATTCACTTGGAGTCAATCGCATAATAACCTCCGCGATAGAACATCATTGTATTCTTCATACGATAGATCATATCAATAAGAATAACATGGCCGAAGTAGTTATCTTACCTGTAGATAACCTTGGACAAATTGACTTGGATGATCTTAGGAGATTATTAGATGAAAGTGATATTAAGACCTTAGTATCAATAATGCATGGTAATAACGAAATAGGAACAATCGCAGATATTATTAGAATATCACAAATTTGTAAGGATGCGAATGCCTTATTTCACACAGACACCGCTCAAACCATTGGTAAAATACCCATAGACTTGAGTCAAACGCCAATTTCATTCCTCTGTGGGGCTTCACACAAATTTTTTGGACCAAAGGGTACCGGATTTCTTTATGTCCAAAGTGACAATCAAATCCAACCCTTAATGTTTGGTGGTGATCAGGAACGTGGTATGCGCAGTGGTACTGAAAACATATATGGTATAACCGGCATGGCCGTCGCATTTGGAAGAGCAATAGAGCAAATGACAGTGAGAAAATCTAAGACCTTGACTGTTAAGAATTATTTTATTGAAAGGCTGTCGAATGAGTTGCATGATATTAGATTTAATGGCACTGATGCTGGCCTTTATCATGTATTAAGTGTTTCCTTTCCAGCAACTGACCGTTCAGAAATGTTGATGATGAATCTTGATATTGCTGGAATAGCAGCATCTTCTGGTAGCGCTTGTAGTTCTGGAGTAGAGAATGATTCTCATGTGCTTAAAGCTATTGGACATGATCCATCAAGGAAGACTGTCAGATTTTCTCTTTCACACTTCAATACTAAAGATGAAGTTGATTATGTAATGGCCCAACTCAAAAAGATTACACCAGTAAGCACTAATTAAGCATGAAAAATAGACATGAGGCATATATAGCCAGATGCCTTGCGCTTGGTAAACTTGGAGGTGGTAAGGTAAAAAAGAACCCAAATGTAGGTGCTGTTATCGTTTTTAATAATCAGATTATTGGAGAAGGTTACCATAAGGAATATGGAGGACCTCATGCTGAAGTCAATGCTTTTAATAATGTATCTAAACAGGACAAACATCTTATAAAGGATTCAACTATTTATGTTTCACTTGAGCCATGTTGTATACACGGTAAAACACCTCCTTGCACAGATAGAATCATAAAAGAAGGCATTAAAAGGGTCGTAATAGCTACTACAGATCCTAACAGTAAGATTGATGGCAAATCAATACCATTACTAGAGAAACATGGGATTGAAGTGATGTCAGGTATTAAGAGTGAAGAGGGTCAAGCCTTAATTGCGCCGTTCTTCACAAATCTAAATGGTAGACCTTATATCATCCTTAAATGGGCCCAATCTTCCGAAGGATATATAACAACTAAAGGTGAGCAAACTAAGTTAAGCAATCCTTATACTGATACTTTGACGCATTATTGGAGAAGTAAGGTAGATGGTATACTTGTAGGGCATAATACAGTCAGAATAGATAATCCAAGACTTGATGTAAGGCATATAAATGGTACTAATCCAAAACCAATCATACTTACAAATGACCCTAGTGCTCTGGCTAATTCATATTTATTCAAGAATGAGAATAAACCATATGTCTATAAATATGATAATCCAAATGGCATGCTTTCTGACTTACTGGGTAAAGGTATCTGTCGCATTTTAGTAGAAGGAGGTGCTAAAACTCATAAGTTATTTATAGATAATAACCTATGGGATGAGGCCAGAATAATACGATCTAAGGTCCAATTGGATAAAGGTGTTAGGTCTGCCAAGATACTTGGTGAGCTGTATAAAAGCAAAAAAGTCGCAGACGATACAATCGACTATTTACGGCCATTTGACTAACTGTTAATGTTCATTTAATTAACTATTAGGTAAGGGCCATTCGATAGATATTGTGGTTACATTCATGTTACTTTGAAATACATTTGAAAAATTTACATGTCTAGATTTCTTTCAGTACTATTAATCGTCTTCGCATTTCAGAATGTCATTTCTGCCCAAGAGGAAGTCAATTGGTTGACTTGGGAAGAAGCACTAGAGCTAAATAAGACAGAGAAGAGAAAAATTATCGTTGATGTATACACGACTTGGTGTACTTGGTGCAAGAAAATGGATTCTAGAACCTACCAACGAGATAATATAGCTAGAGTCATCAATGAGAACTTTTATGCCGTTCGATTTGATGCAGAGACCAAACAAGAGATCATATTCAATAATAAACTGTATTCTTATGTTTCTTCATTTGGGAAGAAAGGCTACCATGAGTTAGCAGAAGAAATCATGAATGGTAGAATGAGCTACCCTACTACTGTATTTATTGATGAAAATCTAGAAGTCATACAACCAATACCTGGTTTTCAAGGACCGTCCACATTCAAGATGATCATGGCATATTTCTATGGTGACCATTATATGAAAACACCTTGGCACAAATTTGAACAAGAGTACAAGGTTAATCCTAATCCACAATTAGGACCTACAGATTTTCAACCAGCTCTACAACCAGTTAGAAATAATTAAAAAAAAGCATAAGCCAGTAGTGCGCTAGCTTATGCTTGGTTTCCAACCTAGATTTCTATTCTAAAAGAACTTTCTCTTTCTAGTCTTTATACCAAAAGCACCCAATAGACCTCTTACCGCTACATTCGCTACTTCTCTACCTACTTGTTTTGCAATCTTTCCTTGTGCAGATGCTTGTTTTGCTTGGGCTTTCTGTTCTTTCTCAGCTAATTTGGCAGCTTCTTTCTCTGCGGCTGCAGCTTCTTTTTTAGCCAATTCGTCTGCCTTAGCAGCTTCTAAGTTTGTCTTGTACGCATTGATTTTATCGGACAGCATTTCAAATGCACTCTCCCTGTCTACCTCTTCGTTGTATTTGTTAACTAATGAGGAGTTGCCAATTATTTCATCTATCTCTGCTTTTGTCAGCACATCCATTCTAGACTGTGGAGCTCTCATGTAACAATGTGCCAAAGGAGTTGGTATACCATTCTCTCCTAACACTGTAACCAAGGCCTCTCCTATCCCCATACCTGTTAATAATTCTGCAACATCATAGTGGTCAGAATCAGGGAAGTTTTGGGCAGCTGTTTTAATAGCTTTTCTATCCTTAGCAGTAAATGCTCTTAATGCATGTTGGACTTTCATCCCCAATTGGCCCAGAATTGCATCAGGAATATCATTAGGATTTTGAGTGATGAAGAAAATACCAACTCCTTTCGATCTTATAAGTTTTACGACTGATTCTACCTGATCCAGCAAAGCATCTGAAGCCTCAGCGAATAAAAGATGTGCTTCATCTATAAAAAGGCAAAGTTTGGGTCTATCAGCATCTCCTTGTTCTGGAAATTCTGCATATATCTCCGCCAACATTTGAAGCATAAAAGTTGAAAATAGCTTTGGCTTTGATTGGATGTCAGTGAGCCTTAAGATATTAACCATCCCTTTCCCATTTTCATCAATCCTAATAAGGTCATCTACTTCAAAAGATCTTTCTCCAAAGAATACATCTGCGCCCTGCTGTTCCAGCTCTACTATTTTTCTTAGTATAGTCCCAGTGCTTGCAGATGATATAGAGCCATAATCAGCTTCTATTTCCTCTTTGCCCTCATTAGATACATATTGCAGGGTTTTCTTCAGATCCTTTAGATCAAGAAGAGGCAAATTTTTATTGTCACAGTATTGGAAGATGACAGACATCAATCCAGACTGAGTCGCATTAAGTTCTAGAATCTTGGATAATAAAATAGGGCCAAATTCAGAGACTGTGGCTCTTAACCTTGCTCCTGGTTCTCCAGATAAGGTTAGAAACTCTACACTGCTCTTTGCCGATTCAAATGGTAACCCTATTTTTTCATGTCGGTCATCTATTTTGGCATGACCTGGACTTGGAGCTGCTATTCCTGATAAGTCACCCTTAATATCCATAATCAGGCTAGATACGCCGTTATTAGCTAATTGTTCTGTGATAACTTGCAAGGATTTAGTTTTACCAGTTCCAGTTGCCCCAGCTATCAGACCATGCCTATTCATAGTTTTTAATGGCAGTTTGACGTGACAACCTGTAACTGGCTCTCCTTCAAATATGCCTGCGCCTAATACGATGGATTCTCCT
The DNA here is from genome assembly GCA_964567435.1 of uncultured Saprospiraceae bacterium. Classification (GTDB taxonomy): domain Bacteria; phylum Bacteroidota; class Bacteroidia; order Chitinophagales; family Saprospiraceae; genus RFSX01. The sequence continues at coordinate 66,491 of CAZMMQ010000001.1, read as the reverse complement.
TCAAAGGAATACCCTTCAGTAATGTTTGACGAAAATGCTTCTTTACTCATGTATTCTACCTTTTATAATTATTGATAATACCTATTTTTGATTGTTCCAATGTTTTACTCTTTGATCAAACCGAGACCTGCTTATTTGCCAAGAATTCAAATTAAATCGACTCTCAAGAGCCGCCTCATTATCATCACTTGCAAATAGGTGAGGAAATAAGTCCAAGCCGGACTGTTTTTCAATTTCATCTATAGAAACGGCAAATTCTCTTAGGTGCTCAACATGTGTTTTATGAGGTATTATAAATCCTATGCCTTTTTCTGACTTTCCTTCTAAATCCAAAATCGCCTTAAAAAAGGCATCTGGTACAGCCACTTTAGTAGACCCTCCAATTTTTTCATATTTCTCATCGTAGAATATTGGTCCTGAAACCACATAGAGCACATCATTATCATAAGCCCAATCTCTAACATTTTCTTCTAATTCACGCCAAATTCCACCATTGAAATTTCGAAGTTGGGGAGTCATATTAGACATGTAAAAGCTTTCACGCATTGCTTTTTTACTAAAAGCCATATCTCCAGCTGGAGCCATATGCCCTCTTGTATATCCACTGTTTATATAGTCTCCATGTTTGGCTGACTTACCTTTGACATCATTGTCTACTAAAAATCTCTTAGCTCTTTGGACATTTTTAATTTTCAGAGACGCTTCAGTTAATTCGTAAGCTACCCAATCAGGTATTTCCTTTTTTGTGTTATAGCCAATTGAATAATAAGAGTGATGGACAACATCAGAAGACTTACCCTGAGGTAAATACTGCCTTCCAGAAAATTTGATTGGAATAAAATCAGTTTCTGAACTGTCATTCTGGCTAGAAGAGTATTGTCTGTCTGGGGCATTAAATTTAAGAAAAGTGAAAATCATCAACCCAATAAGAATGGAAGTGGTAAGTACCGCCTTGCCTATAAATGAACTTCTTCTTCCTTCTTTGCCGTGGTTTCTTCTAAAATTTGCCAAATTTGATTGCAGTAAGACTTTTTAGTGAAAAATCGATTAAAGATAAATTAAACCCTCAATTTTGAGACGTACACTTTTAGTTGTGGTGACATGTTTGTCGGTGAAATTTTGTATTTCTCAGCAAGGCATAGTAGTTAATGCAGGAGGATTTAGCTCAGGCTTAGCTGGTATCTCAACGGTAACTTCTGGTGCTAATGCAGTATTTACTAACTTTTCAGCTACAGCAGGAGCCCTATCTCCTTTGCTTCAGGTTAGTACTGCCAGAAGATTTAATCTCTCAGAGCTAAGCAGTTATTCTGCAGGGGCAGCCTTCCCTGTAAGTCAAAATGCGGTTCTAGGGCTAGAGTTATCAACCTATGGATTTGAGTTTTTTCAAGATAGATTTGTGGCTATTAAGTATGCACATAGACTCAATGAGAATTATTCCATATCGGGGTCTTTTGGATTCGATGTACTTGACCTAGAAGACTTTGGGCAAAAGTCTACACTGAGTTATCAGATAGGCCTCTCTGGCTCCATAGTAGATGGATTACGATTCGGCTTTACAACGTCAAACATTGATGGTCCTGGCATTGAGGCCAATACACGGTTGGTTTCAGATATCCGTATTGGGTTTGCCTATGATGTGGCTGAAAAAGTTGAACTATTAACAGAATTGGACAAGCCCCTAGCAGATGCTTTGAATGTAAAATTAGGGATCAATTATAAGTTGCATCAGAGACTTAGTGTCAGATCAGGTTATAATACCTCACCTGGTCAGACAAGTTTTGGCTTTAGCTATTGGATTATTGAAGGGTTTAAAGTAGATTTCGCCTCCTTATATGATCCAATATTAGGTATTACACCCGTTTTAAGTTTTGCATGGGACTCTTCACAAAAGAACAAATTTTAACGTTATATGGGTTGGATTAGTCAATTCAAGACTGGCTATTCAATTTACAATTTTTTCTAATATATATCTGTCTATAGTCTAAATGCTAACATAGTTCTTAGGGGACAATAATTCCTGCATTTTTGGCGATGAAAGTAATATGACTTGTATATATTAGTTGTATCAAAATCATCGGCCACATGAATAATGTTATTTCGCTATTTCTAATCATTAATTTGTTAGTTTATTCTAAGATTAATGCACAGAATCACCTCCACGACAATAATCATCAACATTACCATCAGGATCATGTCGATCAAGGGCACAGCCACAGTGAGCATGATCACTTGGAACATGATCGAGGAGACCATGGTCATGTTGTCTCACATAGTCATGATGCGCATGAATCAGAAGATTATTCTATTACAGAAATAGAAATTGATGAAGAATATTTTCATCAGATTGTAGACAACAAGAGCAGTTCGATTGTTGTAAAATATCTAAATCGTGATATTCCTTTTGAACTGAAGGAGTTTAAGTTTTATGATGGGAATAAGAACCCAATCCCAGGAATGCATGCCTACAGAATGAGAGCAAAGACAGACGGCTTGCTTCAAGGTCGATTGGTTGTAAGTCCTCATGGTGTCAATATGATGTTCCTAAGTGGTGGCACTATGGTAAGACAATATTATAGACACACAGATTCAGGCAAGAAATATGTTGAAGAGGTAGGATTTTCAATTAAAGATATGCCCTTATCTGGCTGTGGTACATCAGATCATACCGGCTCAGAGAATCAAATATTGAAGGGAGAAAAGTCCTCATATACGGACGGCATCAATAAACAATTCGGAAATCACAAGAGAGTATTTCGAGTAGCTATTTCGACCACTGGAGAATACTATCAGAATAATGGTGGATCTGTATCCCGTGTAAGAGCAGCAGTTGCAGAGCAAATGATAGCGATTTCTTTCATATATGAGCAGGATCTCAATGTACAAATGGTATTAAGCGGATCTCCCAGAGCTGACTATACTGACCCAATGAATGATCCATTTATACCACAAGGAAGTCGGACAGGGATGGCTGGAGCTGAGGTTAACAATAGGTTTAACTCTCGAAATTTTGATATAGGACATGTCTTTCATACTCATCCTAGTGGAGGAGATTGGTTGGCTAACGGAGGCGGCTCAGGAGGCGTAGCTGCATTAGGATCTGTGTGTAGAGATGGGTCAAAAGCCAATGCTTGGAGTGGTAGCTTTAGTAATAATAATAATGGATTTATTAGCCTAGCTGCTCATGAGTTTGGACATCAGTTTGGAGCAAGACATACCTTCAATGGAATTGGGGGTTCCTGTGATGCTGGAAATATATCATTGCAAAATACATATGAGTTCGCTAGTGGTGTAACAGTTATGTCTTACAACGGCATTTGTGGTGCAGGTCAAAATATCTTATCTGAGACAGGTGAGACGAACTCAGAGGCCTTCAATTATTTCCACGTGGCTAGTCTTGTAGATATGACCAGACACTTAGAGTCTCCTGTTGCAGAAGCATGTAACATTGATGATTGGACATTGGATGCTAATAATGAGCCAGTTGCTAATGCCAATCCATGTGGTGCAGTTTATCGTATTCCTACCAGTACACCATTCTTCTTATTAGGTGATGGAACTGATGCGGATGGAGACACTTTGTTGTATACCTGGGAACAATTTGATAATGATCCATCTGGCGATACACAAGGTGAAATTGGTGATGATGCAGCACTCAATAATAGAGGACCAATTTTTAGGTGTTATCCACCCAACAGAAATCCAATAAGATATTTCCCCAAAAGAGGCCTTCAATTAGAAGGATTTAATTCCTATGATTTTGAAGTGCTCCCAAGAAGAGCTAGATCATTAACTATGCGATTTATAGCAAGAGACAATGCCTTTGATGGTGGCGCTGTTGATTGGGATCAAATAAATATCCAAGTAGTATCTTCTAGCTTTAGAATAACCTCTCCAGATGGGACAGGTCAATCTTTCTCCACAGGTGAAGAACTAAGAGTGGAATGGGATGTACGTGGCGCCGAGGATTTGTGTGATCGTGCAGAAATACGCATCTCTGTAGATGGAGGAAGTTCTTTTCCATACATAGCAGCTAGTAACGTTGATTTTGGAAGGGGGTTTCAAGATGTAACTATACCCGATAATATCCCAACTACCGAGAGAATGAGATTCCAAGTAATTTGTGATGACTATGAATGCTTCGGATTTTATGATTTTTCTTCCGATGATATAACCTTAACTTCTCAATGTAATAATACCACTTCTAGTGCTATATGTAATACGGAGCCACTAGTTGCAAACTTTAGGGATGGTTCTTTGGATCTAGGTAATCCGATAGCGCTAGGTTTTGAAATGGTAAACTATATTACAACAGTAGAAGCTACTCCGCCTACCATGGCATTGACAGCATTTAGTAATGGAAATAGAAATGATTGTCGTCAAAGTGGACCTGATAATCCTTTTGATCAGGTAATTATCACTCCTACTGAAAGTGGTGTATACCATTTTGAATTCAATGATGATGATAGAGATATCAGTGCTTACTCTATTTTTGATAGAGCTACATTTGATTCGAATAATCCTTGTCCTTCTTTTATTGGATCTAATAGCCATCATTCTGGGAGCAGTTTTGTACCTCGCAGATATATGAGGGTTGAACTTGAGTCCTGTCGGGAATATGTTTTAATCTCACAGGTTACTTCAAATAATGCATTTAATACTGCAATAAGAACAATATATGGGCCTGGTCAATTACTTGGAACTGTGATAGATAATGTTGCAACAACTTTTGTTGCTGTCAATGTCAATGATAATATCATTAGAGGAATAGCTGAAACTGGAAACTTTATTTTTCTTGATCCAGGAGAATATGAAGTTCACTCAGTGGTATATGATGGAGTAGATCCCAATAGTTTTTTGGGACAAACAATATCACAAATTAGCAGTGGAGGATGCACATCTGTTAGTCTGAATTCACAATCTGTAACAATTAATTCAACCTGTGCTATAGTTGGCCTTGATGTACAAACGACAGAAGCTTGTAACTTTAGAGATAATATGTATAATGTTTCAGTAACCTTTGAAGTTGAGCTTGGTCCTTCTTCAGGTAACGTGACCATTAATGGTCAGACATTTCCTTTTAATGGAGGTCGTAACACTGTAGAACTAGTAGATTTAGTAGCAGATGGGATGCCAGTTGATTTAAGTTTTTCTTTCTCAGAAGATGCTGGTTGTACCAAAACTGAGTTTGATGTTTTTGTTGCACCAGAGAATTGTTGTCTTATAGATATTGATTTGGGAGATCAGAGAGTCTGTACAGGTGAAGTGGCTATGCTTGATGCAGGTGACGATGGTGTACTGTATACCTGGTTTAGGGATGGAGAGAGGTTGCCAGAGACTTCATCTTTATTAAGTGCTATTGATCCGGGTGAGTATATGGTGATAGTAGAAGATGTTAATGGATGTCAGAAGTCAGATGCAACAACTGTAGCATTCGATGATCCACCTTTTGTGGATATAGTAACCGATGATATAGATGATGCTTGTGTTGGGGACGTTATAAGAATTGAGGCAGAAGTTTCAGGTTGGGATAGTATTTCTTGGCTGAGAAATGGAAGAGTTGTAGAAGAGTTGGAGAATGATTTTATTATCAGAGTTGAGGATGCTGGCATCTTTGAAATTCAAGTTTTCAATGGAGGATGCATGACTAATGATTTTATTAGTGTCGCTCTAACGTTGAGTACGCCATTCTCTATTGGTGGTGACTTGGATGAATGCGTGGGAATCCCAATTACCTTAGAATCAGATAATCCAGATTTAGATTATACTTGGGTGAAGTTTGGAGAAGGAGAGATTGCAAATGGAACAAGCACCTTGCTTATAGATGGAGATTCTACTGATGATAGTGGTCGTTTTATAGCAATAGGGGTTAACGAACTAGGGTGCCCTTTTCGAGATACAGTAAGGATTGATTACGAGATAAGACCAGATATTGACTTAGGTGATGATGTATCCACTTGTGAAGGAAATACAATTAATATTAACACTGGCGGCGTTTCACCAGTAGAGTGGTTCGTAGATGGGGTGATAGTACCTAATTTAAATTTTGGAAATTTTAATAACCCACCAAATGGAGTTATAGAAGCTGTAGCACGTATTTCTGATAATTGTATAGAAAGAGATACCATTGTAGTGACAGTTAATCCACTTCCTCAAATTGAAGCTGGTCCAAATTTATCTTTTTGTGAGGGCGCTGTTATAGACACTATAATCAAAGTTGGAGAAAGAGATGGTACTCAGTATCTCTATGAATTTAATGGAGAAGTGATAACAACTGCATCTCCATTTACTGGAGAATTACAAGTAACAGAGCCAGGAGAGTATACGGTTATTGGAAGTACTACAGACGGAACAAGATGTTTTGCATTTGACGAATTTATAGTAGAATTTGTAGATAACCCCTCACTAACAATTATATCTGCACCACAAGAGTTGTGTGTAGGAAATGAAGATGCGATAGTATTAGATGCCTCATCTGATGGTATTGCATGGTTCCTTAACGGACGCCTTCTAGATGAATCCACGACTGTATTAATGATATCAGAACCGGGAACCTACGAAGCAGTAATAGGTTTGAATCAGGATTGTGAGGCAAGAGTGACTACTGTAGTCGAATCAATTCCATCTCCAGATCTTACTTTAGAAGAAGTTCTAGATGGCTGTAGTGGAGCACCGGTTGAGCTGGTTGCAACAAATGAGAATAACCTTACCATTGCATGGTTTGAAAATGGTAGCCTAATTGCAGGAGAAAATGAAGGATCTCTTACTGTTGATCGATCAGGAGAATTTGTGATAGTAGTTTCAGATGAAATGGGTTGTCAATCAAGAGATACGGTCAATGTCCTATTGGAAGATGCATCTACAGTAGAGTTAGATGATGAGTTAACCTTCTGTAGTGGTGATATAGGACTAATTACTGCCATTACAAATTCCTCAACTTTGACTTGGTATAATGGGACTCAACAACTACCATTTACAGGGACAACAATAGAAGTAACAACGGAAGGAATATATAGAGCTGTAGCACAAGAAGGACAAGATTGTGAGGCTTCTGATGAGGTCGTCGTGTCATTTTCTGATAGACCAGATATTACGTTGCAAGCTGATAGTGCCTGTCAAGGCAGAGATTTAGAAATTTTTGTTGGTCCAGATGATGCATTTTTCTACTCATGGTTTGTTAATGGTGAACCAATTAGTAATCAAACAGGTACTTTGATTATAACTGAGTCAGATTTAGGTGGACTAACAGGCGAAATTTCAGTCAGGGTTCAAAATAGAGAGGATGATTGCTTCACGGAGGCAACAACAGAAGTGAGTTTCTTAGATGGCTCTACCCTTTCCTTAATGCTTGATGGTGCTATTTGTGATAATGTAGGACAAATAGTTGCTGAAACTAATGCGACGTCTTTGCAGTGGTTTTTGAATGGAGAAGAATTAACAGAGACAGGCACCACTCTAGAAGTATCTGAGGGAGGAACTTATACTGCAATAGCAGGTTCTGGTCCTTGCATGGCAGAAGAAACCATTGAAGTAACATTTGGTTCTAGCCCTGATATAATGTTGGAAGACACCTTCGCCTGTGGAATGGAGGATGCCGTTTTTGTGGCTGGTCCTGATAGTGATTTCGAATATAGTTGGACGATTAATGGGCTTACTCAAAATGAAACATCTGGAACATTTGTAATTCCATTCGGCACCCTTCCTACTGGAAATGCTAGGATTGGTGTAACAGTTAGAAATCTTAATGACGATTGTGAAACTACTTCAGAGGCAAGAGTTGAGTTTTTGGATTTTCCGGATTTGTCCTTGACTATCCCAACAGACTTATGCGAAGGTACACCAGATTTCTTAGTTGCTAATTCCGATCAATCGACATTAACATGGTTTAGAAATGGAGAGGAATTGGACGAAACTTCTAGAGTTTTAGAAGTATCAACATCTGGCCTTTATTTAGCCGAAGCAAGAAATGGAGGATGTATTGTTTCAGATAGTGTTGATTTGGTATTTGCTGAATCTCCCGATATAGAATTAGGAAGTATTTCTTCCTGCTCTACTGATGATGCTGTTTTTATTGCTGGACCAGACGCTGCTTTTGATTATGCTTGGACAATAAACCAAATTCCTCTAGCTGAAACTTCAGGCACACTAACAGTTGCATCATCAATGATAGCAACTTCTATGGCAGAAGTAGCTGTTACTGCGACAGGAAGTAACGGATGTCAGACGTCAAGAACAGCTACAGTCGAATTCATAACATCTTCGGAAGTAGTGTTAGAAGAAGTAGAAGTGGTATGTGAAGGAGAAGCTACTTTCATTGTTGCTCAAACATCTGTCAGTGCTTTAAGTTGGTTCCAAGATGGAGAACAATTGTTAGAGACGTCAACAACCTTAGAAGTAAGAGAACCAGGATTATATCTTGCAATTGCAGGTTCAGGAGAATGCGCCACGCGTGATTCAATAGTTGTGACAGAAGATAATTTTGTAGAAGCACCTATGATTTCTATATCAAATGTTACTAGTTGTGCATCTGATGATGCAGTATTTATTGCTGGTCCAAATGATTTAGACTATGAATGGACTGTAGGTGGTGTATTGCAGAGTGAAACAAGCGAAACTTTGACACTTTCATCAAGTATGGTTCCAGGTGGTTCTGCAGAAGTTAATGTAATAGCAATAAATGATAATGGTTGCCGCTCCACAGCTGTGGCAATGGTTGAATTTACTGATTCACCTACCCTTTCATTGATGCCACCGACAGGTGCTTGTGATGGATCATCTGTGACGATCATATCTGAGACTAATGTCTCCTCGTTGGTTTGGTTTTTCAATGGTCAGCAACGCATGGAAGACGGAACGAGTTTGGAAATAAATGAATCTGGACTCTATACGGCTGTGGCAGGTACTGGTATATGCGCAGCAAGAGATAGTATAGAAGTAACTTTTGGGGAGTCACCTGATCTCGATGACCTAGATGATCAGCAGGAATGTGCAGGAGAGCCGGCTATATTTACAGCTGGTCCTGACGGTACTTTCCTTTATACTTGGTTTATTGATAATGAAGAACAATCTGAGACTACAGGTACATTAACCGTTAATTCTAATGATGTCTCAAATCTGAATGGAACTATATCAGTAATTGCAACAGATTTAGGAGGGGAATGTAGTGCCACAAGAGAAGCAAATGTAGAATTCTTAGATATACCATCATTATCTATTATAGACCCAGGTCCTTTATGTCAAGGTACAATGGCATTCTTAGAGGTAGATACCGATGTGCAAAGTATTGAGTGGTTTGTTAATAATGAATTGCAGACAACAACTGGCCCTTCTATCGAAATCACAGTGGACGGAGAATATGAAGCAAGAGCAGGTTCTGGAAGGTGTGCTGTAACAGAAAGTATTACCATAACACTACTTGATGCACCTAATGTTTCACTTGAAAGTCAGTCGGAGTGCTTAGGCGAGACTGCTGAGTTTATTGCAGGTCCCAATGACGCATTTGATTATATGTGGTTTGTGGATGGTAATGAATTGATGGAAACAGGAGGCAGTATTTTACTTAATGATAGCGATATTAATGGCATGACAGCAGAAGTTGTTGTGGTCGCTACTAATTTAGACGGATCATGTGCTACAGAAAGTGTAGCAACACTTGAGTTCTTAGATACACCATCATTATCTATTATAGACCCAGGTCCTTTATGTCAAGGTACAATGGCTTCATTAGAGGTTGATACAGATGTACAAAGTATTGAATGGTTTATCAATGATGAACTACAGACAACAACAGGACCTTCTATAGAAATTACCGTAGATGGAGAATACGAAGCCAGAGCTGGTTCTGGTATATGTGGAGTGAGTGAATCTATTGTAATTACATTACTTGATGCTCCAGATGTGACTATATCAAATCAATCCATATGTCTTGGCGAATCTGGAGAATTTGTTGCTGGGAATGATGATGAATTTGATTATATGTGGCTTGTAGATGGACTAGAAGTATCAGAGACATCAGGTACTTTGACTTTGGACGAGACTATGATCTCTGGTACAAGCGCAGAGATAAGGGTAGAAGCGACAACACTTGATGGTTCGTGTACTTCATCAAGTGAAGCCATTCTCGAATTTTTAGATACTCCTTCATTAACGTTTGAGGACCCAGGTGATATTTGTAATGGTGAGACAGGCGAATTGACAGCTTCTACTAATGTTCAAACTTTGACATGGTTACTAAATGATGAATCCTTTCCACAAACAGCAACTACAATAACAATAGACATGCCTGGCGAGTATACTGCCATTGCAGGTAGTGGTGTGTGTGAAATAACTCAGTCAATTCTAGTTGAGTTTGTTGATGCTCCTGATTTATCTATAGAGGCTTCTCAAGAAGAGGCCTGTGCAGGTGATAATGTCGAAATTACTTTGACAAACGATACTAATGAACCAGTAGAATGGACAATTGGAAATATGACTTTACCTGATGTAGGTAATACTATATCAGCGCCAGAATCGGGCACGTACACTGCATTGGTTACCAATAGTGAAGGATGTAGCAGTGAAGCATCAGTGGATGTCACGTTTTTTGAATTTCCTTCTGCTCAAATATTGAATTTACCTATGGGAGTCTGTGAAGGATCTGGTTTTGAAATTGAAGCAGAAAGCAACGGAGACCGATTTGAATGGTTTGATGAGAATGGCCCTATTCCTGGTGCAACAGGATTGTCCCAAGAGTTCGATGTGTCTGGCGATTATATTTTCGTGGCATACAATGAAATTGATTGTCCTACAGAAGTTGCATTCACCTTAGAGTTCATTCCTGCACCATCTGTAGATCTTGGATCTGATGTCAGAGAATGTGCAGATCAAGATGTTGTATTGGAAGTTGCTGATGATCCCGATGTGGAGTATGAATGGTTTTTGAATGGTACAGCTTTAGGTGAAATTGGCAATTCAATTATCGCTATTGAATCTGGTCAATATCAAGTAGTTGCGACGAATGCTCAAGTAGGATGCTCCAGTGAAGACATAGTTATGGTAGAGCTAGTAGAGTTACCTACTATAACCAATACCACAGGATCAGATCAAATTACTGTTTGCGAATTTGCATCTGAAAGGCTTTCCGTCAGCTCTGATTCTGATATGTTAGTCTGGATGTTAAATGGCGAAATTATAGCTGAGAATGTTGACAATATTGAAGCAACACTATCCGGTACGTATACCGTCATAGCTTCAAGAGATATAGGATGTGAAACCACATTTGACTTTACTGTTGATGTTATTTCCCTAGAGCCACTTCAATTTGGAAATGTGTCTCTTTGTCCAGGTGACAACCCAGTGGAATTAACTATTGATGGAAACTTTGATTCCTACAGTTGGGAAGGTGGCAATATTTCTGAAACAACTCAGACTATATCGATACCATGGACTCCTACTCAATCAACGACTATGACTGATATCACAGTCATGGGGATAAGGGAAGGATGTGCCTCAGAAACCACTTTTAATCTGACTATTTTCCCTGAATTAAATGTCGATGTTGAAAATCTCAATCCAGAAATTTGTCTCGGTGGAGCAGTTCAGTTAAATGTAAGTGGTGCCCAAAATTATAGTTGGATGGATCCAAATGGTTCATTGAGTAGTACGACTATTTCAAATCCTATAGCAAATCCTGAAACTACAACTACTTACCAATTGACTGTTTCTGATGATAATTGCCCTTCGGAAGATCAATTAGAAGTTACGGTATTTGTTAATCCACTGCCTGTAATTTCAGCTGGAGAAGATAGATCCACTATACCTGGTGAGACTGTGATACTTATGGCGTCAGGAGCCGATTCGTATATATGGGATAATGACGACCTCATTATTGGGTCCAATTCTGATGATGAAGTAGAAGTTGATATATCAGAAGAAACTACATTTACAGTGATTGGTACTGATATAAATGGATGTAGTAGCTCTGATGAAGTTATTGTTTCAATAGTAGCTGATCCTTCATTAGTTATAAATGTAATAGATGCACTAACACCTAACGGAGATGGTGCCAATGAGGAGCTTGAATTTTTAGGCTTAGAATCGTTTCCTCAAAATCGCTTGACGATTTTTAATAGATGGGGGAATATAGTATTTGAAAAACGTGGATATCAAAATGATAATGTCAGATGGAACGGTACCAGAAACGGAGAGGATCTAGCAGCAGGGACCTATTATTACATTTTAGAATTTGGAGAGTTCCAGATAAATAACAGCTTAACTATAATTAGAGAGTAATCATGAAGAAGTTATTAATAGTTATTATCGGAGTATGCTTTTTTAGTATTGGTTATAGCCAACAAATCAGTCATACAACACCAATACAAGAATTACAGCATATTTGGAATCCTGCGTTTACAGCGCCTGGAACCAATTTAGAAGCTTCTGCTTATTTCAGAAAACAATGGGTAGGTTTTGAAGGATCACCTACAACGGCAGTGGCCTCGATTCAATATCCATTTGCTGATTATAACATGAGTGTAGGAGGATTACTCATTTCAGATAGGACAGGACCTGTGTCAAAAAATGGAATTCAGCTTAATTATGCATATAAGCTTAAGGAGTTAATTAATAGAGACGACCAATTGGTCCTAGCAGCAAATGGATTCTTTCATCAATTTGCTTTGGACGCCACTAGCTTGGTCGTTAGGGATGTTGATGACGTTTTACTTACATCTAATAGACAAACTAAGTTTATACCTGCATTCGGATTTGGCTTTGCTTATTTTTCTAATACTGAGGAGTATAATGGAGATAATGCATTCTATTTTGGTGTTTCAGCACTTCAAATATTAGAAAGTGAATTATTGCTTGACGCAGGTAATGCACAGCGTGCTAGACATTTCTATGTAAATATGGGTACAAAATTATATGGATACGACCATTATATAGAACCGTCATTCCAAGTCAATTTTGTGAGACCTGATATCATCACATATCAGTTGAGTGCTAAATTTGAATTAGAAGAAGCTTTTTGGGCAGGCTTATCTTACTCTAGTGTAAATGATGTATCAATCAATGGAGGTGTTATTCTTAATGAAATTGCAGGTAGATATACAGCACTTAAAGTAGGCGCATTAGCGACGATTAATGGGGGTTCTTTACTGACGGCCGGAACAAGTTTTGAGTTATTTGTCTCATATACTTTAGATGTAGATTAATTTTTAGTACACTATTATTGAAGATTGGTCTATCTTGATTAAGGACTTATCTTAAATAAGAAGTCCTTAACATCTACACTTTACTATCTTTGAAGCAAATAATTTGATAAAGTGTCAGTATTGATATTCTTAATAGGCTCATATATACTTTTAAGTATCAGCCTTTATATGTTGTTTCCTAAAGCTGGAGTTCCGGCTATAAATGGATTAATTCCAGGTAAAAATTTTGTTGAATGGGCGAAGTTGATTGGGAGACCGAATTGGTGGCCTATTTTACTTTTGATTCCGATCGTAAATATCTTCATTTTCGCTGGTATGGCGGTTAACCTCGTCAGATCGTTTAGAAAGTACAAGTTTGGTCACAGTGCAGGAGCTGTATTCTATGCCCCAGCATCATTTGCTTGGTTGGCAAAGAATGAAACTGCTGTGTATGATGGACCAAATTTGCCAAAAGAAAAAGAATACCTAAGTCAACTCAAAGACCTCAGAAAGAACAAGGATGTCAGAGGTATAGAACGATTGATGGACAGCAGTCCATTTAAAAAGTCAATAGGAAGAGAATGGGTGGAATCTATATTTTTTGCTGTTTTTGCAGCTACATTTATTAGAATGTTTCTCTTTGAGGCATTTGTTATTCCTACGCCGTCTATGGAAGGATCCTTGATGGTCGGAGACTATCTCTTCGTGTCAAAGACAAGCTATGGCATTAGAACTCCAATGACTCTTGCAGCGCTACCGTTACTCCACAACCGTATTCCAATACTAGGAGGAGAGTCTTATCTAAAGAAACCAAGTTTAGAGTATAATCGATTAAAAGGCACCGATAAAATCGAAAGAAATAAATCTATCGTATTTAACTGGCCTGTGGGCGATTCGGTTTATATAACAAAAAGGAGATCTTACACTGTTGGCCAAGTGGAAAGGAATAAAGGATTTTTATCTACTGATAATGAACTAAGAGCTAAGGTTAGAAATAAAGATTTTGTAGTGCGACCATTGGATAAAAAAGATCACTATATTAAACGATGTGTTGCAATGCCAGGAGATACTCTCCGAGTAGTGAACAGACAGATTTATATTGACGGCAAAAAGGGAGTGAACCCTAAAGAAATGCAATTCCTCAACCAAGTGACTCCACCCAAAAGTGGATTTAACGAGAGTAAACTAAAAGAATGGGGAATTGGTGATACTAGGTCAGACAGAAGTCCTTATTCCAATAATACCTTTCATATTACAGAAGATCAAAAAGCTAAATTAGAATCCATAGGAGCTACTACAAATTATTACCAAGCACCAGTAGAACCGATTAAGTTATTTCCTCATGACCCTAAGATTACTAAAGGATGGACAGTTGATAATTATGGACCTATTTGGATTCCCGAAAAAGGCAGTACGACTAGGATCTCTGTCAATAATCTAAGTTTGTATAGACGAATTATAGAAGTGTATGAAGGAAATAAACTTGAAGTGAAAGGGAAGGATATTTATGTAAATGATGCACTAACGAATAGTTATACATTTAAGCAAGATTATTTTTGGGCCATGGGAGATAATAGACATAACAGTGAGGATTCAAGAATGTGGGGGTTTGTGCCTATGGATCATATTGTAGGAAAACCAATTATGATTTGGTTCTCAACTCGCAATGCAAGGATGTTTGATGGTATAAGGTTTAATCGAATTGGATTTGTTAAGAATGAGTAAGCATATTTTTTATACAATAGTTTTTTTTACTTGCAGCTGTTTCTTGTTATCGGCTCAGTTGCCGACAACAAATATTTATTATTTTAAGATGACAAAGGTTTCTAATCAACTCCGATTGTCCTCACCACAGTTCCTTACCCAATTTAACATGGATGGCTATAATAATCAACCATCATTTTTTGAAGATAAAGTGGTTTACTTTACCACAGACTATTATGATAAAGATCAAACTGAAATAGCAAAGTTTGATTTTTATGAGGAAAGCTTGACAAGAATAACTTACACGCCTGAAAAGGAATATTCACCGACGAAATTGCCTTTTGCTGATGGCTTCTCGGTCGTCAGAGTAGAGGAAGATAACAAGACTCAAACATTAAGTGTCTATCCCCTTGACGGTATTGGTTACCCCAAAAGATATATGAACAATACCCCTAATGTTGGATATCACAGATGGCTGAATGGAAATTATGTTGCCTTGTTCCTTGTTGAAGAACCCAATCATAATCTGGCTATTGCTGATGCTGTTAGTGAGCGAAGAAGAATTGTTATTGACAAAGTAGGAAGATGTCTTAAGAAAAATGATAAAGACGAAATTGTATTTGTTCATAAACAACATCATGATCAATGGTTTCTCAAATCGTATAATCAGAATACAAAAAAGAGTACTCAAATAATCGAAACTCTTGATGGTTCAGAAGATTTCGAAATTCTTGTGGATGGTACATTGTTGATGGGTCAAGATTCCAAACTGTACAAGTATACACCAGATAAGGATACAGGATGGGTGGAAGTTTCAGATTTAGAACAATATGGCATATTGAATATTCAGCGCATAAGTGCAAGAAAAAATGCTCTAATTATTGTAAATGCAAATTGATTTGTCTTGGCTTGTGCATTTTAGGACAACAAGTATGACTAAAAGCCATTAAATTTATATGATTGGTTACCTATATGTTAGAACAATATGAAATTCCTAATTACAATATTTGCCATATTGGCTTCGCTAAATGTGTACAGTCAAACTTCCTTGGCTATAGGTGAAAAGCATAGTGAGTGGATCTTAAAAATAGAAAAACCAGCTATCAACTCGTTTCTTAATGTTGTGGCGAATCATAAATCCAATGTAGTTAAGCAGTTTGAGCTATTAAGTGAAGAATTAGAATTAGTTAAATTATATAGTTCTGTAGTATCTCTTGATGAACTCAGAAAAGAACTTGGTGATTATCCAATTCTAAATGTATATCCTGACTTTAAAATTGAGAATCGTGGTAATACTCCTGACGATGAAAGTTATCCATCCCAATGGAATATGGAAAATATAAATATGCCTGATGTATGGGAGTTAGCTACTGGCGGTACTAATTTGGATGGAGATGATATTGTAATTGCTGTTTTGGATATTGGATTTGATTTGGATCATTCGGATTTAGTGAATAACATATATCGAAACGAAGCTGAGATTCCAGGTGACAACATTGATAATGATGACAATGGATTTATAGATGATTACATTGGACTAAATACACAAACATTTAATGATAGTCATTTTGTAGATGATCATGGTACCTTAGTATCAGGTATTATAGGTGCTGAAGGTAATAATGGATTAGGAGTGGCGGGAGTCAATTGGAATATCAAAATATTACCTATAGGTGGTGTAGAATCCGTATCTGAAATTATTATAGGTATGGAGTATCTTATTAACATGAAGAGATTATACCTTGAGTCAAATGGAAGATTAGGCGCAAATATTGTCGTCAATAATTTGTCTGCAGGACTTAAGAGACGTTTTCCAAATAGTGCACCTGAATGGTGTCAACTCTACAATACCGCAGGTGAGCTAGGAATATTATCAGTCAGTGCAGCGCCCAATGAAGATTTCGATGTAGACGTTGAAGGCGATCTTCCTAGCCTTTGTGATAGTGATTACCTGATCACTGTAACAAATACTAATCGTTCTAATAACAAAGTACGCTTGGCAGGGTTTGGTCCAGTGAGTATCGATATAGGAGCACCAGGAGAAGACATATTCTCAACGGATGTAGGTAATGAATTTGATGAAATAAGTGGTACCTCTGCCTCGGCACCTCATGTAGCAGGATTAGTGGCGTTGCTACAATCATTGGATTGTCCCAAGTTTAGTGAGCTGCTATTGCAGGATAGAGCTGCAGCAGCTCTTCTACTTAAGGATGCAATCTTAAATGGTGTTGTTGAAAGTCCTTCACTTTCGCAAACGGTTACTAATGGAAGAATGGATGGATTTCTCGCTGTCAGAAACATAACTGAGTGGTGCTCTGGTAACGATATAGCTGATTTGGATATATTAGAAATAAGATCTTCCAGTGAAGAACTTGATTTGAGTTTTGCGACCAATGTTTTTACAAATCACACAATAACATTATCAAATATGCAAGGTTATCAAGTGCTTAGTCAACAATTTGTCCCAGATGCATTCAATGATTTTTCTGTAAACATAGATATTTCCAATAAGGAGTTCTCCTCTGGAATCTATGTTTTGACCTTAGCAAATGAAAATTCCTTTACCAGTGAAAAGATATTGGTCATTAAATAGAAATTTTGAATTAAAAATTCAAATATAAATCTTGTGTGAGATTAATATATTCTTGAGTATAACTGACTTCATTACTATTTACTTCTCTTATCGACATTTCGGACTCTTCTATTTTTTCTACATACTGATTTGTAGCATGAAACATCACCCTAGATAAACGACCAGAAGTTTTGCCTCTTATATCCACTATCCGCTTTATATATAACCCATTTGCATCCAACAATATTAGTATTGTCTTCTTCAGTGTGGCTGGATAGATGCAATAGAACTGTCCATTTTCTGCTAATAGTCTATGACTATAATTTATTAAGTCTGAGGCGGATAGAAGTATTTGGTGTTTGGCAATTTGTTTTCTTACGGCGATGTCTGATACAGTAGCTAACTTTTCTTGGAAGAATGGTGGATTCGAAATTATTGTATCGTACTTGGCAATATTAGATTCTACACAATAGTCCTGGATCGAGGTATGTAGAAAATTAATATTATCAAAACTGTTGATTGTCAAATTTTCACGAGCTTCTTCAATCGAAGTGTTATCTATATCAATTCCTGTTATGATACATCTTGGATTTCTATGCCTTGCTATAAATGCTATTACACCTCCTCCAGTGCCAACGTCCAATAATTTTGTAGTCTTAGATAAATCTGCCCATGCTCCCAGTAACACACCATCAGTATTGACCTTGATAGCTGAATTCTCATTGATCAATTTGAAGGTCTTAAATGAAAACCAAGTATCCTTCAATTGATTAAGATATTAATGACATATATGTAGATACTACCAATTGCACTAAGTAATATGTAAGGATAGAGTTTATTTAGATACATAATTAAATGTGTTTTGCGTTAATTGAGGAATTATCCAAACTTGCCTGTTTGGTAGGCAACAGATGTAGAAATAGATGTTAATTCAGAGGGAGTAAAGTCATGTGTCAATATGAAAACTGGTTGATGCGATCTATATTCTTGTGAATTTCTTACTTCCCCATTTTGAAATCCCCAATTTGGATTATAAAAATTGTTGTCTAATAAGTCATAAACCACTTGAGTAGAACCACCAGATCTGCCTCGTACAGTCGGTGATGCAAATGCGAGCAAATTAAGACTATGATTATTATTTAATCTTTTGTCTATAGATGCGAAATAAGCAAATGTACAATCCATTGTATAATTTCTATAATGATGGATTTGGAACAACAGCTTGGAGAGACTGCTGGAGTTTGTTTGATCAAATAATCATCAGCCCAAGACTATTAAATGCAAATAATAAAAGTTTCTTTTATCACAAGGCAGAAATTTATAGAAAAGGATATCTACTTCAGAAAAAAGGTCAATACAAAGGATACCCTTTTAGGATCTTTGATGGAGATGTATATCTTGGAGGATATAGTGATCATCTCCCATTCTGCATATATTTGCTCAAACAAGTATAGCGATTGAAAGGGAAACTACCTGTAAAGATAAATGATGAGTTTAATGCGATTCTTGATTTAGTAGAACATCAGAATGAACACCTATTTGTGACTGGTAGAGCTGGAACAGGTAAGTCTACCCTCCTAAATGTTCTCAAAAAGACAACAAAAAAGAATACGGCTGTAGTTGCTCCTACAGGAATAGCAGCTTTAAATGTGGGAGGCCAGACTATTCATTCTTTTTTTAGGTTCCCGCCTAAAATGATAGATCCTCACGAATTGACCAAACGGAAGAACCACCGATTCTATAAAAAACTCCAATTGCTTATTATTGATGAAATATCTATGGTGAGAGCAGATATGATGGATTGTATAGATATATTCTTACGTGCAAATAGAGAAGATGCAAGACCCTTCGGAGGTGTTCAACTAGTAGTATTTGGTGATTTGTTCCAACTTCCTCCTGTTGTGTCAAGTAATTTCGAGAGACAATTTCTTAGGGAAAAATATGGTAGCCCTTACTTTTTTGCTGCTAACGTCTTTGATGAAATCAATCTTAGGATGATAGAATTAAGAACTGTATACAGACAAACTCAAAGGCACTTTATCAATTTGCTAGATAATATCAGAACGCGGCATTTTGATCATGATGATCTATTGGAAATTAATGACCGACATACAAATGATACAGAATCTGACGGATTGGCTATAACCTTGTGCAGTACTAATGCCACTGTAAATTCTATTAATGATAATAAATTGAAAGCTATATCATCTCCTGTTTTTGAGTATAGAGGAAGGATATCTGGAAACTTTAATCCTAGGAACTGTCCAGTGGATCATTACCTTTTTCTCAAGAATGGTGCTCAGGTTATGTTTGTCAAGAATGATCCTGAAGGGAGGTTTGTCAATGGAACATTGGGACAAATCACTGATCTTTCTGATGACTCAATAACAGTAGCAATTGCCAAAGAGGGAGAACTAAACCATATCATAGTTGAGGAGACAGAATGGGACATGTTGAAATATGAAATAGATCCAGAAGCGAAAGATCGGTTTAGAACAACAATAACGGGCACATTCACGCAGTATCCTATCAAATTGGCTTGGGCAATAACAATACATAAGTCTCAAGGAAAAACTTTTGATAATATCATCATAGATTTAGGAAAAGGGGCCTTTGATCATGGCCAGACTTACGTTGCTTTATCCAGATGCAGAACTCTAGAGGGAATAAAGCTGAAAAAGCCCATAAGACCTAGAGATATAATGGTGGATGAGGTGATTACTTCTTATTATGAACACAAAATCCGACATTGGTAATCAAGATGTAAAGCCATTAAATATTTGGTCAATATGGAGCGACTTTGCTATATTAGTCCAAATAATTCACCAAATGGGAAAGAGAAGAAAATCTAAGAAGCAGCAAAAGGAAGAAATTGCTACAAAAAGGCAAGAGAAGAAAATCTTCACCATCACAATTGCAGTCACGCTTTTACTACTAGTCCTTATTTACATCATTTTTATGACTAGATAGTCTTACTAACCTTTTATATGAAGTTAAACTTGGATCTTGCTTCAGCTAGCAAGAAAGAATGGTTAGAGGCTGTATTGTCTGATTTTGATAGCTTTCTCCAAGATCATGCTGACTGCGAACGCAAAGCGTCTGCTATGGCCATGAGTTTTGTAGCTAAGTATCCAGACCGAAAAGAGATAATTCCTGAATTGATTGAGACAGGAATTGAAGAACTCGAACATTTTCAACAGGTATATGAGTTGATTGCAGAGAGAGGAATGACCTTGAACCATAGTATAGGAGAGGATCCATATGTAAAGGCGCTGATTAAAAAGTGCCATTCTGGCCGTGAAGAACGTTTTTTGGATAGATTACTGATAGCCTCTGTAGTGGAAACACGTGGAGCAGAAAGATTTAGATTAGTGGCTGAGAATATCGAAGACCATAAACTTCAGAGATTCTATAAGACATTATGGATCTCTGAAGCTAAGCATGGACATATCTTTGTTAAAATGGCGCTAAGTTATTTTGAGAAAGATAAGGTCTATTCAAGACTTGAATGGTGGGTAAATCAAGAAGCCGAAGTTTTAGATAGTCTGGAGATTAGACCAGCTCTCCACTGATTATTGTAATCACCGTTTTGATACTCATTCCTTAGATATCCCAACTGTTTTTGTTTTGTATCGAGATGTGGAATATTCTTAGCCTGCATAAAATAATTGATACATTCAGAAATGCTAAGATTGGAGTACCCAGCGTCTCGCATGTAATGCAAATACTTCATTAATTTAAATGCGTCAAACCAAGCATAGAACTTCTTTATACGACCAAGATTATCTGATGTTGTTGAGCATATAGTATGTATCATCTCCTTATAATTGTTTTCTTCGAAGAATGACTTTAAGGTATTTGACTTTATCTTATGATCGTAGATGGAGATATTATAGTAGACTAGATACTCCAATTCTCTTAGCAAATCACCTAACAGAATAAAACTCTCTGGATTATAGCTTGTGCCTCTCATTTCTCCTCCACTGAGATATTCCAAAACAGCCCGGCCTGTGCCAAATGGCACTCTGTTGGAAGTCCTAGGCGAAGGTATTACGGTGGTAGTACTGATATCTGTTAATTTCCAATCTTTGGAGTATTTGTGTAAGAAATAGAAATCTTCTCCAGCTTGTCTTACTGGCATGCCACCTTGTTTAGCGTAAGCATAGGCCTTGACTGCCATAGCACTTCCGATTGTCTGAAAGGCATAAGGCAACATGATAAATCTTTGCATTCCTATGAAATATCTCAAATGCAACTCATAATACAAAATGGCATTCTTTTCCTCACCATCGACAATTTCAATTGGATGAGCAAAATCAATTGATCCTGCTTCAAAGCTATTGTCAGCAGCAAAAGCAGCTAACACCTTACTTAAATAACCTTTTCTCACACGCGTATCTGCATCCAAACATATGATTATCCCGTCTTTGTTTTCATTTCGAAATCTGAGAAAGGCACAATCCATAAGTAACTTGCGTGCCATGCCTACCCCAGCCTTTTTGCCTGTCAGTTCCTTTATAAAGAGGTTAAATCTTAGGCTGGATTTATCATCTTGGATATACGCCTCTATATGCTTATATAGATTTAGGGATGCATCTTTAATTTCTTGGCTGTCTTCAGATTTATAATTAATAAGAATTAAAACGTCTACAATGTGTGGCAGACAACCTATTGCTAAACTGTCAAGACTTGATTTTAAGGTGTCCCAATTTTCTTTATATGCAGGAATTGTTATGATGGCCTCACCGATATTGGAATGCCAATTTGCTGATTGAGACAAACTTTGATTACATCTTCTTTCAGTATATGTACTTAGATATTTCGGTTTCAATCTATATTCGCTTTTCAAAGTTGTGAAGATAAAAGATAAAGTCATCCTACCCACTAGTTACTTCGGACCAGTAAAGTACTACAGGCTAGCTAGTAAGTTAGATGCCTTGATAGAAGTGCAAGAAAACTATCAAAAGCGTACAGTTAGAAACAGAGCTTCTATCTTATCTGCCAATGGGATTCAAAGACTTTCAGTACCATTAGAAAAAGGCAAAACCAACTTGCCAATAAGTGAGGTAAAAATTGCATATCACCATGATTGGCAAATTCAACATCAACGAAGTATTAAGTCTGCGTATAATTCTGCTCCTTATTATGAGTATTATGCTGATCAAATTGACAATATAATCATGACAAAGTATACCCATTTGATTGATCTAAATGCAGAGACGATGACTTGGATTTGTAATTATTTTGGGATGGACGTACCTCCATTAACAAGTAGCTATACTAAAGAATTATCTGACAATATCTTGGATGCTCGCATCCAAAACATGATTTGGTCTATGGATAATTTGTTTTATAATCAAGTTTTTGAAGAGAAGTTTGGCTTTGTAGATGAGCTGAGTATATTGGACGTGATATTCAATTTAGGACCTGCTGGACCTGTACTGGTGAAGGCCTAAATATTACTTTTTTTATTTTTCTACGTCATAAATGCAATAAGAAGTATATGAATAGCTTAATTGATAGTAAGTCAGAGGAGTCTAAGAAACGATTAGAAGATGCGGTAGAAGCTTTGCATGCTATTACTGTTGAGATACGACATAAAGAATTACAGGCTACTGTAAGTGATGTTAGGGAAAGAATAGAAGACCCTTTTATGTTTGTCATAGTCGGGGAAGTAAAAGCTGGTAAATCAAGTTTTATTAATGCCTTGCTAGATGCAGATAAAGAGATATGTAAAGTGGCCGCCTCGCCAATGACAGACACCATTCAGCAAATTGTTTACGGCGAATCAGAATCCATTGAAAACATTAACCAGTACTTAAAGAGAATAACTCAGCCTGTAGAGATACTTAAAGATATAGCCATTGTAGATACACCAGGCACTAATACTATTGTTGACCATCATCAAGAAATTACTGAGAAATTTATTCCTGCATCTGATTTGATCGTATTCGTTTTTGAATCCAAGAATCCATATAGACAATCTGCATGGCAATTCTTCGATTTCATAAAGAATGAATGGCGTAAAAAAATCATTTTTATTCTGCAACAAAAAGATTTAATGCAACCAGATGATCTGGTAACCAATATTAATGGGGTTAAAGAGTATGCTATAAAGAAAGGCATATCTGATCCAAATGTATTCCCAGTCAGTGCATTAATGGAATTAAGTGGAGAGAAAGAAGAAAGTGGATTTAAGCCAGTCAGAGATTTTATCTATGATAATATAACAGGCGGTAAAGCTCCATATCTCAAATTGATTAATAACGCAGATACTGCCCTCAATATCAATGATAAGATTTTCAAAGGAGTCATATTACGTAAGGAGCAATATGAATCAGATTTGAGATTTCGTAATGATATAAGGGAAACTTTAAATCACCAAGAGGAAAAAACAAATAGACAAGTCACTATTCTTATAGAAAATCTTATTGCCAGTTATGACCGAATTACTGGTCGTAAAAGATCTGAATTGACGCAAGGAAGTGGAGTCTTTAAAATGTTAAAGCGTTCTCTGACATCAAAGTTTGGGAATAGCCAATCTCCTAAGTTGTGGCTTGAATCCATAGCGAGTAGTTTAGAGTCTGATTTGAATTCAGAGTTTAAGTCCAAATTACAGGATGGTGTCATTGACATAGCTGATAGCATTCAAAATATGGGCAAGCTAATCGATTCTAAGATTAAAAACAGTGAAACTATCTTAAAGGATGACCATGAAATATTTTCTGACATAGCTGAACGACGTGCTAATGTGCTAAGAGACTTGCAGCAAGCTTTTTCTGGATTCTTGAATAGATCTGAGAACTTTTACGACAATGATCTTATACAAGGGGCTAACGAAATAGCTCCAAATTTGGCTAAAGGCGGAGGGATAGCTATTGTCGGTATAATTCTTACGACTTTAACGAATACAATGATAGTAGATGTGACTGGAGGCATTTTGACTGCAATAGGATTTGTCTTTGCTGGTGTTACAATAGGATTAAATCGGAATAAGATCCTGAAAGGATATGATAATGAAGTAAATAATGGAAGGGAAAGAATTAAGGAAGAAATTTCTCTTAAGTTAAATAACTACACATCAAGAATCAAACGAAGAATAGATGACAACTTCTTTAAATTCGATAAACTTCTTGAAGAAGAAGAAAACACTTTAACTCATCTTGAATCAGAACACAATAGAATTGTGGAAGAGATAAATCATGTGAAAACTGACTTAGAAACATCTATGAATCAAATCTGAAAAATTATTGTCTATTAATTAAAAAGGGCACTCAATAAATTATTGAATGCCCTTTTTTTACTAAAACTATGAACGTCAAGCTTACATTTTGCTGAAAGCCTTAGTTGATTCATTCTGTCCAGATATCATTTTGATATGATAGTATCCATTACTGAATTCTGACACATCTACTTGAATTGGCTGATTGCTGATAGTATAGCTACCTAATATTTGTCCGAAACTATTGTAAAGGATTACTTCAGAACCAAAATTAGAAGGTTGGTTATTCATAATCGTTAACATATGAGTAGCTGGATTAGGATAGATAGTAATATCTGTAGTGTAATCACTTAGCAATTCTTCCATATCTTCTGCATCCACCTGCTCAATAGCACATCCTTGTTTGTTAATCATTACACCATTAGAGAAAGAGACATTGCCGCGTATATCAGAAATAATATTTCCAACTTCCATGTTTGATACCTCAGCATTGAAGCTAAGGTGATAAATAAATACTCTGCCTGTACTTGTTCCCTCGAAGTCATAAGGGAAGCTCTGTGGAACTTCGATTATCTGACCTTGATTGTTTGTTATTATCCAGGCAGATGATGCGCCAGAGTTATTATAAACTTGTATATCAACAAAATCTGAAATACCATCATCAACACAATGATTCTCTTGTGTAAATCCATTCAGTGTTGTTATTTCACCTCCACTTACCAAAGGACTAAAGCAATCAGCTCCAGTGTTTCTAGTTACGGCAACAGCGTTTGACAAAGAATAGCATCCTTGAAGTGAAGAGAGATTTCCTCCAGCACTCAAACCCTGCAATCCATTAAGGAAAGCGATGTTATAAATATTGCAAATACCTGAACCTTGTCCTTCAAGATTGAAGGGTGGAGCCGGAGGCAAGGCTAATATATTGCCTGCATCATCAGTTATGATCCATTGTAAGTTTGGACCATTCGCTCCCGCTACACTGACATTAATAAAATCATCTATCCCATCATCAGCACATATTTCGGATGAAGTACCGCCACCTGCTAATGAGACTGTTCCTCCATTCATAGATCCTGCACAATCTGTTGTAATTGATAAATTATCTATATCCCATGCTGAAGCAGGTGCATTTGCTATTCCCGCAGTACAGTATCCTAATAACTCAAAACTAAATACTGACTCACTAGTTACTGTGAAATCTGGATTTGAACTAAAGTCAAAAGTTTCTAATGTAAAATCAGGACTTGTAGCAAGATCAGCTTGTCTATATATCTCTGTTCCATCTCTAAGAACTCTTACACCATATTGTGTGGGAAAATTGTTTGGACCGCTTATTCCATTTAACCAAATGAAATTAAGTGGAGCTGCCTCATAGAAGCTTAATGTTGAGATAGACCCAATACCATTGCTTCCTGGAGTAACAGTCACTTCGAATCTTAAAGCATAATCACTATCTTCTTGGTAAGTGCAATCATCTTGAGATGATACACAAATAGCTACTGTCCCTCCTACTCCTGGAGTACAAGAGTGAGGAAAGTTCATAGGATCTCTTCTATACACATTTCCAGCAGTGAATCTTGTGCAACCTGCACCATTTGAAATGATAGGTGTAAAATCACTATAATCAAATTGTGTAGATCCAGTCAAAGCAGAACATGCATCCATATTATATGTCACAGTTGAGTTGGTGCCCATAGAATCAAAATCGAATCTGTTGACGATTATTGGGTTAGACAAGTCAAAACAACCAGATAGAGTCGCAATGTTTCCTCCAACCATCAGGCCGTTGAGTGTTCCTGAGGAATTGACATTGTATATGTTGCATACACCAACACCTGTAGGTTCGAAATCGAATGGTAATGAAGTTGGTAGAGCAAGAATGTTACCTTGATCATCTGTGATAATTATTCTATTGTCTGATGATGAGTTGGCACCGTTAACGATGACATCAATTGGGTCAGCAACACCATCTGAGACACAAATGGTTACATCAGTCTCACCACCAGTTGTGGTAATGCTTCCTCCTTCGGTAACACTTCTAAACACAGTAATGAAATTTGATAAGCCAAAACATCCCTCCAAATCAGAAATAGAGCTACCAGCACTCAGGCCATCTATAGAATCATTATAGCCTACATTATATATTCTACATATTCCAGCTCCTGTTCCTGCAAAATCAAATGATGTTATATTCCCAGGTACTGCTAAGATATTTCCGTTATTATCTGTTATAATGATTCCAGAATTATCTGCATTAACTCCAGATACTGAAAAGTTAACTACATCTGATATGTTGTCTTCTAAGCAGACACTAACGGATGTTGTGCCTTCTGATGTAACTAAAGAGCCACCACCCACTTCTTCCTTATTAATTTGAATCAAATTAGATAAGGCAAAGCATCCAGTAAAAGAATTAATATTTCCGCCTAAACCAAGTCCACCAATACCATTCTCGAATGTAAGACTACTTAGGAAACATGTACCAGATGGTATGCCTTCAAATGTAAACGGAGATCCTCCAGGTAGACCAATAATATTGCCATTTGTATCAGAGATAATCCATCTCTGAAATCCACCAAAATTTCCATTAAGATTAACTTCCACCATATCATCATCTCCATCACTACATACGTCAATGATATCACCAAGTGGTGACGAAATTGTACCGGCAGTAGTGCTAAATCGATTAACTCTAATTTCATTTGAAAAATCAAGACAATCTCCTGATATATTATTGATATTTCCACCTACTACTACGCCAGATATTCCATTTGAATAAGCCAAGTGTGTGATAAGATAACTGCCATCAGCAAACGATGCGAAATCTATATTTGGATTATTAGTAATGCTGACTATGTTTCCATCTAAGTCTGAAATAATAAACTGTGAATTACTTCCAATATTTCGAATCAAATCAACAGAAACTAACTGCGAGGATGTATTGGCGCATATGTCTATAAAAGTAAATCCATCATCAGTGATTGTCCCACCAGATGCTCTGTTTTTTGTTATCGTAATTGGATTCGACAAATCGAAACAACCCGAAAATTCAGAAATGTTTTGACCTAAGAAAAGTCCTCTGAATGACTCTTCAAAACTTAAGAATCTTACAATACATGTTGGTCCAACGTTAGGGTCTAATAAGAATGGAGGATCACTTGGTAACGCGATAACGGTACCATTAGCATCTGTAAAAATCCAGCGACCAAACTGTCCTTGGTTACCTGTAATGCTCACATCTATTGGATCTGAAACAACACCTTCAATACATACTTCGAAGCTCGAACCAAGAGGAGAAGAAATTGTTCCTCCTTCTGCTAATTCTTTGTCAACTCTAACTGAGTTTGAAACATCAAAACAAGTACCGCTTAAGTTATTAATATTTCCTCCAACAGAAAGACCATTTAATGTGCCATTCCAGCTTACATTAAAGAAGCTGAACTCACCCGAATCAAATCCTGAAAAGTCAAAAGGAATAGTTGGATTAGTTTCAATGATGGTTCCACTTTCGTCAACTAATACAATCTGGTTGTTATCACCTCTGGCATTATTAACGACGACATCAACAATATTACTTCCTCCATTTCCTTCACATATATTGATGAAAGAAAAGCCATTACTTCCAAGAACACCTCCGTTTACATTTTGCTTAGTAATAGTTATTGGATTAGAAACACTAAAGCAGTTACCCGATAAGTTATTGACATTACTTCCAATTGCAAAACCAGCAAGGTTACCTACAAAGTTTACTAATTGTATATTGCATTGAGCATTATTGAATTGAGATAAATCAAATGGTGGTGCACTTGGCAGACCAATAATTCTACCACTATCATCTGTTATAATCCATCTAGTATCTCCAGTTCCTCCAGAGACGGCTACATCAATTGGTGAAGAATTATTCCCACATATAGTAGTACCAGAAGTAGTTGAAATCGTTGATGGTGATGCAGATAATCTATCAACTGCTACAGAATTGGATAAATCAAAACATCCATCTAAGTTTGCAACATTACCTCCAACGTTGAGGCCATTTAATGTGCCTTCGTAAGCAACAAAATATATTTGACATAATCCAGGACCTGCGGCCTCTAAATCAAATGGAGGTCCACCAGCAGGGACTGCAAGTATATTCCCCATGTCATCTGTGATTAGGAAACTACCATTAGTTGATGAATTTCCAGATAAGACTACATCCACAGGTGCTCCTGCTCCTGTACCTACACAAACTGAAGTTGAGACAGTACCATTAGGAAGTGATAATGACCCACCATCTATGACAGTACCACAAGAACTTTCTATACTTATCTCATCTAAATCCCAAGCATTGACCAAGGATCCATTGCCTATCATACAATATCCAATAAATTCAAAGGTGAACACTGTAGTTTCTGTTACTGTAAATGCAGGGTTATTCAAGAAACTAAATGATTCTCTTGTCCAATCATTTGTTGTCTGATTATCTGCTGATCTAAATACTTCCTGTCCATCTCTCAAAACCCTAACGCCATAGAGTGTTGGATAATTATTTAAACCAGAATCTCCATCTATCCAGTTGTATTCTAAAGGAGCCTGCTCATAAAATGTTAAGCTACTTAAAGTTCCTGTTCCATCTGATCCAGGAGTAACTTGAACATCAATAAGGACAGACCTCATATGCCCTGCGGGAAATGTACAATCAGCAACTGAGCTAACACACATAGCTGATCCCGATATACCAGGTGTACAAGAGTGCGGATTTCTTAAAGGTTCATCTCTTCTTAGTGAGTTATTGAGAATACTCATTTGAAGACATGCATCAGCGTTTACTATAATTGGAGTAAACTCAGAATAGTCTGTATTGGTATTTTGAGAAGGGAATGAACTACACTCATCCATATTGAAACTCATACTCGATGTAGTGAAAGTTCCGTTGACAGGTGTACCTGCAAATAATTGGGTAAACAGTGTAAAAACCACTAAAAATGTGGAAAGTGTCCACTGTCCAAATAATTTCGTCATGATACTCTTTATTAGTATAACTTAAAAACGATAGAGAATTGCTTTAACCTCAATTTTCGAATATTGAACCTTATCGAATCATGAAAATCAAATAATTACATATATCATTAATTTAAAATATGTGTAAACACAAGAATTGACCATATTAAGAATATAAAAGTACTGAATGCAGTTTGATTATCATCTACTATTGATAATTTAAGATGGAGACAAAACAGTTAAAGTTTTAAACACTATATATTATATTGAAAATTAGTTGATTATAAATGGCACTAATCTATCATATAATATCTACTACTATTATGGTAGATATTTTTGTTAATTTAGATATGGACTTTAATTTTCAATAGTAATCTAAATCTAGTTATCATGAATTCAATGTCTAGAATTCTTATTTATTTATTAGTATTTGTAGGATCCTGCCTTAGTTTAATAGGACAAGGAGAACAACCTAACCTTTTTGATTTTGGTCGTATGTGGACCTTTGAAGAACCACCTACTGATTGGTTCAAGACTGCATATAACATGGATGTCGATCAGGCTTGGTTTGATGATGTCAGGAAATCTTCTTTGAGATTTGCTTCATGGTGTTCAGCATCTTTTGTTTCTCCAGAAGGGTTAATTATGACAAATCATCATTGTTCCAGAGATGTGGCTATTTCGGTACAGACCGAAAATGAAAATTTTGATAAAAATGGTTTTTATGCGACAGAACTTGGGCAAGAAAGGCGTGTGCCATCTCTATTTGTTGAGCAATTGATAATGATTGCAGATATCACTGATGAAATTAATGTCTCTAAACAAAAGGCAACCAGTGATGAAGACATGGCTAGTGCAGAACGAGAGGCTTTAAGGCAAATTGAATTGGAATATTCTCAAAAGAAAGGATGGGAAGGACTAAGACTTCAAACGGTTTCTTTTTACAGTGGTGGTAAGTACTCATTATATGGTTACAAAAAATATGATGATATCAGATTGGTTTTAATACCTGAAAATGATTTAGGTTTTTATGGTGGTGATCCAGACAATTTCACATATCCTAGATATAATCTAGATGTAACTTTCTGGAGGGCATATGATGAGAATGGCTATCCTTTAGATACATCTGATAATTATTTTCAATTTAATATAGATGGTGTTCATGAGGATACTCCAGTATTTGTGATTGGTAATCCAGGTAGAACAGAAAGATATAGGACGGTAGCCCAATTGGAGTATGATAGAGATTACAGATTCAAGCATTTACTCAAATGGATTACAAATCGAAGGGATATGCAACTGGCAGATTATAATGTGATGGTCAACGATCCTAGTAAGGAACGAGAAGCACAAAACTTATTGAGTAGTATCAACGGATTATCAAATTCTATTAAAGCGTACGAAGGTATTATGGGTGGTTTGCATAATGAAGCGTTTATGAAACGGAAAGAGGATATGGAGAATGCCGTCAGAAAAGGATCTAAAGGACCTGCTTATTGGAATCAATTGAGCACTGAATACGAAAAATTAGAACCTCATGCTTGGGCAATAAATTTGATGGGTCCAAGTGCACTAAGAGGAAATACATTCCTTATGATGCATGAAATTGCCAAGTATAAGAGTCAGTTAGAGAACAAATCAAGTGAAGAAGAATTGGCAGCAACAGCTGACAACATGGTGAAACTTAATGCAGAATTAGATTTAGATAAGGAGAAAAATATGATGCGTCTGCTCATGGACGAACTTACTTCAGAACAATATGCTGGTGATAATACACTTGAGAGATTATTGGCTGGCAAGACTACTGGAGAGTATCTTGACAACTTGTTTTCTAATTCCAAATTCTTACAGAATGGTGCCGACATTCCAAAATTGTTGAGCAAGAAGAAAACGATAACTAAGAGTAAAGACCCCTTGATTAAAAGTGCTGATGTGCTCATCTCACGGTATCTGCAAGCGTCCTCTGCGTTTTCTAAGTCTTCAGCAAAACGAAATGGTTTAGAAGCAAAGATAGCTAACCAAGCTTTTAACGTCTTCGGTACATCTTTACCTCCAGATGCTACATTTACTCTTAGAATAAGTGATGGCGTAGTCAAGGGTTATAACTACAACGGAACCGAAGCTCCGGTTAGTACTACGTATTTTGGAATGTATGACCGGCATTATTCTAATAATAAAATCTTCCCTTGGTCATTGCCAGAAAAGTGGGTTAACCCTTCAATGGATTTGTTGAAGTCACCACTCAATTTTGTATCGACAAATGACATAATAGGAGGAAATTCAGGGAGTGCCATTATTAACCAAAAAGGAGAAGCTGTAGGACTTATTTTCGATGGAAATATAGAGTCACTACCTGGGAACTTTATTTTTGATGAAGAATATAATAGAAGTGTTTCGGTCCATGCAGGAGGCATTTATGCTGCGATGAAATATATTTATAGCGCTGATAGAATAATAAGTGAACTTAATATCCAGGAATAGTAAATACACTAATATTTGTAAAGAAAAAGGGCGAAGTACTTAATGAGTGCTTCGCCCTTTTTTAAAGTCTGATTCTATTACTTACTTATCGTCTACTTCTTCAAATTCAACGTCAGTCACTTCTTCATCTGTACTATTTGAAGTTGATTCACCTTCAGGATTTCCAGAGTTCCCTTCCTGCTGGGTTGCTGCATATATATCTTGGCTTGCTGCTGTCCACGCTGTGTTCATTTTTTCCATAGCACTATCTAATGCATCCAGGTCTTGCATTTTATGCGCTTCTTTTAACTCTGTCAACGCTGTGTCAATGGCTCCTTTTTTATCCTCAGGAATTTTGTCACCATATTCTTTCATCTGTTTTTCTGTCTGGAAGATGAGTGAGTCGGCCTGATTAATCTTATCAACTTTTTCTCTCGTCTTTTTATCGTTGTCTGCATTAGCAGCAGCTTCTGCCTTCATTTTCTCTATCTCCTCTTTAGACAAACCAGTCGATGCTTCTATTCTGATATTTTGTTCCTTACCTGTTCCTTTGTCTTTAGCAGAAACATTAAGGATACCATTAGCATCCATATCAAAACTGACTTCAATCTGAGGAACACCTCTAGGCGCTGGTGGGATACCATCTAATATAAATCTACCAACAGCTCTGTTATCTTTGGCCATAGGTCTTTCTCCTTGAAGAATATGTATTTCAACACTTGGCTGATTGTCAGCGGCTGTGCTATATACTTTTGATTTCTTTGTTGGTATAGTAGAATTGGCTTCTATGACAACATCATATATGCCACCCATGGTCTCAATACCCATTGATAATGGTGTAACATCAAGTAGGAGAACATCTTGGACATCACCACTCAGAACGCCTCCTTGGAT
The DNA here is from genome assembly GCA_964567435.1 of uncultured Saprospiraceae bacterium. Taxonomy (GTDB): domain Bacteria; phylum Bacteroidota; class Bacteroidia; order Chitinophagales; family Saprospiraceae; genus RFSX01. The sequence continues at coordinate 33,490 of CAZMMQ010000001.1, read as the reverse complement.
AGAAGCTCCAACAGCAACTACTTCATCTGGATTGACACTTTTGTTTGGTTTTTTGCCAAAGAATTTTTCTACCGCTTCTTGTATCTTAGGAATTCTTGTAGATCCGCCCACCAAGATAATCTCATCTATATCACTTTTAGATAATCCAGCGTCTTTGAGTGCTTCTTGACAAGGATTTAATGTTCTTTCTACTAACGCATCTGAGAGTTGCTCAAACTTGGACCGGGTAAGTTTAAGTACCAAGTGTTTTGGCACTCCATCTACTGCAGTAACATAAGGTAGATTGATATCCGTTTCCTGTGAGGATGATAGCTCAATTTTTGCTTTTTCTGCAGCATCCTTTAATCTCTGCAATGCCATTGGATCTTTTCTCAGATCCATGTTTTCTTGCTTTTTGAATTCTTCAGCTAGATAATCAATAATGACATGGTCAAAATCATCTCCACCTAAGTGAGTATCTCCATTGGTTGATTTTACTTCAAATACACCATCACCTAATTCTAGGATAGAGACATCAAAAGTACCTCCACCTAAGTCATAGACTACTATTGTAGAGTCTTGTCCTTTCTTATCAAGACCGTAAGCTAAGGCTGCTGCAGTGGGCTCATTAATTATACGTTGAACATTTAGACCTGCTATTTCACCTGCCTCCTTTGTCGCTTGCCTTTGTGAATCATTAAAATAAGCAGGAACTGTAACGACTGCATCAGTCACCTCAGTACCTAAAAAGTCCTCAGCTGTTTTCTTCATCTTTTGTAGAATTATAGCCGAGATTTCTTGAGGAGTGTATTTTCTATCCTCGATATTAATTCTGATTGTATTGTTGTCACCTTTAGCGACTTTGTACGTTGAGCGATTGACTTCATTTTCAGCCTCATCATATCTAAGTCCCATAAATCGCTTAACAGATGAGATTGTCCGAGTTGGATTAGTGATAGCCTGTCTTTTGGCCGGATCTCCTACCTTTCTTTCGCCATTATCCAGAAAAGCAACCACCGATGGTGTTGTTCTTCTACCCTCTTCGTTAGGAATGACAACAGGTTCATTACCTTCCATGACCGCTACAACACTATTGGTAGTTCCAAGGTCAATACCTATTATTTTACCCATATTGAATGTTTAAACTTTACTTGATTTATCAAAAAATGTATAGAATATGATTACATACCTATCAAAGTATATGCCGTAGCAGGTTAGGAGTCATATAGTGTAGAAATGTCAGAGATGCACTGACATAAGAGCTGTAGGATTCTTTATAGTGTGACAAAAAGTCACCTATTGGAGTTATTCGAATCCTAGTTGGTTCGTGATTGGCCCATTAATGAGCTCATCTTCTGATGTGCTACTTAATCTCACATCAAAAATACTGGTTGTATTTCGAGAACCAAATATTCCTCTTCCTTCTGAAAGGTTGTCAAAGAATGGAACATCTTGAGTTGAGGTTATACCAAGATTAGCCTGTCCAACTCTTAAAAACTCTTCTAGAACATTGTTGGCACCTGATAAATGTAAGTTCATAAAACTGAATCTCCTTTGAATCCCTTCCACTACTGGTACTCTCGATGCCATCACTGCGAAAAACTCATCTCCCATCTGGGTGAATCTAACGATGTTCGATCCAGCGTCTTCTCTTCTAAGATTGGTGCCCATGTCCCAGATAAAAGATCTGGTTTGAAAATCTTCTCCTGGCATTCTCTCTACATATACAACCTCCAATGATATGTCGTATAAAACGCCGTTGGGGTGCACACTCATTGCAAAAGTTGTATTATCCCTAGGTATAAAGGCAACCCTCGGATCTGGACTCAACGGATTTGGTGAAATGAATCTAGATTCTCCTACTACATTAGTCGTAGCAGTGACGATTGGTAATCCATCTCCTCTATCAAGATTGATTGTGTATAGTGCTTCCAAGTCTATGTTAAGTTCATTTGAGGCAACCGTGTATAAGTAATTTGGGTCTTGAGCAAAAACGCCTTCATCTCTCACTAATCCTTCCAAATTTCCATCAATCCTTGTCAATGGGATAACATCGTCATTAAGATTATTGGTAAGCGTTGCAGTAGCAGAAGCTGGATAATATATGGAATCTACATTTTGTGCAAGAACAAGGGCGGAAATTTCTGGGTCCACAAATGCTCTTTCTATTCTAATATACTGAGCATCTTGAGATGGATCTAAGAGGCCATAAATGATAGGTATATCTCCTCCTGGGTCAATGACATTTAGCGTATTATCACAGCTTAGTATCGTTGAAGCAAGAAATAGAAGAATGCAGAATTTTTTCATAGTTCAAATCTACGTTAAATAATAAATATGGTCATTTCATCTTTGGATTTTATATCTTTCGAGCCTATACAAAAGCAATAATAATGTCCGCAGTCAGTAAAGATGCCAAACGTATGACAACTCACACTCTAAAGCGAATGAAAAATGCTGGAGAGAAAATATCTATGCTAACTGCATATGATTTTAGTATGGCGAGAATTTTAGATGATGCAGGAATAGATGTCATTCTTGTAGGTGATTCTGCTTCTAATGTGATGGCAGGGCATGAAACAACTCTCCCAATTACCTTAGATCAGATGATATATCATGCTTCTTCGGTAATCAGAGCTGTTAAGAAAGCTTTAGTAGTGGTAGATCTGCCATTTGGAACATATCAAGGTAACTCGGAAAAGGCATTGCAATCCGCGATTAGGATTATGAAAGAAGCAGGTGCTCATGCTGTCAAATTAGAAGGTGGTTCTGAAATCCTAGAATCGGTTAGTAGAATAGTATCTTCTGGTGTTCCAGTAATGGGACATTTAGGTTTGACTCCTCAATCTATATATAAATTCGGCACTTATACAGTAAGAGCAAAAGAGGAGGAAGAAGCTGAGAAATTGAAATCAGACGCTATAAAACTACAAGAAGCAGGTGCCTTTGGGCTTGTGATGGAGAAGATACCTGCAGCTTTGGCAGAAGAAGTCACTAAACTCGTTTCAATACCAACCATTGGCATTGGTGCAGGAGGAGGTACAGATGGTCAAGTAATAGTCAGTCATGATTTATTTGGAATAACAAAAGCATTTAACCCTCGATTTCTTAGGAGGTACCTCAATTTATACAGCGATATGAAGAATGCTGTAGAAAGTTATATTAAGGATGTAAAGTCTTCGGATTTTCCTAATGATACAGAGCAATACTAGGATATGATGAGGAAGCTTTTGATTATACTCCTACTATTAGTGCTGATTGTTGGTGTAATTTCAATTTATTTCTATAAAGCTATTCTTTCTCCTAACATCTCTCTTAAAGGACAACAGAATAAGCTACTCATTCATGTACCAAGCGAATCTAACTATTCTGATCTCAAAAAAATATTATCAGATAATAACATTTTGAATGATGAGAACTCATTCGATATGGTTGCAAAAATGATGAACTTTTCTAATGTTAGACCAGGTCAATATACCATTCTTAATAACTGGAGTAATAGAGAGCTTATCTCCGTGTTGCGATCTGGTAAGCAAACTCCAATAAACCTTGCCTTTAACAATATCAGAACAATAGAAGATTTGGCTGGATTTTTCTCACATAAATTGGAGCCAGATTCTTTGACTATACTTAACTATTTCTTGTCAGATAAGGTATTAGAGCAAAACGATAAGTCAAAAGAGGATATCATGACTCTGTTCATACCTAATACATACCAGTTTTATTGGAATTACAGCCCCCAAAAATTGCTTGATAGAATGGTCGATGAACATGATCAATTCTATAATAATGATCGCGAAAAAAGATTAAAAGAGCTCAATCTATCACCTTCACAAGTTTATACTTTAGCTTCCATAGTACAGAAAGAGACACTTGTGTCATCTGAAAAACCTAGAGTAGCTGGTGTATACATTAATAGATTAAAAAGAGGTCAGTTGTTGCAAGCAGATCCAACTGTTGTATTTGCATCAGGCAACTTTGGACTACGAAGAGTACTCAACAAACATCTGACAATAGATTCCCCATACAACACTTACAAATACGAAGGCTTACCTCCTGGGCCAATTGCGATGCCAGACATTTCGACGATAGATGCCGTATTAAATTATGAAAAGCATAGTTATCTATACTTCTGTGCTAGTCCAGATAATTCAGGAAAACACGTTTTTGCTAAAACGCTTGTGCAACATAATAGAAATGCTGATAATTATAGATCCTATCTAAACAAAAGAAAAATCTACAAGTAGACTAATTTCTCATAGCAGGATTAGATCTTTGCATCTTTTGTTGAATGTGATTATCCTGATAGTTAGCTGTACCAACCATAATCATGACATCCCCTTCTTGCTTTATAGACCATTCTTGGGGTTTCATACTATTGTTATTATCTACCATTAGTATTTCCTGTCTGTCTTCATGAAAATTGTATTTACCAGTCCCATTGACAACTTTGTACTTGCCATATTCATAGGTGTGATCTTTTTTAAAATCAAGCCAAACACCATCATAATCTCCAACTTTTGACATCTCTCCATCATATACAAACTGATATTCCCATAGATCAGCTTCCACGATAGGGTCAGTGCTTGGCATTGTTTTTAGTCGATGGTTTAGTATAGAAAGGGCTTGAGATCTCCATTGATTGATTTGCTTGGTGCTAGGGCCATCCTTTTCTTTCTGCTTTCTGGCTTCTCTAGCTTCACGAATTACAGGATTTTGCTCTTTAGTTATATTCTGTTTAGGTTTGGATAAAGGCTCTGGACGCTGTACTTTGTCACTATTGCATGCTATCAACAATATTGAACAAATTATCAGTTGAATGGCTGTTGCTTTCAATTTCTTATTTTTTGGTTGCTAATATATAAATTGCTAGAAAGGTTTAAAAAACATATTAAGGATCTAGATTGTTTTAATACAGAGGGAAAAATCTTAATTGCTGTCAGCGGCGGTGTGGATTCTATGGTCTTATGTCATCTGATGTCCAAAGCAAATTTTCAATTTGATGTATCCCATATTAATCACAATACCAGGAACGGGGAGTCAAATCATGACGAAATGTTCGTTTCTAACTACTTCAAACAACAAAATGTCAACGTTCTCATACATCATATCAGACATAATGCTAAAGGGAATTTTCATGATTGGGCACATAGACAACGATATGATTATTGGCATTCTTTGGATTATGAATATATTCTTACCGCACACCATAAAGATGATCATCTAGAAACAATCCTTATCAATTTTTTTAATGGGCGGTCGATATTAGGTATCCCTTCTAAAAATGATAAAATAGTTAGGCTTCTTCTCCCTTTTTATAAAAAAGAAATACTGCAATATGCTTCTGATAATAAAATTCCTTATGTAGAAGATTCTTCGAATCAATCACAAGCCTATTTCCGCAACTTAATTAGACAGACAATAACGCCTACGATTGTAGATTCTAAGAAATTGGAAAATAAGATTTATGGCCTTTCATCTAGAATGAACGATGATTTAAGATTATTAAATGAATTGGTAAAATCAGTTATCCAACCTGAGTATGAAAATGGTTATATAAAAATTCTTAAAAGTCAAATTATAAATCATACTCTTCTTTATCATGTATTGAGTTCGTATGGTATCAATCGATCTCAAGCTCAACAGATGTTTAATAACATAGATAAAATTGGAAATTTGTTCCACTCAAATGAATACGAAGTTTTAGTAGATAGAGATTATCTACTCATAAGGCGTATGGAAATCAATATGGCATCACAAGGTACTAGATTAAATCTCAACTTTGATGAATTGCCACTAACTGTGAGCTTTGAAAAATATTCCATAAGTGTTAGAAAGATTGATGAGATACCAAATCCCTATGATAATTCTATTGCCATTTTTCCCTATCGATTATTAAAAAATAAGCAGGTTTACTTACGTCATTGGAACAAAGGAGATGTTTTTTATCCATTTGGTATGAAGGGAAAAAAACAATCATTGAAGAAATACTTTGCTAATCAAAAACTTGATCGATTTAGAAAATCTTCAATTCCCATTCTTTGTGTAGATAAAGATATCGTTTGGATTTGTGGATTCAGGACAGATCATAGGTACAGAATTTTAGAATCAGATGAGGTTTTGATCCAAGTACATCTACTTTGATTTATCTTCTACGTCTTTGAAAACAGGTTGTGGTCTTGGCGCTTCATCATAGATGTGATTAAAGAGCTTCTCTTTGTACTTCCACTTCCCCTTATTAAAATAATATCCTTCATAAGTGCCATCTGGTATAGCTGTAGGTCCTTGTCCAGATTGGAATCCCATGACTTGGGACAAATGATCATGCACGATCATCCTCATATCTTTATTATAATTAACTGTAACAGAAGCATCAGAAGAATATTTTAAAACTAACCTGTTCTTATATGTGTCCAAATTTTCTTTATCCTCGAATATTTCAGCACCAAAATTTACAGAATTAGAACTCACCATCATATGATCGATAATCTTCTGATTATCATACAAGCCATTGGGGTCATATCCAAATAGTATATAACCACCTGTATCTTTATTTGGAATCATCTTATAATATAGACATCCATACCAATTCTCATCACTAGATTGACTATACTCAAGATTTTCAGATACAATATCTGTTTTATTTAAAGTTGTAACATTCCCATCAGGTCTGACAATGAATCCATTGAAATCATAGTTTTCATTATCTCCTTTAATCAGCCATGTAATTAATTTAAATTGGTTTTTAGGAGCATCTAGAATAGAGATATATTTGAAAAATGCAGCAGAGTCCTGATATATTGTATTTTGCATCAGGTATTCACTAAAGAGTTCGCTAAATTCATTAGCAGCCCTTATTCTGGAACTTGCTTCGGATGAATTGATCATCACATCAGCATAAAAAAGCAAATCATTCTCTAAGGTCAGACTAGACATTTCCTTTTGTCCATATGAAAAGGATGTACTAATCATGAAGATTAATAATACCATTATACCTTTCATAGCTTCATTATTTTACAACATTTAAACGGTAGTATCTTTAGAGAAAGTGTTCTTAGCTGGGCTGGTAATTGATAAAATTATCATAATCTGGTCGATCAGCGACCGATTGGTGGATGAATTTTTTGACTATTTCACCATTGTGTATAAGAAATACTCCGGGCATTTGTAGATTATCTCCAACCTGTTTAAGAGATAGACCATGTTTAGAATTTTTAACTAATTGATATCCTCGAGACCAAACTCTTAGTCCAAAAAGTTGACTAAAATTTCCTTTTTTAAGTCCAAAAGCTCCGTATAAGCGTCTTTCGGTGTCAGGAATATGTTCTACTCCTTCCAATTCGTATTCATCAAAAAAGTCTTCAGCTGTAGATGAATCTGTCATATGGACAAATACAACCCTGATATTTTTCTTTTCAATTATTTCTTTACGATCAGCTATGTCAGCGAGAGCTTCACGACAAAATATGCAGCCAAAGTGTCTTAGAAATATGAGTATAAGAGGAAATGGCCTTGACAAACTGTCAAGGTCATTTCCTTCATGGGTTATAATCCTCGAAAAATCAAGCACTCTGTATCTTCTATTTTTACTTCTTTTTACTTCGTGTACTTGTTTTCTTAGCTGGGCTTTTAGGAATCAATTTCATTTTCTTAAATGAAGTGATTACCTCATTGACGTGCTTTGCAGAAGTCTTGAGTAATTTCTTTTCTTGTACGTTGAGCTTAAGCTTTAGAATTCTTTTAATGCCCTCTTTGCCTAATTGGACAGGGACACCTAAGAAAATATTTTTAAGTCCATACTCTCCTTCTAGCCATACACTACATGGAAAAATTCGACCATCGTCTTTGATGATTGACTCTGCCATTTGTGCTGCTGCTGCACCAGGAGCATACCAAGCTGATGTACCCATAAGCTTAACCAATTCTCCGCCACCTTTTTTAGTTCTCTTAACGATTTGATTGAGTGTTGATTTGGTAATCATGTCTGTAACAGGAATACCTGCAACTGTTGTAAATCTTGGTAGTGGAACCATTGTATCACCATGACCTCCCATTAGAACTGCTTGAATATCTTTCGGAGATACACCCAATTCTGTAGATAAGAAAGCTCTATATCTCGCAGTATCCAATATGCCAGCCATACCAATCACCCTCTTAGGGTCAAGACCAGTAGCCATAAGAGTTGCATAAGCCATTACATCCAAAGGATTTGATACAATAATGAATATTGGATTCTTTGTATACTTCAAGATTGATTGAGCTACAGAAACAACAATCTTAGCATTGGTTGAGATAAGATCATCTCTACTCATGCCTGGCTTTCTTGGAATACCTGCGGTGACAATAACTATATCTGAACCTTTTGTAGCTCTGTAGTCAGATGTTCCAGTTATTTTGGTACTATAGTAGTCTATTGGGGCTTGTTGCCAAGAATCTAAAGCTTTACCTTTAGCGAAGTCGTCCTTGATGTCAAGTAATACAACTTCATTGACAATGTCTTTGTGGGCAAGCACATTTGCTGCTGTGGCGCCAACGTTTCCGGCTCCTACCACTGTAATTTTACTCATGTTACGATTTAATTTAATTTGTATAATATTGCGGCGCAAAGTTATATATATATTTCAATAGTCTATTTATTGACATTTTTATAAACTATTGAGCTTAATCTGTATAATTTTTGTCGTGGTTTGAAAAAAGTCCTTAATAATCATATCGCATTAACAACTAATCATCTATTTTGATTATTACATTTAAGAAAATTTTGAACATGAGACTTTTTACAACAATACTATTATCTGTTTTCTTCTTACAGTTCGTAACTGCTCAACATTGGTGTGGTACTAATCAAACTGATGAGTTTATGAGACCTTTAGTTGAAAATAAGAAACATTGGGATGAGACTTTAAGGAATAGTCAAACTCGATTCATTCCAGTAACTATACATCTAGTCGGAAGAGACGATGGTACTGGAAGATTCAGTGAAGAGTTGGCTTACAGAGCAATGTGCTTACTTAATCAGAGATTCTTTGATTTAGGAACCGATATGCATTTCTATGTAAAAGAGTTCAATGAAATTAATGCAACTAGGGTCTATGATGATCCTAGAAATAATATTGGATTTATGCGATCAGCCAAGGACAGGACATCTATGAACATCTATGTTGTGAACCAGATTTCTACTGGAGCAACAGGGACAACACTTGGTTTCTACACTGGTGGTATTAATGACTTCATAGTGATGAGGGCAATTAATTTTGGTGATAATTCATTCACTCTTGAACATGAACTTGGTCACTTCTTTACCCTAGCACATACTCACAGAGGTTGGGAAGATGTGCCTTGGAATCCAAATGATACCTCGAGAGTTGAGATTATTACAATAAGTTCTTCTCAATCAGCACCAGTGCAAGTTGAGTTAGCAGATGGGTCTAACTGTGAATCTTCCGCAGACTTTTTATGTGATACACCTGCTGATTATGGCAGTACATTCTTATGTGGATGTTGCTCTGCACAAGGTATTTGTAGAGATAGAAATGGTGCTGCCTTGGATCCAATGAATAATAACATTATGTCTTATTCCGCGAACTGTGATGATTGGGCCTTCACTCCTAATCAAATAACAGCGATGCAAGCATCATATGATGCACCTAATAGAGCATTTCTAAGAACTGATGAAAATACGATAACCGAATATCTTCCTATTTTAGATTCTATTACTGGGTTATCTCCTGCTCAGGGGACGATGTTGCCTCAATTTGATAGAGTTGAATTAAGCTGGGATCCTGTAGCAAATGCAGACTTTTATGAGGTTGTTGTTAGTGGAGAAGTATTTAGAACTGAGCAGACAAGTTATATAATAACAACGCTAGCTCCTAATTCCTTTCCAATAGTATGGAGTGTCAGATCATTCAATATATTTGGTGGTGGGTGTGCTCCTGGGACTGAACTTTTCTTTGGCGTTGGAAATGAAATGACATCTTCTGTCAATAATATTGATCTTGTTAGTGATGTAAATGTTTTCCCTAACCCCGCTCTAGAAAATGGTCAAGTTAATATATCATTCAGTTCTGAAAGAACATTTAATGCAGACATAAGTCTATATGATATCAAAGGTCAGTTGATGACTCAACAAAGAAATGTTCAATTCGCAACAGGAAATAATAACCATACTCTGAATCTTAATGGTGTGCAAAGTGGCATTCACATTCTAGAGATTCAAACCGATCTAGGAACTGTTGTAGAGAAACTTATAATTGACTAAAATACAAATACTCAATATTCAAAATGAATTTACACGAATATCAAGCTAAAGAATTGATAGCTAGCTATGGAGTCCCAATTCAAAAAGGGATCATGGCAGAGACTTTAGACGACGCAATAGCAGCATACAAGAAGATTACTGGCGAATCTGGTGCTCCTATTGCAATTGTGAAAGCTCAGATACATGCTGGTGGAAGAGGGAAAGGTGGCGGAGTCAAACTTGTCAAAAATTTAGATGAGTTGAAGGAAAATGCTGGCAATATACTAGGCATGATGCTTAAGACGCCTCAGACTCCTGGAGGTATGGAAGGCCCAGGTAAAAAGGTTAATAAAATTCTTATAGCAGAGGATGCTTATGCGCCAGATTTTGATGCTTGCAAAGAATTTTACGTTTCGATCCTCATGGATAGAGAAAAGCAGCAGAATGTAATAATCTATTCTACGGAAGGCGGAATGGATATCGAAGAAGTTGCAGAGAATACTCCACATTTAGTACACAAGGAATATGTAGATCCAGAGTTAGGCTTACAGGCTTTTCAAACCAGAAAAGTGGCATTCAACTTAGGTTTGTCGGGCGCTGGGTTTAAGAATATGTCCAAGTTTATTTCAAAACTATATGCGTCTTTCTTAGGTGCAGATGCGTCTTTAATAGAAATCAACCCAACTCTCAAAACAGGAGATGATAGAATTATTGCAGTAGACACAAAAATAAGTTTAGATGATAATGCTCTCTACAGGCAAAAGGATTTAGCTGAGTTGAGAGATGAGTCAGAAGAAGATCCGACAGAAGTAGAGGCAAAGAAAGTGGGATTAAATTATGTAAAGTTGGATGGGAATGTTGGATGTATGGTCAATGGAGCAGGATTGGCAATGGCAACAATGGATATAATCAAGTTATCAGGAGGATCGCCTGCAAACTTCTTGGATGTAGGCGGGACAGCAGATGCAGAAAGAGTAGAACATGCTTTCAGAATGATTCTCAAAGATCCAAATGTAAAGGCGATTTTGATCAACATCTTTGGTGGAATAGTAAGATGTGATCGAGTCGCTCAAGGTGTAGTAGATGCGTATAAAAATATCGGTGATATAAAGGTGCCAATTATAGTTAGACTGCAAGGTACAAATGCAGATATTGCAAAAGACATCATAGATAAAAGCGGATTAGAAGTACAATCAGCTATTATCTTAAAAGATGCCGCCGCTGCAGTGAAAGCTGTTTTATAATAAAGCTGAAAATTTAATTTTTGAAAGCCAACGCAATTCGAATATTTGTGTTGGCTTTTCTATTTTTAATTGATGATAGATAATAGAAAGAACTACCTTGTACATCCTCAAGTTATAGCGCTCTATATACTTTTGATAGGGGTAACTTCACTCTTTGTTGGATTTAGTATTTCATACATATATACTAGAGTACAATCAGGTTTGCTTGCATTTAAATTGCCTCCCCTTTTTATATTTAACACATTCATATTATTGGCTTCTAGTTATACTTTGATGAAATCGATGACTTGGTATAAAGAAGACAAAACGGAGGCTTACAAAACATATTTAGGACTCACATTATTTCTTACTGTGCTATTTCTTCTAAGTCAAATTATAGCATGGAAGAGTCTTTATTCGGATGGCTTTTTTGTTGATCATAGTAACCTTGCTTCATTCCTATATCTAATATCAGGCGTACACTTTGCTCATGTCATTGTGGGTATACCTTTTCTAGCCTTATTCTATTACAATGCCAAAAAAAAGATGGTGGAGCCAGTGAGTGTTCTAGTATATTTTTCAGATCCTGATAAAAAAAGAAAGCTCAAATTGATTACAATTTATTGGCACTTTCTAGATGCTTTGTGGATTTATCTGGTATTATTTTTTGCTGTTAATCTTCTTTTCTAATCTCTTATCTTATGATTAACTCAGTAACCTTTCTGTGTTGAAGGTGCAAGTTGATTTTATCTATAACAGTCTGCTTTGTGTTTGATATCTCCTGCTTTAATGCTGAGGAGGTTAAGTATACCGTTAGCACCCCATTTTTGAAATAGAGTTTACTAGTGTATCCAGAAATCACTGAGCCAAACACTTCGTGCCATACCTTTTCTACAGTGTATTGTTGATAGCCTTTGGCCAGGCGATCATTTTTGACAAAAACACCATTCAGAATACTATTTAATTTATTGTCATTCGACATGTGTTCCGTTTTCAATTTTAAACTCTGTATACTCTTTACCTATTTCTGATAACAACATTGCTACCCTATCCTTATCTGTATCAGTAATAAAGACCTGAGAAGTAATTTCCTTATTGCATACAACGAGTAATTGTTTGACTCTGTTGATATCTAACTTATCAAAAATATCATCTAAGAGCAAGATAGGCTTTTTGTCAGTCATCTTTATTATCCATTGGATCTGGGCAATTTTAAGGGCGATAATTGAAGACTTGAGTTGGCCTTGTGATCCATACTTTTTGACTGTTTTTCCTTCAAGTTTGATATCAAGATCATCTCTATGTATACCTCCATTAGTCTTACCAGTAAATAGGTCTCTATTCGAATTATTCATTTGAATATCTAGAAATAATGATGCATTTAACTCTGACTTATAATCCACTGATATATGTTCAGATCCACCACTTATTGCTTTATAATAATCGTTTAGCATCGGTTGGAGAATGTCTACATAGGACTGCCGTTTATCATTTATCTCTTGAGCTGGTTCTGCCATTGCTTGATCAATCGATTGCAATAAAACTTTGTCTGCATTGACTCTTCCCTGATTAGACTTTAAGAACGCATTTCGCTGTTTGAGGAGCTTATTATATTTGAGTAATTGGATGAGGTATCTACGATCTGATTGAGCTATGGTTCTATCCATCAATTTTCTTCGCTCTACACTAGACTCCATTAGTATCTGTATATCTCTAGGTGCTATCATGAATGCTGGAAAGCGGCCAATATAGTCAGCGCGACTTTCAATTTTCTTATCATCAATAGCAATGAGTTTCTTCTTTCCGCTCTCCGATTTAATTTTGATACTGAAAGTTTGATTCCCGTCTTTAATTTTTGCTTCTATTCTGTAGAAATTGAGGTTATGCTTATAAATGTAGCGGTCAAGATGAGAAAAATAGCTTTTACCATTGCAAATGTGAAATATGGCGTCTAAAATGGTTGTTTTGCCAGCTCCATTGAGCCCAGTAATAACATTGAGATGTTGAGACAATACCAAAGACAACTTTTCATAGTTTCTATAGTTTACTAATGCTATATATTCTAATAGTATATTATTCAAATACTTATCTTTATCTTTTTTCTAGATTCAAAAGTAATTTAATTAAACCCTCTAAACAGCAATAAGATGGCTGAAGTAGTTCAGAAAAAGAATGTGACAAAAGGTGCAAAGCAGAATGGGATAAGTATCAGTAAAGAAACTTACATGGAGTGGTATGAAGTCATGTTACGTATAAGACGTTTTGAAGAAGCTGCTCTAAAAGCATATAGTCAACAAAAAATCAGAGGTTTTCTCCATGTATATATAGGTCAGGAAGCTATTGCAGCAGGCATTGTAAGCGCCTTGACAAAAGATGACAAAATAGCGACAGCTTATCGTCAGCATGGAATAGCCCTATGCAGAGGTATAGATTCCAATGCTTGTATGGCTGAGTTATTTGGAAAAGTAACCGGAGTCGTCAAAGGAAAAGGAGGATCTATGCATTTTTCTTCTAAAGAGCACAACTATATAGGCGGGAATGGCATTGTAGGTGCACAGATTCCTATAGGAACAGGTGTTGCATTTGCTGAAAAGTATAGGGGCACCAAAAACTTATGTGTTACTATGTTTGGAGATGGGGCTTCTCGACAAGGCGCTTTACACGAGTCTTTCAACATGGCTATGACTTGGAAACTACCAGTATTGTATATCTGTGAAAATAATCAGTATGCAATGGGGACTTCAGTAGAAAGAACATCTAACGTACAAGATTTATATAAACTAGGACTTTCCTACGAAATGCCAAGTGAAGCTGTTGATGGAATGTCTCCTTTAGCGGTTCATGAAGCTTTAACAAGAGCTGCAGAACATATTCGTAGTGGCAATGGCCCTTATTACCTAGAGATAAAGACTTATAGATACAGAGGCCATTCGGTCTCAGATCCTGGTAAGTATCGTTCAAAGGATGAACTTAATGATTATAAAGAACTAGATCCCATTACTGAAACAGCTGAACATATACTAAGTCATAAAATTGCATCGCAGAACGAGATAGATGCGATTAATGACAAAATAAAAAAGGAGATTGCGGAAGCAGTAGAATTTGCAGAAAAATCAGACTTTCCGATGGCCTCTGAGTTATACGATGATAACTATGTCCAGAAGGATTACCCATATATAATGGATTAGTCTCCTTTCTTTCTTAAATCATAATAGTTTTTGCTAGTACTCTCTTATACAAATAAGAGAAGGATTATTTATTTTTGCACCGAATTTTTAGAAATTGTTAAAATAATGGGTAAAAGAAAAAGAAGGCTGGGAGGAGATGAGGAGATCGTTGATGTAGTAATTGATCAGGATCCAAAATCAACAGAGGATTGGTTTGAGAAGAATAAGAATCTAGTATTAGCCTTGTTAGCGGGGTTGATATTATTCATAGCGGCTTTCGTCATCTATAAGTACTTTATCAAAGCGCCTAAAGAAGCGGCTGCTAAGTCTGCAATATTTAAAGCTGAGCAACAGTTTCAGAGAGATTCATTTCTATTGGCACTAGAACGTCCTGGAGGAGGTTATGAAGGATTTCTTGATATAGTGGAGAACTATAGCGGTACTAAAACTGCAAATTTGGCGAAATTGTATGCAGGTATATGCTACCTTCAAATAGGAAGCTATCAGGATGCTATAAGCTATTTAGAAAGTCATAATAGTTCAGGAGATTATTCACCTATTGTTAAAAATGGGAATCTCGGTGATGCATACTCTGAGTTAGGAGAATTAGACAAAGCATTGTCATTTTATGAAAAAGCAACCACTGCCAGTGAGGATGCCTTACTCACGCCATATTATCTGCATAAACTTGGGCTTCTGGCCAAACGGAATGGAGATAATAATAAAGCACTATCAGCATTTAATAAAATTAAAGCCGATTATTCATCCTCAAATGAGGCTGCTAACATCGATCTCTTGATTCAATCAATTGGCTCATAATTCATCTGATTGAGTACTAGAGACAAAGATGTAACTCAAGAAAACCTATCAGAGATACCTTCGATAGGTAGTTTTAAAATTCATATAGCGGTATCTGATTGGAATTCAGAAGTTACACATGTATTATTAGATGGTGCAAAGAGTACCTTGATTCAATTAGGAGCGAAGGAGGATCAAATAAATATTGTGCATGTGCCAGGTACATTCGAATTACCTGTAGCAGCTAAAGCCTTATTAAGCTGCAAAAACGCTGATGCTGTCATTTGCTTGGGTTGTGTTATAAAGGGAGAGACCGAGCACGATATGTTTATTAATCAATCAGTGGCAACTGCTCTTAATCAACTAGCTATCATGTCTGGAAAGCCAATCACCTTTGGCGTGCTTACAGTAAATAATATGCAACAAGCTAAGGATAGAGCTGGAGGTAAGTATGGTAACAAAGGTGTAGAATCAGCGATTACGGCATCTAAAATGGTTCACCTTCACAAAGATCTTGAAAAACCAGGAGCTAAGATTGGTTTTAATTGAATGCCAATCTCATGCCAGCTCTTTGGCCATTGAGCTGTTCGTTTCTATAGACAAAGATCCCATTACAGATTGTACTTATAACTTTTCCACGCAATTCAAATCCTTCCATAGGAGACCATCCACATTTGTATTCTAGATCTTTGGAATTGACCTCCCATTTCTTATCTGGATCGACTATAATCAAATCAGCAAATGCGCCCTCGTCTACATATCCTCGATCCTTAACTCTAAACAACTCTGCCGGGGCATGACACATTTTATCGACTATAAATTCTTTAGTCAATTCTCCAAGATGATAAAAGCTCAACATCATGGCAAGACTGTGCTGAATTAGAGGTAACCCTGAAGGTGCTTTGGCATATGGCCTACCCTTTTCTTCTACCGTATGTGGTGCATGGTCTGTGGCAATGACATCGAAATATCCATTTTTGAGACCTTCCAAGAGCGCTTCTTTATCGGTGACAGATTTGATAGCTGGATTGCATTTTACTTTGTTACCAAGGGCATGGTAATATCCATCATCGAAAAACAAATGATGCACACAAACTTCTGACGTAATTTTCTTGTCAACTAATGGGATATGATTATCAAAAAGTTTGATTTCTTCTGCAGTGCTAATATGCAAGATATGAAGACGTGTCCCATTCTTTTTGGCTAAATCAATAGCCATGCTAGATGAAAGATAACAACCTTGAGAATTTCTAATAATTGGGTGGTGGATGGCACTGAGACTATCACCATACTTGCTAATTGCGAGCTCCAGATTTTTCTTTATAGTCTGTTCATCTTCACAATGAGTGGCAATCAGCATATCTACTTTTGAAAATAAATTAGCTAAGGTTTTCTGATCATCAACCAACATATTGCCAGTACTGGATCCCATAAATATTTTGACGCCACAGACCTTTGTGGCATCTGTTTTAAGTACTTCTTCTATGTTGTCGTTGGTAGCTCCCATATAGAAGCTATAATTTACAGTAGAAGTCTTGGCAGCTATATCATATTTCTCTTGTAGGAGTTCCTGGGTAGTGGAGGTGGGATTGGTATTAGGCATTTCCATGAAAGTGGTCACGCCACCTGCTGCAGCTGCTCTAGATTCAGTTGCTATGTCAGCTTTATGTGTGTACCCAGGTTGTCTAAAGTGTACCTGATCATCAATGATTCCAGGCATCACCCACTTTCCATTGACATCTACTAATATTGCCGTTGAATCCATGATATCCTTGCCTACTCTTTCAATGCGTTTGTCCTTGATAAGGATGTCTCCTTCCATAGTAAGACCGCGATTAATAATTAAGGCATTCTTAAGTAGAATTTTTGTTGAAGAATGATCACTCATAATTTTTACCAATTTCTGAATTCGAAGGTATGGATTATGAATACCTTTGCAGCATAATATATAAACAAACTAGTGAATAAGAAGATAGGTGTATTAGGTGGTGGCCAATTAGGAAAGATGCTCTTGCAGGAAGTATCAAAATTTGATCAAGAAATATGGTTTATGGATAGCTCCTTTGAATCTCCAGTAGGAAGAATATATCCATATTTTGTGCAAGGCGATTTCAAAAGTTATGATGATGTCATCTCCTTTGGTAGTAATATGGATATTCTCACTGTGGAAATTGAAAATGTTAATACAGAGGCATTAGCCAAGTTGGAAGAATCTGGCATTATTGTACGTCCTCAAAGTAGGGTTCTTAATACAATAAAAGATAAGGGCATACAAAAGCAATTTTACTTAGAAAATGATATTGCCAGTTCTGAATTTTTTCTCGTCACTAATAAGCAGGATATTCTCGATAAAGTTTCCTCAGGTGTACTAGTGCCTCCTTTTGTCCAGAAAGCAAGGACTGCAGGATATGATGGGAAAGGGGTAAAAGTCATCCAATCAGAAACTGACTTTGAGGAAATCTTGGATACTTCCTCAGTCATTGAAAAGCTAGTCGATATTAAAAAAGAATTGGCCATTATAGTTGGAAGAAATACAAAAGGACAAAAGACGTTCTTTCCTATAACAGAGATGATATTTAACAAGGAAGGACACCTATTGGACTACCTTCTATGCCCTGCTGAAATTTCTAAAGAAATATATAGTAAGTGTGTAGAGATGGCTGATCGAATAATTTCAGAGCTAGATATGATTGGGATTTTAGCAGTAGAAATGTTCTTGACTAATGACGATCAAATTTTGGTCAATGAAGTAGCCCCTCGACCGCATAATTCAGGACATCATACGATAGATGTTGGATCTCATTCGCAGTATAATATTCATCTTAGAACGTTGTTAGATTGGGATTTGCCAGATATTAAGCAAACAGAAACAGCATTAATGATTAACGTGCTAGGTGAAAAAAATCACACTGGCCCAACATATTATGAAGGGTTAGAATCAATACTAACTTTGGATAGAGTCTACCCTCACCTTTATGGAAAAGGAAAAACTAGACCTTTAAGGAAGATGGGTCACGTAAATATAGTCGGAGACGAATTAGAGGAAGTAAAAGAAAAAATGTCAATTGTAAAATCAAGTTTAAAAGTAAAAGCATGGGAAAGCAAGTCGGAATAATAATGGGATCAGATTCTGATCTTTCAGTAATGCAAGCGGCAGCGGATATTTTGGACGAGCTTAGTGTCAGCTATGAAATGACTGTTGTCTCCGCGCACAGAACACCACTTCGGATGGTAGAGTATGCAAGTAATGCGGTCAAAAGAGGCATTAAAGTAATCATTGCAGGAGCTGGAGGGGCGGCTCATTTGCCAGGCATGGTTGCATCATTGACTGATCTGCCCGTCATAGGTGTACCTATCAAATCGTCCAATTCTATAGATGGTTGGGATAGTGTCTTGTCTATTTTGCAAATGCCTAATGGCGTGCCTGTAGCCACAGTTGCACTTAATGGCGCAAAGAATGCTGGATTATTAGCTGCCAGAATTATAGGTCAGTCAGATGGTGATTTACAAACTAAACTGAAAAATTTTCGTGAAAGTATGAAAGCTGCAGTCTTGGAAAAGGCTAAGCGAGTAGAAGAGAATAATTCATAATCGAGTTGTTTAATAAAAAAGTCTGCATATAGAATTCAATATGCAGACTTTTTTATTAGAAGTTAATTACACTTACCTAGGAACAAGGTTGAATACAACTCTTCTGTTTAGCTTTCTTCCTTCTAAGTTATCATTAGAAGATATTGGTCGAGATTCTCCATATCCTGTATGAGTCATTATGTTGGCAGGAACCCCAGATTTATCTCTAAGATATTCATAACAGGCTCTGGCTCTTCTTTCAGACAATAGTTGATTATTCACAGAACTTCCAACATTATCTGTATGACCTTCTATAATGAGGTTGTAATCAGGATATCTAAGAAGCAATTGTCCGATTTGATTAAGAACTGAGTATGATTCAGATTTTAAAGTTGCCTTACCAGTATCAAACGAGACTGCTCTCATTGCCACTTCAAGAACGTCTCTATCATCTCTTGAAATTTCTGGACATCCTCCTGTAGCTACTGTGCCAGGAGAATTAGGACACTTATCTCTACTATCATCTATCCCATCACCATCTGTATCAGGACATCCACCGAAAGCAGCTATTCCCGCTCTGTCTGGGCATTTATCTAGATTATCCGCTACACCATCACCATCTCTGTCTTGTATTCTATTAACAGGGCATCCATCTGCTCCATCCCCCTTTACATTAGGACACTTATCAATTGAATCTGGTACGCCATCTCCGTCGCTATCTGGTGCTATGGCAGGCTCTTCAGGGCAGCCATTGTTTGATTGAGTACCTGCTTTGTTAGGGCAGTCATCATCATTATCTGAAATCCCATCTCCATCTGTATCAGGACATCCTTTAAATACACCGACTCCTGGTATAGATGGACAATCATCTCGGTAATCTGGAATTCCATCATCATCCTTATCTGGACAACCTTTGAGACCGACTGGACCAGCAATCTGAGGACATAAGTCTATGTCATCTTCTAATCCATCACCATCACTATCTAATTTCATTTCCTCTTTCTCCATTGGTATAATATCAGCTGGAGCAGGAGCACCAAATAAGTAGGTAAATCCTAGTCCATGCTGCAGATTATTTCTATTCTCAGATAAAGAAAATCTGTACTCTGATTGCCAGTTGATATATACATTATCTTTTACTCTGAAATTCAATCCGCCACCAAACGGAATCTGCACATTGAATTCTCCTTCATCCTCTAATACGCCTCCTGCACCAGCAAATACATATGGTATCACTTGTTGACCTATTTTAGTAGGATTTCGAAATAAATATTGTGCTTGAAGGTCTGCACTAAATACATTCCTATGGACACAGTTAGATAAGTTTTCGCGGTCTTCGCTTCTATTCACAACACCTGCCTTCACAGGTAGATATAGATTGAAGTTGTCAGAAATAGCCTTGGAAATCCCAATTTCAAAACCATAATGGTAATCACTAAAGTTGGTAATACTACCTCCATTCTGAGATTGATAGTCCAATATCAGTGCTTTGTAGGTCAATCCATATGGATAAAGTGAACTGGTGCTATCTGCGCTTATTCTAATTTGGTCATCTAATGGTGTAAACTGCTGACTGCTTAATGAGGTCATGCTAAGTATTACAAATGCTAATATGATTACTATTTGTTTCATAACTCCGTCAAATTGAATGCTGGATATACATTTACCAACATGCAAAGATAACGTATAGTTTCTAAAATAGTGGCTTTGTAGGCTAAATATAATTATTGTCCGAATGTATTTTTAGTTGATATACAATAGGTTATACCGATATTACGATTTTGGTTCAAAATAGCCTGTTTCCCTATTTTTCCTCACATTATCCCATTTGAAGTATCTACCATTCATTGCGATATATATGCCTGGCTTTAGAGTTTGAACGAAAGCGAGAGCGGCACCCAAATTAAAAAATCCATCTGAAGAACTACCAAAAGCAATAGGAATCATAGCACCTGTGAGCACAATCGTTTTAGTATCAACTTGATGTTTTTCTAAGAAATGAGCAGTTTCTACCATAGTATCCGTCCCATGTGTTATGAGAATTCTGTCACTGGATGTGTTATTGCATTCTTGTAGAATTTGTGACCTATGATCTGTCGTCATCTCTAGACTATCAACCATCATCAACTTCTTAACATCTAAATTTAGAATTGAACGTCCTTGCTTAAACATGTCAATCAGATGAGTGTCCTTAAAGTATAACTCACCAGTTATGTAATTATAATCTTTGTCAAAGGTACCTCCAGTCACGAAAATTTGAATCTTTTCCATAATAGCAGATTGATAAATAAAGAAATAAAATCTGTCTGGAGACGAAAGTAAATCATACTTTTGACATTGTAAAAATTTGTTATATGTCCAATCAGTTATTATCCTCCAGATTAAAGGGTATGTCAGAATCTGCAACCATCAAAATGGCACAGAAAGCACGTGAATTGAAAGCTCAAGGAATTGATGTTATTAGTTTAAGTCTGGGTGAACCTGACTTTGATACACCTGACTTTATAAAATCTGCTGCGGTAAAAGCACTCGAAGAAGGTAAAACTAAATATACAGCAGTGCCTGGTGACATTGCTTTGCGAAAGGCAATATGTCATAAATTCAATAGGGATAATGGATTGGACTATAGTACAGATCAAATTGTGGTATCCAACGGCGCTAAGCAGTGCATAGCAAATGTCTGTTTGGCATTGCTTGATCCAGGAGATGAGGTAATCATATTCACTCCATATTGGGTCTCTTATTTTGAAATTGTAAAATTTGCTGGTGGAACGCCAGTCCCTCTATATGCAGGTATAGATCAAGATTTTAAAGTAACGGCAGAGCAATTAAAAGCTGCCATTAACGACAAGACTAAACTTATAATCTTTTCTTCTCCAAGCAATCCAACTGGCAGTTCCTATTCTCTGTCTGAGATTGAATCCTTAGCAAGCGTTATCAGTACTCATGAAAATCTGTTTGTTCTAGCAGATGAGATTTATGAATACATCCTTTTTGATGGCAAGAATCCTAGTATAGCTGGAATGCCTGGAATGGCAGACAAAACCATTACAGTAAATGGGATGTCCAAAGGATTTGCTATGACAGGCTGGCGATTAGGTTATATGGGTGCGCCAAAGTGGATAGCTAAAGCCTGTGCAAAAGTTCAAGGACAATTTACTTCTGGTGCGACTGCCTTTGGTCAGGCAGCTGCTGCCCATGCGTTGATGGAAGATCCTAGTCAATTAGGTTATATGAAGGACAAGTTTTTACAACGAAAGAATCTTGTAAAGACTTTGCTGGATGATATCCCTGGTATCAAAACGAATGATCCACAAGGGGCATTCTACTTTTTTCCCGATATCTCACATTTCTTTGGCAAGTCCAATGGTCAAAGAACTATCAATAATGCAAATGACTTTGTAGATGTACTTCTAGATGAGGCACATGTTGCTGTTGTAACTGGTACCGCTTTTGGCGATCCAAATTCATTCAGAATATCCTACGCAACATCTAACAGTATATTAGAAGAAGCGATGAAAAGAATCAAAAAAGTATTATTTGGTTTCAGCTGATTATTTTGGAATTAAATCCTCCCTATTATCGTTTTTTAGAATTTCTAGCATCGCACCTTCTAGATGCTCTGCCCCCAGATTCTTAAGTAGAATTTCTCTGTCTTTATTTAAGATGAATACTTTAGGAGTGCTACTCACATTGTATTTTAACTTAAATCTTGATCGGTGATATTGGTCAGCGCCATTGATGAAGCCTAACATGTTTTTTTCTTCTAAAGCTTCCCAGCAACTTTTGGTTTTGTCTTGATGTTTGGTACAAATAGCAAATGTCTTGATGCCTTTATTCTTCCACTTTTCGTTGAACTCAACAACTGTAGGCATAATCTTAGTGCAGTGAGAACAATTTGGAGCCCAAAACAATAGTACTAAATATTCGTAGTCGATACTGGATATAGAAATTGGAGTTTTACCATCTTCCTTGTACACTTGGATATCTGCTCCTATTTTTCCTATTAAGGCCGGCCTAATTTTGTTGGCGTTATCTATAATCTTGGTTAGGTTATCTTCATTTACCCAAGGTGCTTTACCTACAGCATAATAATTATCTATCAGATGGACATAGATAGCATCATAACCAATAATTTTACTATTACCATACTTACTTAGAAATGTACCTAAATAGTATTGATATGTATTTTCAGCGGGCATCATCTCTTCTAGTAAGTAATCTAAGCTTACAATTATGCTATCAGGGTAATTAGAGGTAAGTCTCTCAAGATACGCATCTATTTTAGGTTGAATGACTCCAAGATTCATAGAAACTGGGTCTGACAAGTCAAGATTATCAAAGAAGTGATCTTTGTAATAAAGGTACCTTTTTAGTTGACCATCTTTGGTGTCAGGAAAATCGGGTAACTCAACATCCTTATTAGCTTTTAAAACTTTTGCTGTTATAGAATTTGGATAATTAGTAAGTATATTATTTTGATATTTATTTACCTTATTATCAATTGTCTCAAGTTGTGTTTTGAATGCGGAAGCGTCTGTCCCTTTTTCTGTAAGAGCGGCAATAGTGTCTCTGAGTATTTCTGCTTCAGGCCTCAATTCATTGAGAAGGGAGAGGTAATTCTGGAAATTGGTATTGTCCTCTGAGTTGGTATAGCTAATGTCTGTTTTACTAGAATAATCATAGCTGATACCGAATACCTTGTTGTCTTCATTGACATTGAATTGAATAAATTCTTTATCTGGTGACGTGAGTAATATATAAATACCAGTAGTCAAAGTATCCTCTCCTGACAACTTGAATTTGCCTGATTGTTTGGCGTATAAGGTGTCTCGGACTAATTGTTTGTCTGCGTAGTAATAGCCTACAATTAGTGTATCGTTTTCATAATTTTTTATGTCAATATCAATGTTGTATTGAGCGGTCAAAGGTAAGACTGCGAACAAACAACTTATTATTAACGAAAATTTTACATAAGCTTCCATAATACAAAGAACCGTTAGAAGTAATCAAGTATCTATGAGGATACTGACTTTAATAAATTTTTAATACGATTTTAATTGTCAATAGCGCCTCTCTGATTAGCTAGGAGAAATAAGACAGCCATTCTTATTGCTACACCGTTTTCTACCTGCTGAAGTATAATAGAATGCTCACTATCTGCTACATCACTATCTAATTCTATGCCCCTATTGATAGGCCCGGGATGCATAATGATTTTTTGTTCACTTAATGTATCTAATAATTTTTTATTGATGCCAAAGTATTGACTGTACTCTCTTAGCGATGGAATGTATTTTATATCCTGTCTTTCTAACTGGATGCGCAGCACATTGGCAATATTGCACCACTCAAGGCTTTCTCTAACATTATAAGATACATCAACTCCTAAGCTTGAGATATGCTTTGGAATGAGTGTTGGAGGACCACAAACTCTGACTTTAGCACCAAGCTTATTAAGGCATAAGATATTGCTCAAGGCAACGCGTGAGTGTAAGATGTCTCCAAAGATACAAACCTTCTTACCTTTCAAATTACCAACAGATTCTTGCATAGAGTAAGCATCTAGTAAAGCTTGAGTGGGATGTTCGTGTGTGCCATCACCCGCATTGACAATTTGTGCATCGATATGCTTTGATAGAAAAAAATGGGCACCTGGTGCTGGATGCCGCATTACAATCATATCTACTTTCATAGATAAGATATTATTGACCGTATCTAGTAGAGTTTCACCCTTCTTGACAGAGCTTTGAGAGGAAGAAAAATTGATCACATCTGCAGAGAGCCTTTTCTCTGCCAGTTCGAATGATAATTTAGTTCTAGTTGAATTTTCAAAGAACAGATTAGCAATCGTCACATCTCGTAGAGATGGTACTTTTTTGATTGGTCTATTGATGACGTCTTTAAATTTTCTTGCGGTAGAAAAAATAAGCTCAATATCTTCTCTGGTGATATACTTAATGCCAAGGAGGTGTCTTGTGCTTAGTGTACCTTCGTTCATCTAATCATTCGTATTGGCTGAGAAAATTAATACTTTATCTTGCCCATCAAGATGCTCCCATTGCACCTTGACATAAGCGTCATCCAGTGCATCCACTTGTAATCCAGTATAATCAGATTTTATTGGCAGGTGTCTGTTAAATCTCCTGTCAACCATAGTCAGTAATTCAACTTTGGCTGGGCGACCAAAATCCTGAAGAGCTGATAAGGCGGCATGAATTGTTCTCCCTGTATACAAGACATCATCTATGAGCAGGATACGCTTTGACTCTATCTCAAAGTCAACTTTTGTGGCATTTGCTGTTAGTGGGGTTTGTCTCATGCGGAAATCATCCCTATAGAAAGTTATATCGAGTTTTCCGAAAGTTACTTTTCTCTTAGGTTCTAGTTCTGTTATAATTGCTATGAGACGTTCAGCGAGAATGACTCCTTTCTCTTGTATGCCCACGATGAAAATATCTTCATCATCTGCGTAATTTTCCACTATCTGACTGGCCAGCCTCCTGAGAGTAATGGAAAATCTTTCTGGACTAAGGATTTGTCTACCTCTATGCATCTGAGTACAAAGATATTATATTGCTTATAATCAAAGCTCTTCAGAGTCCTTATAAGTTAATCCTTTTCTATTATACCAGAAATACATTGCAAATCCAATCAATAACAAAATGGAACATATCCATGAAATGATAATGCCTAATCTATTACTATCTGGGTTAAATTCAAAGACTATCGTATGCTCTCCTGAAGGTACCGCCATTGCCCTAAGGACGTAGTTGGCTCTGAAATGTGAGACAGGTTTGCCATCTATACTTGCTTTCCATCCCTTATTTGGTCCATACCAAATCTCTGAAAATACAGCTATTTGATTAGACATGGAATTACTTTTATAAGTAAGCTTATTAGGTCTGTACTCAATTAGGTCTATTGAACCAGATTTTTGTCTGGATAAATTGCCCACTTCTTCTTTAAATTCTTGATGTACAATGGCATCACCCATAGGATCAAAATCTGACAAAGCTTCTATTTCGGCGTCAGCGTTTGGTACTATCTTAATATTGTTGACAAACCAAGCATTTCCTAGAGCTGCAGAATTCAATCCGACATCTTCTTTACCAGGTTGGCCTGTTATGTAATATTTGCAATTGAGCATGTTCAATACATTAGCATTGTTTTTACTAATGTGGTAGTCTATGATATCTTGATACCTCTGAAGTTTAGCAGCATGATACCCACCTATCGTTTTGTGAAAGTAGGAAGCAAATGATGAGTTGAAAGTATTGATAGAATTGTCCAATACTCTGTAATGAAGAGTTTGATCTTGGAGAATTTTTTTGTCTACTGGCCTTGGGGTATAGTGCTCTTTATG
The DNA here is from genome assembly GCA_964567435.1 of uncultured Saprospiraceae bacterium. Taxonomy (GTDB): domain Bacteria; phylum Bacteroidota; class Bacteroidia; order Chitinophagales; family Saprospiraceae; genus RFSX01. Next base: position 7,147 of record CAZMMQ010000001.1, on the reverse strand, counting down.
TCTTCTCTCACTTTGATAATTTGACGAACTTACATATCTGAGATTAGTGGAATATAGATCAAAAAAGGCTAGAAGTCCAATCACAATGATAGCAGCAAGTTTTGGAACTTTTCTTAATGCGTGTAGGACAATGAGCAATAAACTTAACGCCATAAATAGAGCAGCCTTCATCGCACTTGATCTCAAAACATTTGCTCTGTCTTCCATTATTATTTTAGGATCTAACCCTGCCTGCGCCAACATATTATCACTACTAGATGACAAGTCAAATATGCTTGGTCCAAGCAAACCAATCAATATGGTAAATACGATAAAACCTAGTCCCGGTAAGAGGACCTTTTGTTTCGAAAGAGTTTCATGCTTTAGTATACTAGACAAACTCAGCATAGCAAGCAGTGGGATAATAACAGCAGTGATAGATAAGATCGAATTAGGTGTTCTGAACTTATTGTAATAAGGTATGATCTCAAAAAACATCATACTCAAAAACTCAAAATTTTTGCCCATTGACAAAAGGAAGGTTAGGAGAACAGCTATTATGCCCCACCATTTCATGTGACCCTTCAAGTTGAAAAATGACAAAAAGAAAAGAAAGAAAATAATAGCACCAAAATATATAGGACCACTAGTAAATGGTAGGCTTCCCCAATAAAGTGGTGCTTTGACAGATCGTAATGAGGCACCTCTCTTGCGCAACTCTTTCCCGAAATTGGAACTTGGATCGACATTCTCAGTAGAACTTCCTCCATTAGCAAGTGGAATAAAACTTGCTAATAGATCTTCACTACCATTACTCCATGACATTGCATATTCCCAAGCTAATCCTTCCACTTTGCTACTGCTATCATTTGATTTATGATTCTTGAGAATTGGAGCACCTCTCATAGTATCTTTTGAGTATTCATATATTGGAATTGTTCTATTTGCAGTAGAACCAACCCCAATCACAAGACCTAAAACCAACAAGCCGGAGGTCTTAAGAAATTTACTAAGCTGTCCTTTTTTAATGGATTCCGCACAGACAAATAGTGTATAGATAAACATTACTATACCTAAGTAATAAGTCATTTGTGGGTGGGAAGCTTTCAGGTTCAAGGACATACCTAATGCGAATAACAACGAACCTAGAAACATATTTTTGCGATAAGCATAGATGACCCCTAGAATAACCATAGGAGATGTCATGATTGTCATGACCTTGGTATTATGACCTGCGTTGAGTAAGACTAGATTGTTGGTTGTGTAAGCAAAAGCTAAAGCACCGAAAATAGCTAACCAAGACTCAACACCGAGAAAAAGTAATAGAATATAAAATAAGAAAAGGCCAACTAAAAATTTGCCTGCTTCATTATTCAACCCAAAACTCAATATTGATTTAAGGTAGTCGACCGGATCTTTAACTTGATCAAACTTGATATAATAGGTTGGCATTCCTGAAAACATACTATTAGTCCAGAGGGTGGTCTTCCCCGTTTCTTCCTTAAAAGCCTTGCTTTCTTGAGCCATTCCACGCCAATGGGTAATATCACCTTGCTGGAGCTTTTTGCCTTGATATGATGGATAGAATACCATCACTGTAGAAGAAAGAAAGATGATTATTGCTATGACGTGAATCCAGTTTTTTTTCACTATATCTTGAAACATATACCTAAATATCAATGAATTACAAATCTAAATTTATTTAATGGAATAGAGGAATCAAATTGTAAATAGGTGAAAAAGGTTATAGATTCCAGGCTTTTAGTGATTGAATGATTTAATTAACTTCTGATTTAGATTCGTAAATGGCTACAACTCTTTCAGAATCTGTCACATATCCTCTATACATGCCGGCTGTATTGAAAGGCATGCTGATGTTACCTTCCTTATCTAAGGCTATCAGTCCCCCAGTACCGCCTGCTTCTTTAAGCTTAGTATGAATGATATGTTCTGAGGCCTCCTTTAGACTGACCTGCTTATATTCCATCATGGCTGATACATCATGAGCGACGGCATACCTTATAAAATATTCTCCATGTCCAGTGCATGATACACCACAGGTCTCATTGTTAGCGTAGGTACCTGCACCTATGATTGGACTGTCTCCTATCCTATTAAATCTCTTGTTTGTCATTCCACCAGTAGATGTTCCAGCGACTATATTTCCATTTTTATCCAACGCTACCGCACCTACTGTTCCAAATTTGCTCTCAGAAAGTTGACTGATTTCCATGCCCATCGCTTTTTCCTTATCTAATACCCTTTGTAAGCTATTCCATCTATTCTCAGTATAGAAGTATTTATTATCCACTAATTCTAGATTTAGTGTTTTAGCAAAAGAATCTGCTCCAGCACCCGTCATCATTACATGTTCGGACTTCTCCAAAACACCTTTAGCAGCCTCTATTGGATTTTTCACTGTCTTAACACCGCCAACAGCCCCAGCTTGTCTGTCACTGCCTCTCATAATGGATGCATCCAATTCGTTATGACCCTCATTTGTAAAGACAGCCCCTTTACCGGCATTGAACAATGGAGAATCTTCCATCGTCTTGATGGTAGCCACTACTGCATCCATGCTACTTCTACCTGATTTCAAGATATTTTCTCCTGTTTCTAACGCCAAATTGAGAGCATCTATATATGCCTTCTCTTTCTCTGGTGACATATTATCTTTGAGTATAGTGCCTGCCCCACCATGAATTACCATAGCATACGCGACTTTTTTTTGGGATGTTTTTTTCTTAACAGGTGAAGTATCTTTGCAACCTAATAGTGCTAAGGATATTATTAGCATTGTATATATACTATTCATTTCAAATGTCATTAGTTGAAGTCATGGGAGTTAAGATAACCAAACCCTCTTTGATACTTGGTTAATAAAGAAAAATATTTATTAGTTCTAGTCGGGCCTACTGCAATTGGGAAAACAACAACAGCTATTGCCTTGAGCCAATCATTCAATGGTGTCATTGTTTCTGCTGATAGTCGACAGATTTATAAGGAACTGAAGATAGGCACTGCAAAACCAAGTCCTTCAGAGATTAGTAATGGGAATATAAAATTGGTAGATTATGTTTCAATCCAAGATTCTTATTCAGCTGCTGTTTATGAAGAGGATGCATTGCAGTGCATAGACAATGCATATCTAAACGGTTATACACCAATTTTATCTGGGGGTACTGGGTTATATATCAAAGCCGTTTGTGAAGGGCTCGATAATATTCCTAAAGTACCATTGGAAATAACTCAATCTATAGAAGATCAATTAGAAGTCAACAGGGTTGCTGTCCTAGAGGAACTAGAGAAGGCTGATCCAATAAGTTTTGCCAGAGTAGATAAAGCCAATGATCGAAGATTAATCAGAATGTTAGGCGTCATTCGGTTTACTAATAAAGCATTTTCTTCTTTTATTAATCAACCCAAGACTGCCAGAATATACACGCCATTCTGTATTAACTTAGAACGACCTAGAGAGGAACTTTATACTCGAATTAATAAAAGGGTCCAGTATATGATAGAGGCAGGTCTAGTAGATGAAGTGACTTCATTGCTACCTCATAGACAGAAGAGAGCCCTAGATACGGTTGGGTACAGCGAGGTTTTCAAATATATAGATGGGGAATATGATTTGGATCGAACCATAGAGCTTATTCAGCAAAACACTAGACGTTATGCTAAGCGACAGATGACATGGTTTAGGAATCAGATGAATACACTTTCCTTTCACCCAGATGATATAAGTGGCCTAACAAAAAAGATCCAGTCTATACTGAAATTATAGTAAGTCTAATGCATTAGAAGGAGGTCTACCTATTACAGCTTTATTCCCTTGGACCACTATAGGTCTTTCTATAAGCTTGGGATATTTTATCATAGCCTCTATCCATTGATTATCTGTCAACTCTTTCCCTTTGTATTGTTCCTTAAAGATTGCTTCACCCTTTCTTACTAATTCTACAGGCTTTATACCCAACAACTTAATAAGATTAGTCAATTCTTTATTTGAAGGTGGATTCTCCAGATAGAGAATTATCTCTGGATTTTGTTGATTATCTTTTAAGAGAGACAGTGTTTCTCTGCTCTTACTACATCTTGGGTTATGGTAGATTTTCATAGTTTTACATTATCCTTTTTTATAATACAAATATATGATCTGGAAAAGTAATCCTAATCTAGAATCACTCAATGCAACCGGAATTAATACAATGGTGCAACACATTGGTATTAAATTTATAGAAATCGGGAACGATTATCTCATTGCCAAAATGCCTGTAGACCACAGGACGAAACAACCAATGGGTTTATTGCATGGTGGTGCTTCAGTGGCTCTAGCAGAAACTATTGGTTCAGTAGCCTCTGTGATTGTTCAAGAGAATCCTTTTGATAGAGCAGTAGTTGGTGTCGAAATAAATGCTAATCACCTCTCCAGTGCTAAGGAAGGCTATGTATTTGGTAGAGTCAGCCCTATCAAAATTGGTAGAAATATGCACGTTTGGAATATTGAGATAACTGACGAAAACAATAAGAAAATCTGTATATCTAGGTTAACGACAGCCTTAATAGAAAAAAAATGACATAAATGTCATAGAGATATATTTCAAAGCTTTTATGTTAATTATAAGGTTGTACTTTTGCCCAGCATTTTCCAAACACATATTATGAGACTTATATTTACAACAGTTTTATTCCTTATAACCAATTTTTTATTCAGTCAGACTGATTTTAATCTAGAATTGGTTTCTAACCCTCAATTTCCAGAAGCAGCAAACGATATATGGGGTTTTGTATCTGAAGGAGGTACAGAATTCGCCATTGTAGGTACAGTAGATAACACAAGGATATATAGCCTTGCAGATCCTGCAGCACCAGTCGAAGTAATCACAATTCCAGGTACAAATACGATCTGGAGAGATATGAAATCATGGGAAGACCATGTATACGTGACATCAGAGTCAAATGATGGTCTACTTGTGGTAGATATGAGTCAGGCAGATAATGATTCTATTAGGTGGCAACTAATTACACCTCCAGTTATTACTGACGAATCAGCTGATTTAGGTGCTTGCCATAATATTTACATAGATGAAAACGGCTTTGCGTACTTAGCAGGTTGCGGGAATGGTTCAATGAATAAAGCAATTATTCTAGACCTCAATCAAGACAGGTGGAATCCTCCTATAGTTGGCGTTCATGGAGATGGTTATGCACATGATCTTTATGTTAGGGATAATATTATGTATAGCTCAGAAATTTTCGCTGGTCAACTAAGAATATTTGATGTTACTGATAAGACAAATCTTATTTTACTTGGGGAGACAAATACGTCTTTCAATTTTACGCATAATACATGGATATCTGACGATGGTAACTATGCTTATACAACTGACGAAAGAGGCAATGCATATGTAGATGCTTATGATATTAGTGATTTTTCTAATATTAGGAGATTAGATGAATTCCAGCCATTGGAAACAACGGGACAAGGAGTTGTTCCTCATAATACCCACTTTCAGGATGAATATCTTATCACTTCGTGGTATACAGATGGTGTGGTGATTACAGATGTAAGCAGACCAACTAATATGATCAAAGTTGGAGCATATGATACATTCTTTGGTGGAAATGGTGGAACAAATGGTTGTTGGGGAGCTTATCCTTATCTCCCATCTGGACTGGTATTAGCGACAGATAGAGCTAATGGATTATTTGTCTTGCAACCTAATTATCAACGAGCATGTTGGCTGGAAGGCACTGTCACAGTAGCTGGACAGGGCACGCCAATAAATGGTGTAACAGTTAATATAGAATCAGAAGAACTCAATGGTGCTACTACAGATATAAGTGGAGGATATGCGACAGGAGTAGCTACTGCAGGTGTATTCAATGTAACCTTCTTTCATCCTGAATATGAGGCCTTTGAAACTTCAGCAACAATGGTGAATGGAGAAGTAACGATCCTTAATGTAGAGTTAGTCAGAAGACCTGTTTTTCAGGTTACGGGACGTTTTGTAGATGCTAATACTGGAGAGAGTATTAATACAGGTGTTTTTGAAGCTGAATCTGTTTCAGGACCAGCTCTAAATATTGAAAGTGATGGTAATGGTAATTTTGTAGTAGATATATTTGATGAATCGTATTCGGCTGTAGCTGGTGCTTGGGGTTTTAGACAACGAGAGTTATCCTTATCTCCAATGGATTCAGAGATAGTGATAGAACTTGAGCGAGGCTGGGAAGATGATTTTGCATTAGATCTTGGTTGGACATCAGAGGGAACTGCTACGGCAGGATTATGGGAACGAGGAGTGCCTATTGGGACTTTTTTCATAGGACAGACTTCTAACATAGATGTAGATATTGCAGGAGATATTGGACAGGAGGCTTATGTCACTGGTAATGCTGGTGGTGGTGCAGGTACTGATGATGTAGATGATGGAACAGCTATTTTGACCTCACCTCCAATGAATTTAAGCGATTTTACTAATCCTGAAATTCAGTTTAATACTTATTTCTTCAATGATGGAGGAGCAGGAGATATTGATGATATGATTGATTTTTCTATCACAGATGGTACTTCTCAGTATTTATTCAGTACTATAGACAGTTCTACGGGAACTTGGACAGATGTCATCAGAATTAGACCGTTAGATTTAGGTATAGACATCACAAAAGATATACAATTGCAAATTGTAACAGGAGATAATGCTGATAATGGTAACCTAGTAGAAGCAGCAATAGATGTATTTAGAGTGGCAGAAGCAGGATCTACCTCCACAACCGATGTGACAAACTCATCTGTTATTCAGGTTTATCCTAACCCGGCCACTGAATACCTTAATATTCTAAGTGCTGCTGAAGATGATATTCAAAGAATAAGAATGTATGATATAAATGGTCGTAAAGTATTAGAAAGACCATTTGAAGCTATTTTAAACATCCAAAATTTGGAAACTGGCGCTTATATCATAGAATTTGAAAAAATATCTGGAGATAGATTGGTTTCAAGAGTTGTTATAAAATAATAGGTATGGATTTTGCATTTTGCTATATGCAAATCTCAAAATTTATATATTTGCCTCGCTTTACAAGGAAAGCGTGTAGATAATTAAATGTTGGCCCGTTCGTCTAGGGGTTAGGACGCCAGGTTTTCATCCTGGTAGCACGGGTT